>JBDSGK010000001.1:0-25521 GCA_039919015.1 Ferruginibacter sp.
AACAAAGTGGTAAATGGCATGTTCAAAGGCTGGAATAAAAACAGGGCTGACCTGGATTTTAGCCAGAAAACCTTTAACCAGCTGTGGAAGGAACGGTATAAAAAGTAAAAAACTGCCTGCCGGTAGGCAGGATCAAAATTAAAAAGTCAAAAATGGTCCTGCTTTAGCGGGACTTATTTATTTTGTGCCTGAATGATATTGATCTATTCACATATTAGCAGTTCAAGATTACAGTATATCTGTTCTTTTATTTTTAAAGAACTGTTGGGTGTTGATTTTAAACTAACGATCGATTCGGAAAAATTCAGGTCACACGAAGGGCCGAAGATCAACTACAGTGATTCAGGAATTTCAGGAGATGAATTTTATATTCAAAACCACCCGTTGTTGTTTGAACAAAATATAAAAAGCCAACCGATCAATTGTTTTACCGTAAATAATTACAAAGCTTTTTTTAAAACCTCAAACGGTGATCTTCCCTTTGACATTTTTGCTGCATCATTTTACCTGCTCAGCCGGTACGAGGAATACCTGCCGCATGAAAAAGATATGTATGGCAGGTATGATTGTGAAAGATCGCTGGCTTACCGCGAAGGATTTTTGAATTTGCCGTTGGTCAATATTTGGGCCATTGATCTTGCAAAAAAACTGAAGGAGAAATTCTCCACTTTCAATTTTCAACTTTCAACTTTCAACTTCCTGCCTACCTACGATATTGACATGGCTTATTCGTATAAACACAAGGGACTCTGGCGAAATATTGGAGGTTACCTAAGATCGCCTTCGGCAGAAAGAATAAAAGTTTTAGCCGGTGCTCAACAAGACCCATTTGATTGTTATGATTGGTTGCACCACCTGCACCAGCATTATGATCTGCAACCTCTTTATTTTTTCCTGGTGGCAGAAAGAAATGGCAGGTATGATAAAAACATTTTACCCCATAAAGATGCCATGTGGAACCTGGTGAAACAGCATTCAAAAAAATATACTATTGGCATACATCCTTCCTGGCAAAGCGGGGATGACAGGTCTTTATTAAAAAAAGAAAAAGAGCAATTAAAAGCGATGGCTCAGGCCCCCGCCATTGGCGGGGTACCGACCCCGATCCCCAGCCGCCAGCATTATATCCGTTTTAATCTGCCTGAAGGATATCAAAGATTGATCAGTGCCGGGATAACTGATGACTATTCCATGGGATATGGGAGCATCAATGGTTTCAGGGCATCAGCAGCTTCTTCTTTTTTTTGGTACGACCTGGAAAAAAATGAACAAACGAATCTGCGTATCCATCCTTTTTGTTTTATGGATGCGAATTCATTTTATGAACAGCGGCAAAACCCCGAACAAACATGGGATGAACTGCTTCATTATTTAACTGTTTGCAAAGAAGTTGGAGGAACGCTTATCAGCATCTGGCATAATAATTTTTTAGGCACTTCTGATGATTTTAGCGGATGGAAAGAGATCTACGATAAGTTTATTGCTCAGGTTCAGCAATGATCTTTTCCCTGGTACGTTTGATGCTGTAATTAACCAGGAACACCCCTGCAAGCGTTACAATGGCACCCCATAAAATATACATGGTCAGTTTTTCATGTAATACGATAGCCGCAGTTACCATCGCAACAAGCGGGTTAATATAGGCATACAAAGAAGAGACGGCTGCCGGTAATTTTTTCATGGAATAAATAAAAGCGATGAAAGCAAGTAAGGACCCCGCCAAAACCAGGTAGATGATCACGCCCCAGGCTGTTGCATTAATAGCTGCAAGGGCAATTGTTGGCTGCGTGGTTTCGGCTACAATGAACAAAATAAATGAGCTGATCAGCATTTGCCAGCCGGTGGCATAATATGGGTTCAGTTTCATTTTATTGCGGGTGATAAAAATTGTTCCCACGCTCCATGATAACATGGCAATCACCGATAATGCCACGCCGAAAACAAATCCATCGGGATGATGTTGAAATGCATTTTCATAAAATACGATGCCGATACCGGTTATACCAAGCAGCAACCCGATAAAAGTAAGTATGGTCATATTGCGGTTCTTATAAAAAACCATTTCGATGATCACCACACTTAATGGATACAATGCCCCCACCAATGCACTCAAACCGGTTGGAATGAAATTTAAACTCCAGGTACTTAATCCATTTGCCATTACAAACATCAGCAAAGACATGATCAGCAACCAGAAAAATTCTTTGCGGTTAGGAAATGGCAATTTTTTATAGAGCATAAAAAAAAGAAGAAAACAGGAACCTCCTAAAAACTGCCGGATATAGGCCATTTGAAGCGCAGGAATTTCAGCAACACCAATTTTACTCGCCACCCAGGTGGTGCCCCAAACAATACTGGTAATACCCAATGCCAGGTATCCCCCTGCTTTTCCTTTAGGCAAATTTTTACTGCTGATCATTTATTGAGGCTATGCTTTATGTTATTCAATTTTATATTAATCAATATCTCATTTTGAAAGCCACCTTCGACATCCCGCCATGGGCGGGAGACAACTCTTGTCATGTTGAGCTTGTCGAAACAGACAAAAAGCGGGTTTATAAAAGAACCCTTATTTCAATTTATGGTATTTAATGTTTAAAATGCCGGAGGCCGGTAATGACCATGGCCAGGTTATTCTCCTTGCAATAGGTTATTGAATCTTTATCCCGGATCGAGCCACCCGGCTGTATAAATGCATTGATCCCGGCAGTATGTGCGATCTTAACGCAATCATCAAATGGGAAAAAAGCATCACTGGCCAGTACTGCACCGTTGAGATCAAAATCAAACTGCTTTGCTTTTTCTATTGATTGCCGCAATGCATCAATACGGCTGGTTTGTCCGCAGCCTTTGCCAAACAACTGCTTATTCTTTACCAATGCAATGGCATTACTTTTTAAATGCTTGCAAACGATATTGGCAAATACCAGGTCTTCTTTTTCCGCTGCTGTTGTTTCCCGTCCACCGGCTTCTTTCCATTCGGTGTAATTACCCGTGTCGTTTTCCTGTGTAAGTATGCCGTTCAAAACCGACCTGTATTGATGTGTTGAATGTAGTTTTATTTTTTGCTGAAGTAATATCCTGTTCTTTTTGGTTTTTAGGATCTCCAGTGCTTCCGCATCAAAAGACGGGGCTATCAAAACCTCAAAAAATATTTCATTGATCGCATTAGCGGTTGCTGTATCAACGGCAGCATTACAAACCAACACACCACCAAAGGCACTCTCCAGATCTCCTGCCAGCGCAGCATCCCATGCTTCTTTAACTGTATTTCTTACAGCAATCCCACATACATTCGTGTGTTTAATTATAGCAAACCAAATTTCAGCAGGGTCTTTATAAGCCCCTCCCTGGGAGGGGTTTGGGGAGGACTCAGCAATGATCTGTACCGCTGCATCCACATCAACCAGGTTGTTGTAAGACAATTCCTTACCGTTCAGCTTTTCGAACAGTTCATCTGCATTGCCATAAAAAACACCTTGTTGATGCGGGTTTTCGCCATAGCGCAACACTGATTTTTCTTTATCAAATGGATTAAGAAATGCTGTTTGATTAAAATAATTAGAAATGGCCATGTCGTAACCTGTACAAACATCAAATGCTTTAATGGCAAACATTCTTCTTTGCACTAAAGATGTTTCACCTTTTTGGACATTTAAAATATTCTCTAATAAGGCATAATCTTTCTTTGCAGCAACCACCACTACCGAATCGTGGTTCTTTGCTGCTGCACGTATCATGGATGGTCCACCAATATCAATTTTTTCAATGATCAATTTTTCCTTTTCTTCTTCACCTCCTTGAAAGGCGGAGCGATTCACAGTTTGCACTGTTTCTTCAAAAGGATACAGATCCACGATCACGAGGTCGATTTCGGGAATGTTGAATTGCTTCATTTCAGCCCGGTGTTGTGCATCATCTCTTTTACCCAATATACCTCCAAACACAGACGGATGTAAGGTTTTTACCCGTCCGCCTAAAATGGAAGGATAACTTGTTAAAGATTCAACAGGCGTACAGGGCACTTTTAATTCTTCAATGAATTTTTGAGTACCCCCGGTGGAATAAATGGTTACTCCCAGTTGGTGAAGCTGTTGAACGATCTTTTCTAATCCATCCTTATAAAAAACTGAAATGAGGGCCGAATGAATTTTTTTCTGCATTTGTTTTGATTAAATGGGCTGGTTAAGAAAACAGCAGCCGGTATATACCTGATTTTGCCGCAAAATTACAGGATTTTGAGCGTAGGAAAAACCTTTCCTGTTTAATTAAAATGTCTCGGTTTCAAAAAGATGTCAGCCTGAGCGTGTCGAAGGCATGTTACGAAGCTGTAAATCGACTTCGACAAGTTTAAGCTTGACATTCATTTTAAATTGATCTTTTAAAACTGGGAAATGTGCAGGTTTACTTAGTCCTTTTTAAAAATTATTTCGGCACGGGCATTGGCTAAAATATCACGTGGGTTTTTACCGGCATTAACCGGCCGGCGGTTACCGTAATTCTTTATGTAAGTAATCCTTGATGGATTAAGCTGCCTGGAGATCAGGTATAGCTTCACGATCTCAGCCCTTTCATTGGCAAGCTTTTCGCAAACAGTATTAATGGCTTCTCCTTTGTATGCATGGCCTTCAATACCGATGGTATAAGCAGGATTTTCTTTTAAAACCCAAACCACACTATCCAATACTTTGTATGTCATGGAATACAATGCCGACTCTTGTGTGGCGAAGGGTACTACAACTGCATTCGGATTGGGGCAACCCTTATGTTCCAATAACCCAAAAACTTCTGGGCACGAATCATCATTATCTGCAATGCCATCTTCATCCCTGTCGGATATGACGACTACTTTTGGAGGTGGGGGATAATTCAGTATTATTTCGGCACGGCAGTTAATAAAATGACCTTCCTTATCCTTATTAACATAGGATTGCCTTTTATTACCCCATGCATTTAGTGTAAGGATCCGGGAACTGTCAATACCTCTTCCTAACACATAGGTTTGTACAAATAAGGCCCTGTTCAGTGCGATGTAATAACAGATTGTATCAGATCCTTCATCTTTATAAGCATACCCATCAATGGAAAGGGTAACTGCTTTATTTTTTAAAAGGATATCAACTGCACTATCTATGGCTTCAAAAGTAAAGGCATGAAATAAAGCAGATTGTTTATAATCAAAACGGATAACTGTGGTATCACTATACGCCTGGGCCATAGTGCCCGGTATATTTAACAACAATAAAGTAAATAAAAGCCAGCAGGGCCTGGTCATCCTGTAAAATTTAATGATAAAACAAAGATAATAACTAATCGATCAGGTAATAATTCCGGAACCACGGCTTTAAAAATGCAACTTATATGCCAACATTGTAAATGAACGCACCGGCTTCGTGAACGGAGTGATAATTCAAGTGCAGCATCCTGCATTCCTGCTGCCATTTTTTGATCTTCCAGGCGGGATTTGATGCATCAAAAACAAATTGTGTGCAATTGAAAACCTTTACCAGTTCAGTAATACTCAAACGGGGATTTTTTGAAATGATGACAAGGTCAAGGTTAATTTTTTCGGGTGCAGGTTCAAAATTCATCGTTTTATCCAGGACCAGTATCTTTTTGTTATTAAATTGATAAAATATACTTTGTTGAAAGACTCCGGTCAATACTGCTGTTCTGCCATCAAGTTGTTGGGCTATTCTGGCGGGTTTTAAGTGAAAATTCTGCAGTACGCCGTTTTCAAGCAATATGCTGTCGCCCACAAAGAGGTAGTTGTTCCCATTGATCATATCAATGGCCTGTTGTTGCGGCACATTATAAACAATTAATTTTTGCTGTTTACCGGTTTGCCATTTATTGTAGGCAACCAACATTACAAAAGCCAGTGATGCAATTAAAGCTACACGGAAATATTTTTTATTTTTAAGCATCAGCCAGGCTCCAAAGCCAATTACTATTGCATATAATAACCAGGTTGATAAAACAGTTGCCGCTATCTTATCCCACACTGCAAAGGAAAATTCATTTACCGATAAGATGAATTTATTCATCCCCCAGGTTAAGCCTCCAACCAATTTGCCAGGATAAGGGCCGAGGTACGGAACCCAGGAAAAAGCAACCAATGCAATGGCGGCATACAGAATAACCGCAGATACCGGTACAGCAACAAGATTGGTTATTAAAAACAAATTGGGGAATTGGTGAAAATAATAAATACAAACCGGGAATGTAAGTACCTGTGCCGCTGTTGATACGCAGATGAGCTGCCAGGTTTTATCAAGCCATTTATTTTTAATGTAAAAAAGATCATAGATTGGTTTCTGAAAGATCACGATCCCCAGCACAGCCAGGTACGACAACTGGAAACCAACCGCCCATAAATAATAAGGATCATAACAAAGCAATAAAAATGCTGAGGCAGACAATGAACTATATATTGAAGTCTTTTTTTGTAAATTTTTTCCAATGGCAATACAGGAGAACATAACTGCAGCACGAAGCACAGAGGGTGATGCGCCGGTAAGAATGGAAAACAACCAAAGGCTACCCAGTATCAAAACTAACTGTAGTATTTTTGACCGGTTGACGAAAGGGATCCTGGCAAATATCCAAACCAGTAAAACGTAGATCAATGCCAGGTGCATACCGGAAATGGCAATGATATGCACCACGCCTGTATTGCTGTAAGCCTGCACAAGGTCTTTATCCAGGTCATTAGTGTACCCAATTAACAATGCTTCGGCAATAGCCAGTTCATCTTTACCCGTATGTATGGTATTTCTTAATACACCCAAAACATATTCTCTTGCTGAAAAAATAAATTGTTTAAACTTATTTCCGGCAAATGCCCCATTTTCTTTAACGATGATCCAGTCTTTATCTTTTAAAAAGACATTGTGAAATATCCCCTGGAAAGCAGCATAGCGCTGGTAATTAAAAGCACCGGGGTTACCGGAGTTTTTTATTTGTTGCAGGTTCTTGCTGATGATGATCCTGTCTCCATATTGCAATTCATTTTTGATACTGTCCTTAGAAAAATACAATAACAGTTTTCCTGTGCAGGGAATTGTTATTCCGTTTTGAATGATCGATTCAACATTTCCATCTGTTTTGAAAGATCTTGTTTTTTCAACAAGTGGTTCATCAATAAGAACCACCAGCCAACTGCTATCGTGGTAATAATTTCCATACCAGTTTGTCTTATGCCTGATATCTTTTTGCCAGGTAAGTAAGGTCCCCAAACCAATGAACAAGAGCTGGATGATAGATCCCTGCAAAGATTTTGATCTGAACCTCAAAGCAAGTGGCAGCAGCAAAAACAAAACAAAAGCTATGCTGAAAGAAACTAAAGCAATAACAAGAACTGTAACCGGAATGTGCAAATACCATTGTAACATGATACCTGCTATAAGTGGTAATAGCAGCCTGATGAATGGCGCTTTTTTCCAAACGGGTATTATGGGGGTACGGTACATAATACAAAGTAAAAAATCAAAAGTAAAAATCCAGGGTGGAAATACCGGCTTAACATGTTTTAAAAAACCCCAACTGTCCTCAAAAACAGTATTATTGAAATTATCAGGCAGCCCTGCTTTTTTGAAAGTTGATCAAATACCAATTCCTGGCCTATGTTAGAGGTAAATTTTAAGTTGTGAATTTATATCGCACGCTGATACAAATAGCTTTGAAAGCCAATAAACATATTTCTAATGCTTGTTATATCACCTAATTCCCGCTTAGCATCATCAATCGCTTTATATTTTAGTTCCAGCAGGGGTTTTAATTTAGCATCATCTAATTCTTCTACACCCGAGCTTATGTATTGCTTCAGCACAAAATTTAAAAATTCCTGCTGCTTAGCATCATAATCATGCAGGTGTATTTTTGCCTGTTCAGCCCTAGCCGACCTTTCAATGATAGAAGCATGGAAAGCCACATAGGCCAGGACATCGTACAGGTCACTGTTTTCGGCATGCAATATTTTTTGAAATTCTTCCAGTTGCTCTTTCGCAAATCCTTTTTCTTTCAATTCTTCCAATAATTTTTTCCTGGTATCGGGCCTGCTCCAAATTTCCCTTAGTTCATTTTCACTTTTAAACAATTCAGGCAAAACACCAAACATAGATTGTAAAAACGCTTCCGCTGAAATCGGTTTTCCATCAGGACTCCAGAAAGAAGTATGCACCATGTGTTGCAGCTTCCTGATTTTGCCATCGGCCAGTTTTATTTTAATCATTCTCATTGGAGGTTGCTCTTCGCAAACGCATGGCTGTTGTTCACAAATAATACAAGGCAATTCATCTTCTCCCAGACAAAGACACGGAAGCTGTTGCCCACATTTCGTGCATATTTTTGGTGGCGGGGGAGGTTGAGGTGGCTCAGGGTCTATTGGTTCACCGTCCCATTCAGGATCATTAAAATTTAAATAAGCTTTTACAAAATCATAAATAGTAAAATAATCTTTGCCATCAAACAATCTTGTACCGCGGCCAACAATTTGTTTGAATTCTATCAATTGTTTTACAGGCCGCAATAGCACAATATTCCTGATCTCCGGTGCATCAACCCCGGTACTTAGTTTTTGGGAAGTGGTAAGGATAGCAGGGATGCTTTTTTCATTATCCTGAAAATCCTTCAAATGCTGTTCTCCCAATTTTCCATCATCTGCTGTTACCCTATGACAGTAATTCGGATTTCTGCTTGTGGACATTTGATTGATCAGATTCCTTAACGCCAGCGCATGCAATTGCGTGGCACAAAACACCAGGGTTTTCTGGGTTTGATCGATCATGCTCATAAAAGTTCTTACCCGGTAAGCTTCTATGTCCATTAATTCTATTACCCTGTTTTGTTCTTCAATACCATACACTTTTCCTTCTTCAATTTCACCCTCTATTATTTCATCGTCTGATGTATAAATATAATCATCGCCCGTAGTGCCAATCTGCTTTACTTTAAACGGTGTTAAAAACCCGTCATTGATACCTTGTTTTAATGAATAAATATAAACAGGATCTCCAAAATATTTATACGTATCCACATTCATTTTACGTTTTGGAGTGGCAGTAAGGCCTAATTGAAAAGCAGGGCTAAAATATTCCATGATATCCCGCCAGCTACTTTCATCTTTGGCGCCGCCCCGGTGACACTCATCAATAATAATAAAATCAAAAAAATCTTTTGGGTAATCCCCAAAGTATGGCTCGTCATTTGGCCCACTCATAAAAGTTTGAAAGATGGTAAAGAACAAAGCACCATTCTTTGGCACCCTGCCTTTCTTCTTTATATCTGCAGGACTGATACGTACCAATGCATCTTCATCGAATGCCCCATACTCATTGAATTTGGTAAAAGCCTGGTCGGCTAAAGTATTGCGGTCGGCTAAAAATAAGATCCTTGGGCTCCTTTCACCATCCTTGTTAAGATTCCATTTGCCCTTGAATAATTTCCAGGCAATCTGAAAAGCAATATCTGTTTTACCTGTGCCTGTTGCCAGGGTTAATAAAATTCTGTCTTTGTTATTTGCTATAGCATCCAAAACATTCGCAACTGCATTTTCCTGGTAATACCTTGGCGGCCTGGTGCCGCTTTTGGTTTCGTAAGGAATAGCCAGTAATTGTTCTTTCAACACAGCAGCCTTTGGTTGCAGTCTTTCTTCTTCCCCAAAAGTCATAGCCCACAATTCAGCGGGAGTAGGATACAAAACCACATCCGCTTCTGTTCCTTCCTGCATATCCATCCCGTAAATGAGTAAGCCATTGGTGCTGTACGTAAAACGCACCTGCAACTTGCCTGCATAATCCTTTGCCTGTGCAACGCCTTCGGTATAATGCAGGTCTCTTTTTTTTGCTTCAACAATGGCTAAATTCCTGTTGCGGTATTGTAATACAAAATCTGCTTTATCGGGTTTGCTTCTTTGCCCATGACCAATTAACCTGCCTTTTGAAATAGGAAATTCTTCCCGTATACGGCTGCCTTCCACAGCACCCCAACCTGCTCTTTGCAAAGCCGGTAATATGTATTCGGTCCTTGTTTCCTGTTCGTTCATGCTAAGTTTCTGTTATTTTATTTAGTCAGTGATGTGCCTCAATTAATCCCACACATATCTTTCATCATATTCCACATTATATTTTTTAAGGAATGCCCTGTATTCATCCTGAAATGTTTTCTTACTGTGGTGCTCATGCTGATTTGCTATATAGGCAATAACCTTATCTACTTCTGATGGATTTACTGAAAATCCACCATAACCATCCTGCCAGTAAAAATTTTTCAATGATTCAGCCTTTGTTTTCATCCACTTTGATGAATGCGATTTTACTTCCTCTAACAATTTCATCAAAGCGATTTTTTTTGACAGCATGCAAAGAATATGGATATGATCGGTGTATCCACCTATTTTTATTGGCTGACATTCCAACTTGTTGCAAATGCCTCCCAGGTAATTATGTAATTCATCCTCATAAGGAGGATGTATGAGCGGCTGCCTGTGTTTAGTGCTGAACACAAGGTGTATGTAGTTTTTTACCAGTGATTGTCCCATTTTTTTTATTATAAATGTAACACCTAACGTGCAAAACATTATAGTTGAAGCCCTGAAAGGGCGTAAGCTGCTAACATCCCGTATAGCGGGATGAAGTGGCGAAACCACGAAACCCCAAGCCCTGAAAGGGCGTAAGTTGTCAACATGGGGTGTAGCTCCATGACTTACAAGCCCTGAAAGGGCGTAAGCTCTGAACATGGGGTGTAGCCCCATGGCATACCTACCTGAAAAGGCTTTAGCTAAACTTATGTATCTGCGATATAGTATCATGCTCCCGGATATTACGCCCTTTCAGGGCTTTTTATAGATGAGACTTTCTTCTTCTTCGATGGGCTATGCCCATCGTTAGGAGATAATGCCCTTTCAGGGCTGGTTAACTCACCGCTGAATGCTTTTTGGAGGATTGATTTTTTGAGTTCTTCGAGGTTGTCTATTTTTTTCTGGTAAGTAGTTTCTAATTTTTTTGTTTGCATTGAAAGAGTATCAAGTTCGTGGACGATTTTCTTTTGTTCTTTTAATGATGGAAACGGAATTGAAAGATTAGCAAAAAAGCCTAAACTCAAATTTGCTCTGGCATTATCAACTTCATTATCATGAAATATTTTTTTTAGGAATGGAGAATTAAGAATATATGTTAGATACTCATTGTTCAATATTTTCTCATTACACCTTAAAATACAAACCGCCTGATTGATATTAGCAACATCATCTATATTGTAGATAGCTGTTCTTCCAATAGAAGCGCCGACAATATTTGTAAGTACATCCCCTTTTTTCAAAATCGATTTTTTATCTTTTAGATTAAATTTTTCTTCCACGTACTTTTTGTGTTCCAATAGCAATTCAAATTCTCCAACATTTTCACTCGTAACAAAAAGGATTCCTGGTTTGTCTACGTAGTTAACGCCTTGCCACTTTGGGGAAGACCCTTTAGTTATTGTTGTACAACATTCGCCCAGTTTCTTTTCTAACCAACTATTCCCTTTGCTCGTGAATACATTGTCCAATTCACTTTGAAAAAGATTTTTTGCATTTTGCAAATTGCGTTGCAAATTTTCTTTGGCTTGGTCTATGGCTTCAAATACTTCATCTAAAATGGAAACAATGTATTGTTGCTCAACAAGAGGCATCCACAAAAAGGGCTCATTTTTATAATCCTTAAAATAGATATGCGGTATTGCAGCACCTGTAATATATTTTTTAAAATCAATTGAAATCAAATTATAGTACAGATAATTTAAATCAATGTCTTCTTTTGGGATTAGATATTGAAGCGTTCCAATTACTGATGTGTAAGCATTCATTTTCGTAACTCTCCCAACTCCCGAGCCGTCTTTTACAATAGACAAGTAAGGTTTAGCCTGGTGATAGAAACTGATATTTTTAATTAAGCCACTTGCTCCGAATATGGGATATTGCCCAAATTCTTTTTCCAGCTGATTTTGTGAAACGTTTGATGAGCCTCTATCACATACATCCCCCAATTTTTTTATCTCCCAACCTTTCCTCATATCAACTCTTTTATAGTTGAAAGAATATCATTTGTTTCTTCATCCAGCAATTGCATTTCGGCTAATATTTCTTCAGGGCTTCTTAATGCAGCTTCCTGGGGTTTGTTGGGGTTTTTTACACTCAGGTCGTAATTGGCACCCAGCCCCAACGGGGCATAATCTTTTAACGATGGGTGCAGCCCATCGTTACTGCTATGCTCCATGCCTTTAAGCCCTGCAGGGGCGTTATCTGCTGCCGGCGTATTACGCCCTTTCAGGGCTTTGGCAGCTTCATCCTTTTTCCGAAGGGCTGCGCTCTTGGTTGATGTGTCCTGCCCCTTCAGGGCTATCACCGGTAGGTTCCAGCTTTTCTCCGTTTCCGGTTTTGTTTTTTGCAGGGTAATAAACTCCTGCATATCTGCATCATTCAAGGGATTTGTTTTGCCCATATTCCTACCGGGTTCAAGCTGATAATACCAGATGCTTTTTGTGGGTTCTCCCTTTGTAAAAAACAAGGTTACCGTTTTTACACCCGCTCCCAGGAACGTACCGCCGGGCATATCCAGTACAGTATGCAGGTCACAGCTTTCTAATAAATATTTACGTAAACTAACCGAAGCATTATCGCTGTTGCTTAAAAAAGTATTCTTAATTACAATAGCAGCCCTGCCGCCTGCTTTTAAATTTTTAATAAAATGCTGTAAAAAAAGAAAAGCCGTTTCGCCGGTTTTAATATCAAAATTCTGTTGTACTTCCGGCCTCTCTTTACCACCAAACGGCGGGTTGGCTAAAATAATATGATACCTGTCTTTCTCCTGTATATCACGTATGCTTTCGCTGAGTGTGTTGGTGTGTATAATGTTGGGCGCTTCAATACCATGCAATATCATGTTCATTACGCCAATGATATAGGCCAGGTTCTTTTTTTCTTTTCCATAAAAAGTATTTTCCTGTATTATTTTATAATCCTTTGTACTGAGTTTTTCCCGGTCTCTCATTAAATACTCAAACGATTCACACAGGAATCCACAGCTGCCACAAGCGCCATCATAAATGCGTTCACCTATTTTTGGTTTTACCGCTTCTATCATGGCACGTATCAACGGACGTGGTGTGTAATACTGTCCGCCATTGCGACCGGCATTACCCATATTTTTAATTTTGGTTTCATACAGGTGGCTCAGTTCGTGTTTATCTTTTGTAGATTGAAAAGGCAGTTCATCTGCGTAATCTAAGATTTCTCTAAGATTATAACCGCTTTGTATTTTATTTTTCAGCTCACTGAAAATTTCACCGATCTTATATTCAATCGTCTGCGGATTGTCGATGTGCTTTAATTTAAAGTTGGCCAGGTAAGGAAATAATTTCTGGTCAACAAACTGCACGAGGTCAGGTCCTGTCATTGCTTTTTGATGATCCAATTCGCCTTTAGCATTTTTAGGCATGGCCCAAATACTCCAGCGAAATTGTTCGTCAATAATATTTTTGTATTTCTTTCCTTCTAATGCGGTGTGATCTGATTTTTCCTTTTCCAGGCTATCAAGGTATCGGAGAAACATTACCCAACTGGTTTGGCCAATGTAATCCAGTTCGCTATCTGCACCCGAATCTTTATACAGTATATCGTCTATATTTTTAAAGGTTTGTTCAAACATTTTTGGAGTAGCAGTATTTTACCGGGATATCGTTAAAGTGCCGGCCTACAGTTTTAATGGGCATAAATATACTTAAAAGACACTTAAAGTATTAATAAGACACCAAATAGCCGTTAAAGTAACGCTTTTCTACTGCTTGAATTGGAAATTTGCTTTGTGAAGAATAACATTGCATACCGGATAAGAAAGCTCAGAGAAAGCAAAGATTACAGCCAGGAGAATATGGCGGGTGAACTGGGTATTTCTAAAAGTGCATATTCCAAAATTGAAAGGGCTGTAACTGACCCTTCAGTTGGAAGAATAGCAGCAATTGCCAAAATATTAGAAGTGGATGTGACTTATTTTTTCCAGGAACAAAGTACGTTCATTCACAAAGCTGAAGACCCCAACAAAGCATACGGCTTTGCTACTAAAGCAGATATTGAAGAATTAACGGGTATGATTAACAGGTTAAAACAGGAAATAGCCAGCCTTAAAGCAGGTTTGCAAAAATCGCCGGCTAAACCAAAAAAAAATAATTGAGTATGTTATCACAAATTGTGATGACATACTTAAGCTGATTGAGACTTGTTCAAAGCGCTATTTCTTAAATCCAATCCTTTCCCTGTCATTCCATTTTCGCTGTGCAGCTCCTGAGCGAAGTCGAAGGGTTCATCTAACAGATTTTCTATCGCATCATAGATCTGGTTCAGCTGCACATCGTGCTCACCAATTTTTCCTTAATTTCTTTTAACTGGTTTTTGATGTCGTTTTGCTTTAGCAGTACTTGCCACACTGCTACAAAAGCCCGCATGATGGCAATGTTCATACTGATCGCTTTGTCGGAATTTATTACGCTGCTGAGCATGGCTATACCCTGCTCAGTAAAAGCATAGGGCAAATAGCGGTTTCCACCTCTTCCTTTTGAGGTTGCAATTTGCAACTTCAAAGAATTTACGTTTACGTTCTCTAAGGTTTCAGATTGAAACCTTAGAGAATCAAATCATCTTTTGTAAGCCGAAACATGAAATCTGGCGGAAATCGCCTGATATTTCTTTTTACAGCAAGATTCAGGAATTTCGTCTCTATTTCATACAGACCGGCCAGATCCCTATCCAGCATTACTCTTTCGCCACGTATTTCATAAATCCTGTTCTGGATGCTTTGTATTACTTGCATAGGGGAGTTTTGGAGATGCAGGGCAATATATTAATTAGGCTTTACTTTGAGATGGGATAAACCTCTGGCTTTTGTGTTTATTTGCCTACATGTCATCGATTGGTATTGGACAAAAAAATAAGGTCACAAATTGTGACCTCAAAGATTTTTGCCGCTAGTCTTGCCTCCGGAATGATTCAGGCCCCCGCAATTTGCGGGGTCCCCACCCTATTTACTCAAATGCATACTACGCTCTTTATACAATTGCCTGAAGTATGGATCTTTCAGGTCTTTAATAAAACGTATCGCTTCACCCGTACTTTTCATCTCGGGCCCAAGCTCTTTATTTACACCGGGGAATTTATTAAAGGAGAAGACAGGTTCTTTTATAGCAAAACCGGTAAGTTTTTTCTCGAATGTAAAATCTTTAAGTTTGTTTACATCCATCATTATTTTAGTAGCAATATTGAGGTAAGGAATCTGGTATGCCTTAGCAATGAATGGTGTGGTACGACTGGCCCTTGGATTGGCTTCAATTACATATACATTTCCATCTTTTATGGCAAACTGGATATTGATCAGCCCTTTTATTTTTAATGCCCTTGCAATTTTTTCGGCATATTCTTCCATGGTATGCACGATCAATGGTGATAAATTAAACTGGGGCAGTACGGCATTACTGTCACCACTATGAATGCCGGCCGGCTCAATATGTTCCATCACACCCATCACATGAAAATCTTCACCATCAAAAATAGCATCTATCTCTGCTTCCTGGCAACGATCAAGAAAATGATCGATCAGGATCTTATTGCCCGGCAAATGTTTTAT
Organism: Ferruginibacter sp.; assembly: GCA_039919015.1. GTDB lineage: Bacteria > Bacteroidota > Bacteroidia > Chitinophagales > Chitinophagaceae > Ferruginibacter. The sequence continues at coordinate 15,654 of JBDSGK010000001.1, forward strand.
TAAACTCAACACGCCTTTTTCAAGGTCTTCATCATTGATAACAATGCGCATTCTTTGTCCGCCCAAAACATAACTCGGCCTTATTAAAACCGGGTAACCAACCTGCCTGGCCACTTCGATCGCTTCATCTGTATTAAAAGCAGTACCATAGTTTGGATAAGGTATCTCCAGTTCTTTAAGCATATCACTAAACCTTCCCCTGTCTTCTGCAATATCCATACTGTCGAATGAGGAACCGATTATTTTTATGCCTTTTTCATGCAAACGTTTGGCAAGTTTTAAAGCTGTTTGTCCGCCCAACTGCACAATCACACCATAAGGTTTTTCATATTCAACGATCTCCCACAGGTGTTCCCAAAACACGGGTTCAAAATAAAGTTTATCGGCAATATCAAAATCAGTTGAAACAGTTTCGGGGTTACAGTTTACCATGATGGCTTCGTAACCCGCTTCTTTAATGGCCAGCAGCCCGTGTACACAACAGTAGTCAAACTCAATGCCCTGGCCGATCCTGTTGGGACCACTGCCCAGTACGATGATTGATCCCTTGGCCCCCCTGCCCCCCGAAGGGGGGTTCTCTGACTCTGACTTTGCAGAGACTATTGATTCGTTATGCATTACTTGCTTGCTTCGGTCTCCGGGATTTCCTCCCCCTTCGGGGTTCCCTGCTAAGGGAACGAACGAAGTTCTAGAGGGGGCCTCAAATGTTGAATAGAAATAAGGTGTCTTTGCTTCAAACTCGGCACTGCAGGTATCAACCATTTTAAACACCCTGGTAAGGCCCATAGCCTTTCTTCTTTCGTAAATCAGCTCCGCATCTTCCTCTTTCATGATGCGAACGATCTGCTCATCACTAAATCCTAAAAATTTCGCTTCTGTTAAAACATCATCAGGCAAAGTTTTCAGATCATACATTGCAATCTGTTTTTCGCAATCACATATTTTCTGGATCTGGTAAATGAACCATCGGTCAATTTTTGTGCTTTCGCAAATGCGTTTGATGCTGGCGCCTGCCATCAACGCATCTTTAATCCTGAATATCCTGTCCCATTTTGGAATTTTAATATACTCGATCAATTCATCAGCATGCATCAAACTTTTACCATAATACCCAAGGCCCACCGCTTCATTCTCCAGGCTCTGACAGGCTTTTTGCACTGCCTCCGCAAAGCTGCGGCCAATTCCCATTACCTCGCCAACGCTTTTCATCTGGAAGCCTAAAGTATCTTTTGCTCCTTTGAATTTATCAAAGTTCCACCGGGGTATTTTCACGATCACGTAATCGAGTGCAGGCTCAAAATAAGCTGATGTTGATTGGGTGATCTGGTTCTTCAATTCATCAAGGTTATATCCAATCGCCAATTTGGCTGCAATTTTTGCAATGGGATAACCTGTTGCTTTACTGGCCAGGGCCGATGAACGGCTAACCCTTGGATTGATCTCCACCACAATGATCTCCTCGGTTTGCGGATTGAGTGCAAACTGCACATTACAGCCCCCGGCAAAATTTCCAAGGTCCCTCATCATCCTTATGGCTGTGTTACGCATTAACTGGTAAGCCGTATCACTCAAGGTCATTACCGGGGCAACTGTTATAGAGTCCCCGGTGTGTACACCCATGGGATCAAAATTTTCAACACCACAAATAATTACCACATTATCTGCATTATCCCTCAATAATTCAAGTTCAAATTCCTTCCAGCCCAGCACCGCTTTTTCAACCAGCACTTCATGTATCGGGCTTGCAATCAGGCCCATATTCAAAGCTTCATCCAGTTCATCTTTACTAAAAACAATACTTCCGCCGGTGCCACCCAAAGTAAAAGAGGGCCTCAGCACCAACGGAAACCCGATCTCCTGTGCAAATTCTTTTCCTTCCAGGAATGAATTGGCAATTTTTGCGGGGCAAACGGGTATGCCCATCTCGATCATCCATTTGCGGAATTTTTCCCTGTCCTCTGCCTTATCAATGGCTTTGATATCTACACCAATTAAGCGGACATTGAATTTTTCCCAGATCCCAAGTTCATCCACTTCTTTACACAGGTTAAGGGCTGTTTGGCCACCCATGGTTGGCAAGACCACATCAACCTGGTTTTCTTCCAATATCTGTTCAATACTTTCAACCGTGAGTGGTAACAGGTAAACCCTGTCGGCCATCATGGGGTCGGTCATAATGGTAGCCGGGTTACTGTTGATAAGAATAACTTTTACACCTTCTTCTCTCAGTGACCGGGCAGCCTGGGTACCTGAATAATCGAACTCACAGGCCTGGCCAATAACAATAGGGCCCGAACCGATAATTAAAACTGATTGTATGGAATTGTCTTTTGGCATAGCAGGATTGCCGGTGTTGCGGCGTGCAAAACTACTTGTTAATGATGTAAATAAAAAACCTGTATGTCTTCATACAGGTTTTTTTATTAAGATTTTCTCCGCCGGTCAGAATTGACAAACTCTATTTATTAATTGGTATTATAACATCCCAGGCACCTTTCTCAAAAAATTCGATCTCTACAATGGCATTGCCGAAGTTAAATGTAGCCCTGAAAGGGAAAACTACAGCTCTGAATGTTGTTATCTCTTTATTGGTCATGGCGTTGTTTGATTTACTAACATAGGTGCCCCGTGTTACCTGGTGCGATGTCATTATTGTACTTGTTTGAAATGAACTTGACCCAATAGAACTTGAGTTATTAAGGCTTTCAACAGTAATTGTAATAGAGGATTCTGTACTGCTCATTTTTGAAACCTGTACCCTGCCTATGTCGCTGGTTGTGTTGGTTATAAGGTAAGGGTTTTCGTATTCCCCTTTAAAATTATCTTTTTTCCAAAAGCCCTTTACCACGGTTTCTTTGCCATTTTCAAAGCGATGTAATTCACCCTTACCGTCCTTTTGGCCTTTTTTCCAATTGCCATAATAATAATCACCATTGGTCCAGGTGTATTTACCTTTCCCTTCTGGTACCCCGTTCTTAAACTCTCCGTCGTAAGTATGAGTGCCTACGGACTTACCATTGCCATTTGCTTTACCAGCTTTACAGTCGCCCTCATAAGTACCCTTAATAGAATCCAATAGTACCATACAGGTGGCGGTTTGTGCTGAAATAGATTTTATGGTAATGGAGAAAAATAATAATAAAAGCAGTTGTTTCATAATTGTAGGTTTTAGCTTGGTTTATCCCGATTAGATGTAATTTTATATATAATTACACATAAACGCTTACAGTTTTCATAAAAATAATGATTAAAGAATTACAAAAGGCTGTCTTACCTGTTTTCCTATTGTTAAATATATTCAATTGTTCTGCCCAGTTCTTTCCCCCAAAAAATTACCCACAGCAATATTTTACTTATCCTGTATTAGCAACCAACTCGTTAGCTGCAAATTTTGGCGAACTAAGACCTAACCATTATCATATGGGATTGGATTGCCGTACGGACCAGCGTCAAAATAAAAAGGTTGTAGCTGCGGCCGATGGTTATATAGCAAAAGTAAAGATCGAACCCTGGGGATTTGGGAGATGTATCTATATCAACCATCCAAACGGCTTAACAACTTTGTACGCCCACCTGAATGATTTTTATCCAGCCCTTGAAAAATATGTAAAAGAACAACAATATGCCCTCAAAAGCTGGGCTGTTTTTTTAGATATTCCCACAAACCTTTTTCCTGTACAAAAAGGCGACACGATAGCTTTGAGCGGTAATACCGGCGGCTCGCAGGGGCCTCACCTGCATTTTGAAATTAGAGACACAAAAACTGATAAAGTTTTAAATCCGCTGTTATTCAATTTTCCGATCCAGGACAATATTGCCCCGGATATTTACAGGCTGGCAGTGTACGAACGGAGTAAGAGTACTTATGAACAGGTTCCTAAAATGTACGCTCTTAAAAAAATAAATGGTGAGTATGTAACAACCCCCCGGTTGTTAATTGCAGCTTCAGATAAAGTAAGTTTCGGCATCTCGGCTTCAGACCGTTTTACAGGGTCCGGCAATCGAAATGGTATTTATGAGACCGTATTATACGAAAATGAGAACCCCGTTATGGGTTTCCAACTCGACAGCATCAGTTATGATGAGACCCGGTATTTGAATGCACATATTGATTATAAAATAAGAAGCAGTGGCGGGCCCTTTGTACAGCATGTTTCAAAATTACCCGGCTATAATAACAGTGTTTACAAAACAACCAATGGCGATGGCGTTATTGCCCTTGATGATACTACTGCTCACAAAATTAAACTGGAAGTAAAAGATGCCAATGGTAATATATCAACACTCAGGTTTGAGATAGCCAGGAATACAAATTATACAGCGCCTGCTAAAGCAGGCACTCCTGCATTTTTACAATCAAATGTATTTCACCCGGGCTATATCAACGGATATGAAAATGAGCATATTATTTTTTACCTGCCCGAAAATGCTTTGTATGATTCCATCCATTTTCAATACAGCGAAACGATCCCAAAACAGGGTTATCCCATTTACCAATTACACAATACCCATGTTCCAGTACAAAGTTATTTTCCAATCACCATTAGGGCAGCAACTGATCAACCGGATAAAATGGTGATGCACCGCTTTGCAAATGGCAGGCATGATTATAAAAAAGCTGAACCTGTCAACAATGGAAAAGAATCAGGCTGGTACAGGGCAGCTTTCAGGGAGTTTGGAAGTTTTCAGTTGATGGTTGATATGGTGCCGCCAACTATTACCCCCATTGGTTTTAAGAATGGGATGAAGATCAGTAAACAAAGCCGGATAGTTTTTGTTGTAAAAGATAATGCTGAAGAGATAAAAAAATTCACAGCAACACTGGATGGCAACTGGCTTCGTTTCAGCAATGATAAAGGCAGCAGGTTCATTTATGAGTTTGATGACATGTGCCCCCCGGGAGAACATGAATTAAAAATTATTGCAGAAGACCAAGTGGGGAATACAACGGAGAAAACATACAAGTTTATCCGTTAATCCGTTTAAACGTTAATTGGTGGGGAGCTTACGGATTTAAAGAGATCAACAACGTGCATACAGCATTACGGATTAACGGATTAACTAATTAACCGATTAACGTACTAACATGACCCAACTTACAGAAGGTGATAAAGCCCCTTCATTTAAAGGCAAAGATCAAAATGGAAAACCAATTTCCCTTGCAGATCACAAAGGAAAAAAAATAGTTTTATTTTTTTATCCCGAAGATGATACCCCCACCTGTACCATACAGGCATGTAACCTGCGTGATAATTTTAGCCTACTGAAAAAGAATGGATTTGTTGTTTTGGGCGTTAGCCCTGATGAAGAAAAAAAGCACAAAAAATTCGAGGCTAAATATGGCCTGCCTTTTACATTGATCGCAGATGTTGACCATAAAATAATTGATCAGTATGGGGTTTGGGGAGAGAAGCAATTATATGGCAGAACTTATATGGGCCTTCACCGCACTACTTTTTTAATTGATGAAAAAGGTGTTATCCGTAAAATATTCGTGAAGCCAAAAAACAAACAACACGCCGAAGAGATTTTACAAGCCTGGCAACTTATTGAAGAATAATAACGATATTTAAATAAGCTGATCTTTAAAAAATAAGTTTATGAAAAAATCTTCCACCATCGTCCTTTTCATTTTATTAACGGTCCTGGTTTTTACAGGTTGCAGCAAAAGCAACACGACCCCCACCGGCGGTGGCGGAGGAACCGCTGGCACGAGGACATTTTCCTGCGTGGGTATCAGTCCGAAATTTTCTGTAGATGTAATGCCTATACTCACATCGGTTTGTTCCATCAACAGCAATTGTCATGCTGGCGGATCAAGCAATTCAGGTGGGCCTTTTACCACTTATGCAGAAGTTTTTGCAAAAAAATCAAATATCAGGGCAGCTATTCTTTCCGGTGTGATGCCACAAACCGGCACTATAACCCAGGTGCAGGTAAATGCTTTTATTTGCTGGATAGACAGCGGAGCGCCCAACAATTAGTTGTAAACTTTGGACCAGCATCATTTCAACATAAAGGAAAATTCCTGGCTGGCAAAACTGGCGGCAAAAAAATTAGGATCAACCGCGGTGGCGATGGTTTTGGGCAAAACCATCCACCTGCACAATACAACTAAACCCGAATTTTTGCAGGATGAGAAATGGGTAAAACACGAGCTGTGCCATATTCAACAATTTAAAAAGCATGGCTATTTTGGTTTTATTATAAAATATCTCTGGGAAAGCCTTCGCAAAGGTTATTACAATAACCGCTTTGAAGTGGAAGCCAGGAAGGCCGAAAATTTATAACACCCACTCAACCTCTCCAAAATCAAACTTATTTTCAGCAGCATCAACAGTTATTAATTGGCCCCGGACCGACACCTCTTTGATCACCGTATCAAATTTTATCTCCCCTTTTTTAAGGGTTACTTTTTTATTGACCTTGTAAAGATGTTCATTGTATCGTGGCAGTATCTCTTCCATGGTTTTCAGTTGAGCCACATTTTTCATCAGCAAAGCATACAACTCTATAGCCAGGTCCATGCTGTTAAAGGTTTTTCCTGTGATCTGCTTGAGAGAAACCGGGTTTACCAGGAATTTATTAAACGCTGTTTGGTTAATATTGATACCTATGCCCACTACGGCCCATTTCCATACTTTACCCAGGTATTTGTTCTCAATTAATATTCCTCCTGCCTTTCTGTCACGCCAAAACAGATCGTTTGGCCATTTTATTTTGGTTTCATCACCGGCATAGGCCGAAAAAAACTCAAAACAAGTCAGCGCAACAAGCGCACTTAAATGAAATTGATCTTTAATTTGTAAGCACCCGGCCTCTAAAACAAGGCTCATTGCTATACTCTTCCCTTTTTCCATTTCCCAGGCCTTGCCCCTTTGCCCTTTGCCGGCTGTTTGTTCCTTTGCAAACCACAGCATACCGTGTTTAGCCATTCCCGCATGCACCCGGCCCATGGCATAGTTATTGGTACTGTCCACCGTATTTAAAATGGTAAAAAATCCCCCTTCGGCCATAATAATTCAAATGGCAAAGAAGTGTTACTTTTGCCAATAATTGCAAGCTACACGCAACTTTATAAAAAACCAATAACAAATACTGTCTCGGCAATAATTTCCGGCGCAGGTTTGAAAATTAAAAACATAAGCACATTTGAATAATTTAAACGCATTAAATACCCGTAAAAAAAGCAGTGTTGTACGGATTACGAGGAACAGTAAAATTTTCAAAACCATCATTCATGCAATACAGGAGAAAAAAGGTGAAAATATTATAAGCCTCGATCTCCGGAAAATTCCTGAAGCAGTTGCAGATTTTTTTATAATTTGTCAGGCAGGTAATACAACACAATTAAGGGCTATTGCCGATTTTATTGAAACCGATGTGAAAGAAAAGTGCCTGGAGAGCGCCTATAAGCACGAGGGTCGCCAGGGACAGCAATGGATCCTGATTGATTACGTGAACGTGGTTGTACACGTTATGCTGCCCGAGCCCAGGAAATTTTACCAGCTCGAAGAAATGTGGAGCGATGCTCCCGTTATGGAACACCAGGGTTAAGGATCATCCGATAGCTATCGGATTAAAATAATAATAAAACATAAACGTCTAGTATTAAACCATACAGTAATAGAACACGATAAGTACCCAATTAATAGCACAAAAAAACATGAATCAACAAGACAGCAAAAAGAAATTTATTCCTGATATGCCTCCAAAAGGCGATGATGCGAACAAGAAGAAACCCAGGTTTAATATTTATTGGATATACGGGATCATTTTTCTGACCATCATTGGCTGGAATTTTTTTCGTACGGTAAGTAGTGCCGGTATTGAGACCGACCAGCAGAAGTTTTATACCATGGTATTGCAGGGCGATGTGGTTAAAATGAAAACCATTCGGAATAAAGATATTGTACGTGTGTTTGTAAATAAAGACAGTTTAATTGCCAAAGCGGGTTTTTACAAACCGCTGCTAAACACAAAACCCGATGATAAAAATTATGAGGCTGCAGTAGCTGTTAAGCCCGATCAACCCCAGTTAGTTTTTAGTATTGTAGATGATAAGACCTTTGCTACACAGATGGCTGAGTTTTATAAAAACAATCCAACTGTAAAACAGGTACCTGATATTCCCGATCGGGAAGGCGAAGTATTTGGGCAGATCATCCAAACATTACTTCCTATTTTATTGATCGTTTTACTTTTTGTAATGATGATGCGCAAGGTAGGAGGCCCAGGCGGTGGCGGCGCAGGCGGTGGCATATTCAGCATCGGAAAATCCAAAGCAACCCTTTTTGAAAAAGGAACCAGGGTAAATATAAATTTTGGCGATGTAGCCGGTTTGGACGAAGCCAAAGTTGAAGTGATGGAGATCGTTGACTTCTTAAAGAATCCTAAAAAATATACGGCCCTTGGTGGTAAAATTCCAAAGGGTGCTTTATTGGTTGGCCCCCCGGGCACTGGTAAAACCTTATTGGCTAAAGCGGTTGCGGGAGAAGCACAGGTTCCTTTCTTCAGCCTGAGCGGTAGTGATTTTGTGGAGATGTTTGTAGGCGTGGGTGCAAGCCGTGTGCGTGACCTGTTCAAACAGGCAAGAGAAAAAGCGCCATGTATCATTTTTATTGATGAGATCGATGCGATAGGAAGGGCCAGGGGAAAAAACATGATGATGAGCAATGATGAGCGTGAAAATACACTCAATCAATTACTGGTAGAGATGGATGGTTTTGGAACAGACCTGGGTATCATTATCCTGGCTGCAACCAACAGGCCCGATGTTTTGGATACTGCTTTATTACGCCCGGGCCGTTTCGACAGGCAAATCTCTATTGACCGTCCGGACCTGGTAGGAAGAGAAGCCATTTTTAAAGTACATCTTGAACCAATAAAAATTTCTCAAACACTGGATATTCATAAACTGGCTGAACAAACTCCCGGTTTTGCAGGAGCTGATATTGCCAATGTTTGTAATGAAGCTGCATTGATCGCTGCCAGGAAGGGAAAAGAATCTGTTGACATGAGTGATTTCCAGGATGCCATTGACAGGGTCATTGGCGGATTGGAGAAAAAGAATAAGATCATCTCTCCCGAAGAAAAAGAGATCATTGCATACCATGAAGCAGGCCATGCCATTTGTGGCTGGTACCTGGAGCATGCCTATCCTTTATTAAAAGTAACTGTAGTGCCAAGAGGTACGGCTGCATTGGGTTATGCTCAATACACACCAAAGGAGCAGTACTTATACAATACCGACCAGTTAATGGACCAGATCTGTATGACGCTTGGGGGAAGAGCCAGTGAAGATATTTTCTTTGGAAAGATAAGTACAGGAGCCAGCAACGACCTGCAGCAGATCACCAAGATTGCTTACAGCATGATCACCGTGTATGGTATGAATGATAAAGTGGGTAATATCAGTTATTACGATCCCAACCAGGAAAATGTATTTACCAAACCTTTCAGTGAAGAGACCGGTAAAATGATAGATGAAGAAGTTCGTAAACTGATCGACAATGCCTACCAGATCACTAAAAAACTTTTGATAGAAAAGAAAGGTGATGTTGAAAAACTGGCCAAAGAATTATTGAAGAAAGAGGTGCTGTTCAAAAGTGATGTGGAAGCGCTGATCGGCAAAAGGCCTTATGAAGAAAAAAAGACCCTGGATATAGAAGTTGATCCAAAAGAGGTAGTTAATAATGAGCCTTCTTCAGAACTTCCGGAAGAATTAAAAACTCCACCAGCAATTTAAATTGATATGGCTGTAACCCCGGCAAAAGAAAATATTTTAAAAAGAATACGGCAGGCACTGAGTAATCCGGTGCCTTTGCCTTTTCCTCAAAGCGAGGGAACCAATTCTGTTTTTTTACCT
>JBDSGK010000002.1:0-2902 GCA_039919015.1 Ferruginibacter sp.
CTTCTTATGACGGTTCTTTCTTAAACGTTTTTTACGCTTGTGTGTTGCAATTTTATGACGTTTTCTCTTTTTACCACAAGGCATAACTAGTCTTTTTTGTGTTTAAAATAATTTTTTAAAATATGTATTACCATCTTGATTTTTATTTAGTCCGCAGGACTATCGAAAAATTTTAGATGGTATTATGCCGACAAAAAACTGTTGGCGATTAATACTTTTAGTCGGCATAAATCGAATTTTACTTCGATGTGTTACCGTAATAATTTGATCCGTTCATCAACTTCCTTGCTGTAATGTGGATCATTCATCAGCCTTTTACTTACCAGGTACCACTTTATTGCTTCCGTTTTGTTGCCTTTGGCAGCATAAGTATCAGCTATAAAAGCAACAGCTTCCAGGTTATCCGGCTGCGCATTAACTACTTTCTGTAAACGCTCAATGGCTTTGTCGTATTGCCCCGAAACATATCCACCCACACCAAGCATCATTTGCGCTTTCATGTTGTTGGAGTCTTTTCGAACAACACTTAACAGCTGCTGTATACCCTTCATCGTTTCTTCCGGTCCGCCAATCCTGCTCTTTCCGAATATATAGCAACTTCCCAAACCAACTTTCAGATCATCATTATTTGGGTAAAGCTCTATTCCTTTTTCAAATAAGGCAATGGCCCGTTCTGTTTTCCAGTTTAATTTAGCCTCATCCTGTTCTGCTCTGAGGTTCTGTAAAATTAATTGGGCAGCAAAGGTGAGGTTTTTTTCCGACTTATCCAATTTAGCAGCCTCAGATAAATAATAAACATAGGGCTCGAAAGACTGAACACTGTCTTTCCAAAAATTGGCGAGCTGTGTATTTGCTATAACCAGTTGACTGTTAACATCTCCACGTGTTACGCTATTTTCTAATTTACTCAGGGTGAGCGCCTGGGAGGCTGATAAATGTTTCTTCTCTTCTTCTATAAAATGATGGATATCAAAAGCTTTTGCGGCTGATACTGCGGGAGTTTCAGTTTTACTTGTAGGAGCAACTGTTGTTCCAAATATAAAAAGCAGGATCACTAAGGTAAGCCCAATGAGCGTAAATATCAATTTTGTCTTCAACATGTATAAGAACCTGCACTATTTTACAGGATGGCAAAGGTAGGTTACTCTTCGCTGTCATCCTCTTCTTTTTCACTGCTCTCTTTAACGTTTTTTGAAGATTTTATTTCCAGCATGAATTCTTTTGCCGGCTTAAAGGCGGGAATGAAGTGCTCAGGAATTTCTACAGCAATATTCTTCTTAATGTTACGGCCAATCTTGGCTGCCCGTTTTTTTGTAATGAAACTGCCAAACCCACGTATGTATATATTTTCACCTGCTGCTAAAGAGTTTTTAACAGATTTGAACATAGTTTCTAAAGTAACCAGCACATCTACTTTAGGAATGCCGGTTTTATCTGATATTTGATTAATGAGGTCTGCTTTTCTCATAATGGTTCATTTAAAAAATTAAGTATTAGAAAAATACAACAAAAAATCTGAAATTCCCAAATAAGAGGGTGATTATCAGCTACTTTGTATTAAAACAAAAATTGAGCCTATTTATTAAGAGGATTATAACAAATTGATTTTCATATAGATAAGAATTAGATAGATAGTAAAAAATTACATTAACTGTATTTATAAAAATGGATCCCAATCATAGTTATTTTACAAAAAAGCTACTGCTTTGGAATAAGAACCACAATAACAGGCCTATGCCCTGGAAAGGTGAGAAAGATCCCTATAAGATCTGGCTAAGTGAAATTATTTTGCAACAAACAAGGGTTGAGCAGGGTTGGAATTATTATGATCGTTTTATATCAACATTTCCAACTGTTGAAAAACTGGCCAGGGCTCCTGAAGAAAAGATCTTTAAACTTTGGGAAGGGTTGGGATATTATACCCGGTGTAAGAACCTGATAGCAACTGCGAAATTTATTGCAAAAGAAAAGCAGGGTAAATTTCCCGGTACCTACAATGAGATACTGGATCTAAAAGGGATCGGCCCTTATACCGCAGCAGCCATTGCTTCCTTTGCATTTAATTTACCATATGCAGTTGTGGATGGTAACGTGTTCAGGGTATTGGCCCGTTTTTATGGAATAGATACAGCGATCGACAGTACTGCGGGAAAAAAGATATTTACAGCATTAGCTGAAGAACTGGTAGATAAAAAAGAACCCGGAATTTATAACCAGGCCATCATGGATTTTGGTGCAGTGATCTGCAAACCAAAAAATCCTTTGTGTATACAATGTCCGTTACAAACAAAATGCTCAGCTTTTCTACAGAACAAGATCCATTTACTTCCGGTAAAATTGGGTAAACTCATAAAAAAGAACCGGTGGTTTTATTATTTAATTGTAGAGCATGAAGGGAAGCTGTATGTAAGAAAAAGAGGCGCAAAAGATATTTGGGAAAATCTATATGAATTTATTTTACTGGAGGCCCCAAAACTATTGACAGTTGAAAATATAAAACTAACTGAGCTTTTTAAAGATATTGTCCGTAAAAATAAGATTGAGATAAGAGATGTTTCGGAGGTCTACAGGCAACAACTTACCCATCAAACTATCCACGGCAGGTTTATTATTATGAAGGCCAAGAACCCCTTGTCTTTAAAAGTTTACAAACGGGTCACTTATAAGCAATTGACCAGGCTACCCTTTCCAAAATTCATTACCGCTTATTTGGCAGAAAATGAGTTAAGATCGCTTGAAAGATAAAAATGTATCTTTAAATTTGTTGTAAGGCGTAGGAATCAATAGTACAAACTCTAAAAATAAAATTTTATGAGAGGAGTTAACAGGGTAATGTTAATTGGGAACCTTGGAAAAGATCCTGATATGCAGTTCCTGGAAGGAAATATAGGTGTTGCAAAAT
>JBDSGK010000003.1:0-18765 GCA_039919015.1 Ferruginibacter sp.
ATCAGTGGCTAAGATATTAAATGCACACCCTGCCGAAATATTTTTTACCAGCGGAGGTACAGAAAGCAGTAACACCGCCATTTCATGCGCCATACGGGACCTGGGTTGCAGGCATATCATTACATCGCCCATTGAACACCATGCCGTTACGCATTCTGTAGAGCATATTGACAATCTGGACATTGCCAAAGTGAGTTATGTAAAACTATTACCCAACGGACATGTTGATATTGAGGACCTGGAAAAATTACTGGCCGCTGCAACAGAAAAAACATTGGTTACTTTAATGCACGCCAATAACGAGATCGGGAATATTTTAGACATACATGCAGTTGGTGAATTATGCAAATTGTATGGCGCCATATTCCACAGTGATACGGTTCAAACTGTTGGCCACTTCCCTTTTGATCTTAGAAATACACCTGTGCATTTTATAACCGGTGCTGCACACAAATTTCACGGGCCAAAAGGCGTGGGCATTTTATACATCAATGAGAATGTAAAAATAAAACCCTTTGTACATGGCGGTGCACAGGAACGCAACATGCGTGCCGGTACCGAAAACCTGTATGGCATTGTTGGTTTTGCAAAAGCGCTGGAAATGGCAACTGCCACACACGAGGAAGACATGGCATATATCGGCACGCTGAAGTATTACATGATGGATGCATTGAAAAAACATATCCCGGGTGTTGGCTTTAATGGCGATCCATTGGGGAGATGTTTGTACACGGTGCTCAGCGCCAGTTTCCCCAAGACCGAAAAATCGGAGATGATCCTTTTCAATCTCGACATCAATAATATTTGTGCCAGCGGCGGTAGCGCCTGCACCAGCGGCGCCGACCAGGGCAGTCATGTTATCCGTGCCATCAACAATAACCCCAACCAGGTTACCGTACGTTTCAGTTTCTGTAAAAACAATACCAGGGAAGAAGTAGATGCCGTGGTGGAGAAGTTGAAGGAACTGGTGTAGGGATTCGCCTTGCTGCGAATTCTGAAATATAGAATACGCCATTAGGCGTCTTCCCACAAAACGGCATATTATTTGGGTTTTACATACCCGGTGAAGAAAATCTACACAATACTTATCATAGTTGTTGCAATAATTGCCGCCCTGTATGTGACCATACGTTACGGTTTTTTAAGAACGGAGGATTATAAACCCGATAATTCCAAAGCCAGATCGGCATTGGACCTTCGGTCATCAATCATTGCTAAAATGCAGCAATTGGTAAAAGATGGCTCTTCGGGGCTTTACCGTTTATCTGTGGAACAGGTAGAACCACACCTGGCCTCTTCATCCTTGGAGGTCATCAATGCAAGCATTATCCCCGATTCTGCAATAATAAAAAAGCTGGACGGTTTACAACAACTCCCCGATGATATTTTCAAGGTCTCGTTTTCCGAATTACAGGTTGAAGGAATTAATATTGATGACCTGTTATCAACCGATAAACTTTCATTGAGCAAAGTACGCATCAATAAACCGGTCATTGAAGTGTACCATCAAAAAAGAAAATATAATCAGGCTGCCAGAGATTCATTAACGCTCTATCAAAAGCTCCTGAATTCTTTTAAAAAAATTGCCGTTTCTACAATAGAAATTGAAGATGGCACATTCATCAGTCATAACATCAACAAGGGGAAACACAACCAGGTAGATCATGTAGCGATAATCATGAATGATGTGCTCATTGATTCATCAACGCAACACGATAAAACAAGAAAGCTTTTTGCAAAGAAGCTGGATCTTACGGTGAACAATTATACAGCCAACTCACCCGATAATTTGTACAGCATAAAATTCGGTTCCATCAATATATCAGGAGTGGAAGATAAACTGACTGCCTTGCGTGTAGAGATACATCCAATATTAAGCAAACAACAATTTCAACAGCAGTTTACAACAAGAAAAGAAATATTCAATATCAGCATACCCGGCATTAGTTTAACAGGTATTGACTGGTGGCTGCTGTTCAATGAAGGCGCATTATCAGCCAATGAAGCTTTAGTGGAGAACGGCCGCTGCAGTGTATACCTCAACCGTTCGTTACCCTTCCGCAAAGTGAAGCAAAATGATTTTCCGCATCAGATGCTGATGGAAATACCGGTGCCTATTGCTATTTCAAAACTGATCATGCGCAATGCACAGCTTACCTATACTGAATTCAATCCCGCTATGGGTAAAACAGGGAACATCATTGTTGATAAAATGAATGGGCAGCTGACCAATATTACGAACATGCCCGCCCGCATCAGTAAAAATAAGACCATGACAATAAATTCAAGCGGTTTGTTTATGAGAAGAATTCCTTTAACAATGGGGTTTCAATTCAACCTGGCAAAATACAAGACAGGCGATTTCAGTATGAACCTCCAAATAAAAAATATTGACAGTTCTATCCTTAACCCAATTACTGCACCCATGGCCGAGTTTATACTGAAGAAGGGAAACATTCAAAAAGGTACCGCTTATGTTACAGGCAATAACTTTAAAACACATGGCCAAGGCGAGTTATTGTACACCGACCTGTACCTGGTTGCTGTAAAAAAGGATGAAGATAAACCCGGGAATATAGACAAGAAAAGTACATTAAGCTTTCTTGCCAATAATGTTCTGATAAAAAACAATAACCCTTCAAAAGATGAAGTACCCCGCCGTGTGGACTTTGATTTTACAAGGGAGCCCAAACTGACTTTTTTCAGCCTTGTTTGGAAAACCATATTCATCGGCATTTTAAAAACGATCGGCTTGCCGGAAAGTTTTGCGGATAAATCGTACTAAAAATTATACCCCAACCTCTCCTCTACCTCTTTCGGCAATGCCGGCAACTTCTTACGCTCCACCAAAAAACTATTCAGTTGCGCCAGTTCTTTAAAAATATAGTGCTTATCCATCGCTGCTTTTAAATAACCTGCGCCGGTACTTCCTCCTGTGCCAATTCGTGTGCCGATCATACGTTGTACCATATTGATGTGGCGGCTGCGCCAGTTGCTTAACTGGTTGTCAATTTCCAGCAGGGTATCTATTAATTGAAAAGGTTGTTCCAACATGGGATAACCATGGTACATCATAATGAACAATGCGGAGCGGCAGGCTTTGGGTGTTAAGTGTCTTTCTGCATCAGCAGCGGCATGATTAAAAACAGTTTCAAATGTTGCGGCATTATTTTTTTCTGCCTCGGCCAGGCTGTTTACATATACCTGTTGATAATTATTCCAGAATTCTTCTGTAATAAAAGGCATTCGTTCCAACCATGCATTGAGCAGTTCAATAACCGACTTGCCGCTTTCTGCATCTTTAATAATGGCAATATCTTTTTCTTTAAGTTGCGATGTGTAATAATTTTGTCCGTGCCGGTGCTCAAACTTTAAACCCAGTTTGGCCTCCAGTACTTTAAACTGGTAGCTTTGAAAACCGGATGCAGGCCGCAGCATATCCCTGAAATCCAGGAAATCCATCGGTGTCATTGTTTCCATAATATCGATCTGCTGCACCAATACTTTTAAAATAGTAACAACCCTTTTTAACCGGTGTACCACGGTTTGCATTTCCGGCGAATTATCATTGACCACAGGTTTGTGCATGATATCGATCACCGAATTCACTTCAAATAAAACCTGTTTGAACCAAAGTTCATAAGCCTGGTGAATGATGATGAACAACATTTCATCATGAGCCGGGGTTTTACCTTCCTTAAAACTTTCAGGGTCCTGTGCACCGGTAATTTTTTCCAGTTGCAGGTAATCGGCATAATAAACGGCTTTATCCATAACACATATTTTATGCAGCAAACTTACATGATTTCTTTTATTAGCTGTTAGGTGTCTGGCCACTATCATGCAGCATGATTTTAAAGATGCTTTAGTTTTTTCAGACTCTTAAAATTTTAAAACTATGTTAGTGGCCTGACACCTATGCATTTTGTTAACTGCTGGTGAAGAACATTTGCTTTAACAATATCTTCAGCAATTAAATAAACGGTGGCATTATTATTTATTGCAGAATACCCGGCAGCCCCTAAAACCCTGCAACCAACTATATGATCAAAAAGATCTTCTGTACCGTCATTGGCACAATAATGCTGATGACTGTTATGCATGCACAGGTAACTTTCGGAATAAGAAACGGTATAAACTACGCCAAATGGGAAGGCAACGACCTGGAGGTGATCGAGGACCTGGTGGATAAAACCGAAGGATATGTTGTTACAAAAGGTACAAAAGGCCTTCATATTGGTGGCTATCTACACATTCCCATTTCCGAAGTATTCTCTTTTGAACCCGGCCTTGAGTATTCAAAAAAAGGGTATAGTTTAAAAGGTGATTTTCAAATTGCGGTCTTAAAATATTTTGGTATTAACCTAAGAGCACAGGTTCAGTCGCATTATATCGACATTCCCTTAACTCTTAAAGCCAATGTTTATAAAGGATTGCAGGTTTATGCGGGGCCCCAGGTTTCTTACCTGGTCAGAAGTTCGTTAAATGCCAAACTCGGCATCCTGGGTATATCCATCTTCAACAAGGGTTTTGGCATTACAGAACGTTTTAATAAAGTTGACCTGGGTTTGACCGGTGGTATTGGATACGAGTTTGAAAATGGCTTTAATATCCAGGCCGGTTATGACTATGGCCTATCCAGGCTTGATAAAAATGATCATTACGAAGCTTATAACCGGGTGGTTAAAGTTTCAGTTGGCTATACTTTTTAGCTTGCCTATTGGCAGGCAGGATTGATGAATGATCCACAAGGGCGGTATCTGGCAACAGGTATCGCTTTCTTACCCCCTAACCCCCTGAAGGGGGAATTTGGAGCTCACTTAATCAAACATGAAAAAGTTTACGCATCAGCTCTATATTCATTCCGATTCCAAACTTTTATTTACGCAATGATTTTCCCTAAATTTGCAACCCACCTCACCCTCAATCCCTCTCCTTAAGGAGAGGGAGGCCCGGCAGGGGGATTTCTATTTAGCTTTTGTGTGGACACTTTAAGAATAACTTATAGTTTCAGCTGTAAAGTAAACAACAAAAAATACGTTTTAGATGGGAAGAATATTTGAAGTTAGAAAAAGCAGCATGTTTGCCCGCTGGGATAAGATGGCAAAGAATTTTACCCGTATTGGCAAAGAGATCGCCATTGCCGTAAAAGCCAGTGGACCAGACCCCGATAACAACCCGGCCTTAAGAAGATGCTACCTTAATGCCAGGGCTGTTGGTATGCCCAAAGACCGTGTGGAAGCTGCTATTAAACGGGCGATGGGGAAAGATACCAGCAATTATGAAGAGATCATGTACGAAGGATACGCCCCACATGGTGTTGCTGTGCTGGTAGAGACAGCAACAGATAATCCCACCCGTACCGTTGCCAATGTAAGGATGCATTTTACAAAAGGACAGGGCTCATTAGGTACCACAGGGAGTGTAGCTTTTGGATTTACCCATATGGCCGAATTTAAAATAAAAGGTGAAGGCGTACATGTTGATGACCTGGAATTTGAACTGATCGATTTTGGGTTGGAAGAAATTGGCGAAGATGCTGATGGTAATGTGATCATCCGCACTCCTTTTAATGAATATGGCAATATGAGCAAAGCACTGGAGGAAAAGAAAATTGAAGTGATCAGCGCTGAACTTAGCTGGATACCGGCCAATACCATGGAATTAAATGAAGAACAATCAAACGACGTTTTAAAACTTGTTGATCATTTGGAACAGGATGACGATGTGCAGAAAGTTTATCATAACCTGAAATAATTGAAAGGAGCTTCAAAAATGAAGCTCCTTTTTTTATTCTAATTTGGTTAATTCATTTTGAGTAGTTGGCTGTTTGTTTTCCAACTCTTTTTTGCAGCCTGCAATGATTATACTTAAAATAATTGTGTAGGTAATAAGGTTCTTTTTGATAAACCTATTTTAGAATTTTTATTAAAAGATCGTTATTTATTTTATTAACTGCCTCCGTATTTCCTTTGCCTGCTCTTTAATTGATTTTGAGGAGTTGCGTTTCAACAGCATCATTCGATTTATTTTTCCGGTGGCTGTTAATGAGGGCTTTGTTACAGGTGAATTGCCACTGACATTACCGGGTTCACAATTCTCATATTCAAATGTAGTAGAAAACCACTCCTGGCTAACCAGGTCAAAAAAGTTGGTAGAAAGCGGATAGTTTTGATGCCCCACCTGCCAGGTAGTTTGCAAAGGATCGTAATCCGATAATACAAAGGGATCTCCATTTTCATCATAGATAATAATTTTTTCGCCGGCATTCGACCATTTACTTTGATTATAGGTTGGGTTTATAAAAGGAAAACCATACTCAATTCCAGGAATTGCCAGGTATGGGTTTTTTATTGGTTGGGTATATGTTACAATTCCGGTATAAAACGGGTTGCCTCCAATAAAAAAATCCCAGGTAGCAGTGTTTCCTTCAGGTGTCCATGTTTCTATTGTATAATAATCGTTCATGAAACTTTCACCCCTCACCATTTGTCCTTTTACATTGTAGCTATAAATTACTTCGTCAATTACGTTTGTAGTATTTCCGTCATACCAGATTTCTTTAACTACTTTATTTCCTTCATAGAAAAAATGAATGGTGTATATCAAGTTTGTACCATCATATAGCTTTGATTTTATTAAACGGCCGTTTGCATTATACTCCTGTTTAAATAGACCGTAGTCGGAAATATCCCATTCATCACAAAGTCCCTGACTATTATAATGATAGTTATATTCGCCGAAAGGGAAAGTCAAATTAGTCAGGCGGCATTCATTTTTTGGCTTCCCTTTAGCCGATTGCAGATCAGCTTCAGGGCTTGTTTCTTTTAAGTCCTTCTGACAACCGGTTATAAATAAGGCAGCCATAAGAAAGGAACTGATGAGTTTTAAATAATTCTTTTTCATAAAACTGTTTTTGTGTTTTAATAATAAATAATGCTGTAATAAATACTTAACCTGGATTTGGAGAAAGTGATAAGCTGGTTTTTAAACAGGGTACTTTTGAATTGGTACCACAAGATTGAAAATAATATACCCGAAAACAATACCCTATTGGGTGATTTTAAAACAATAAATGGAAATGAAATAATCAGCGAAGTCCCTGTTGAATGGCTTTCATTACCGCTTCACTGCGGCTGGCCACGTGTAGTTTTTTGTAGATGTGTTTTACATGGGTGCGTACAGTTTCATAACTGATAAATGCCTGCTCCGCAATGTCCTTATACTGGCGGCCATCCACCATTAGCCGGAGTATCTCTTTTTCCCGTTCGCTGAGTTGGTAATCGATACTACTTGGTGAAGTAAGTACTACATTTTTATTGGCAAAAAAACCCAGTACTTTTTTTGCAACAGAAGCGCTGATAGGGGCGCCTCCATTATATACCTCATTAATTGCGTCGAGGTATTTATGTGGTGGATCATTTTTAAGAATATAACCTGATGCCCCTGCACATAATGCCTGGAATATTTTTTCGCTGTCGTTAAAAACTGTCTGGATAAGAATTTTTATTTGGGGGAACAGATCATTGATATACTGCGTTACCTCTATACCATTGAGCCCCGGCATTTCAATATCCATCAATACCACATCAGGTAAATTTCGTTTAATATCCTCTTCCCAATGATTGCCATCGGCCGAAATACCACAGCAGGTGAAACCGGGTGTACCATTAAGAATGGCCTGTAAGGCATCCCTTACCAGTTTATTATCTTCAAATATGGCTATTCTGATCTCCATGAATTATTAACAAATGTGGTTTATTTTCTTCTACCAGCCAATACCCCATCAGGTGATTTTATATTGCAGCCTTACACAGGCACCTCCATTTTCTTTTGAATGCAACAATAAAGCAGCACCGATCTCAGCCGCCATTTTCCGCATATTACCCAGGTCATTGCCTTTCCTTACCAACAGTATCAAATCCTTTACCGTTATCACTTACTGAAAATTCAAGTTACCATTTACTGCTGTTTTCCGTTCCCTGGCAGCTGCCTGTAGCAACAAGCACAACCCTGTTGTAATATCTTACATTATAACATGAAGCAGTTTGATCTCCAGGCCAACCAATATACTCAAATATTCAAAGTAAAATTGAAATGGTTAATACCCCATTGGGTGAAATTATGAGTTGAGGGTCTCTCCGTGAAATTGAAATTTAAATTTTTCTCTCGAAATTTAAAACAGCCTTTAACAATAGATCCGGGAATCCCTTATTCTTTCACTGAAGTGATGTCTGTACGGATGTTAAGTTTGCCTGCATTGTACATTTCCATCCTTACAATGCCCAGTTCCGGGTTGTACCACATGGCCATACTCATTTTCATTTTTTCCTTAACAGATTCCATTATTTTTTTTGTTGCTTCATCAAGGCCCTGTACATCCGAATCAATATCGGTGGTAACTTTATAACAATCCCATGAGCCCGCTGTTGTCGTTATTTTTTCTATACCAGTCACTTTCCTGTTCTTATAGGTAGCTGTAATATCCATTTTAACTGCACCTTTATCCATGGAGATCGTATAGGATGCATCAGGTAATTTTTGTCCAACGCTGATATTAATGGGGAACTGGAGCGGTTTTATATCTCCTTTTAAATTATTTAATCCCTCAAAATTCTGCATCATAGAATTGATGTCCATGTACAGGTTATTGCCATCACATTTGTATATAAGATTCATAGTTTTTTCACCGATTGCTGCGCTTTTCATCAAACCGGATGATGTTGCAGTAAGGACGCTGCCTTCATTTTTTACATCGGTAACCGTAGTTGTTGTTTTACTTGTTTCTTTACCTGCTGCATCATAACTGGTGCTTTCAATAACGGCTCCTTTGTGAAAGAGCACAAGTTTGCCACAATCGGCAGTTGCAGTCACTTTTTCTGAAGTACCTGCATCGGTGGCTTTTTTTTCTTTTGAATCAGTTTTTTGGTCGTTGCAGGCAAAAAGCGAAAGCATGATGCAGGCAGAAAGTAGTTTTTTCATGTAGCTTTTTTTAAATTCGGTTTATCTGGTATCATAACTTAAAAGTACCACTAGTTTATTCTTGATTCAAATATATTTCTCCTTTCATGAAGAAAACCGCTTTCCCTTTCATGGTCACCCTGTCGCCTTTCTGCTCACACCATAGTTCTCCACCCCTTTTTGAAAGTTGTAAAGCATGCAGGTCTTTCTTATTCAGTTTTTCTGCCCAGAAAGGAATTAATTGAGCATGTGCCGAACCGGTTACCGGGTCTTCATCAATGCCGGCGCCGGGCGCAAAAAAACGGGAGACAAAATCTACATTTTTTCCGGGCGCAGTAATGATCATTTTATCAATATGCTTTTTCATCAGCGAGAAATCGGGATTGGAATGCTTTACCGCATTTTCATTCAATAGTTCAACCAGTATATCCCGGTGCTTGTACACGCCAACAATTTCTGCATCACCCAGTATCGCAGAAAGTTCATCGGGATAAATATCCAGCCGTTCTGGTTTCCAGGAAGGAAAATCCATACAGATCAGGCCATCATTCATGGTTACTTTCAATATGCCGCTTAGGGAACTGAAACGAATCTCGGGCTTGGTAAAATTCAGGAAATTGAACAGTACATAAGCACTTGCTAAAGTTGCATGGCCGCAAAGGTTAATTTCCACTTCAGGCGTAAACCACCTTATTTCATAATCACAATCTGCTTTGTTTGACCCGACAATAAAAACCGTTTCGCTTAAATTATTTTCCAAAGCTATTTGCTGCATGAATACAGGATCGAGCCATTTATCCAGCGGGATCACCGCAGCAGGGTTACCGCCAAAAAGCTTATCCGTAAATGCATCAACCTGGTAGATCGTCAGTTTCATCTTTTTTTATCTTTTGCCCTCCGCAAAACTGCCTGCTTATTTTTTATTCAGTGTTTCCCTGATCTCTTTTAAATCTTTTTGCATTTGCAGCACAATTTGTTGCAGGGAGTTATTTTCTGCTTTCAACGCATCATTTTTTTTATCCAGTTCCTGTACTGCTTTTACAAGCGGTACCACAAAAGCTGCATAACGGATACCGTAGGTATCATTTTCATTCTGCGGCCGGTCAACCCCATTGAAATCATAACCCATTTTTTGAGCTACCAATTCCACCTCCTGTGCAATGAAACCGCTCTCCAGGAATTGTTCTTTAGCCTTAATAGAAGCCGGGTCCTGGTTTTCTGAAGCATGAAGAAAACTATTCAATTTACGAACATCCAGGTTATAAGTTACCGGCCTGAGCTGTTTAATGAACTGCAGGCCCGGTACATTTTCCTGCACATTATTTTTAAACCTGCCATCGCTTATGGCTGTGATAGTTGTAACAGCACATCGCAGCGAAGTAACAGATGTATTGCCAAGTACGATCATATTACTGCCAACAACCCTCGCATCGTAACCAAAAGCTGACGAGTTGGTATAGCCGACGTTGAGGGTATTTTTTGCATTGCTACCAACATACGTACAGTTTATATTACTATTACCCCAAAAACCCGCACTGTCCCCCACGGCCGTATTGTTGACACCGGTGACGCCAAGTAACCAATACAGGGCTGCATTCCCAACAGCTGTATTATGGTCGCTGTTACTCTGGCTCATTGCATTGGAGCCAATAACAGTATTATAACTACCTGTTGAGTTTAGGCCAAACACATTGCTTCCAATAGCAGTATTATTAAGGCCCGTAGTATTTGCATCCATACTCCACTTTCCCATAGCCACATTACCGTTTCCTGTGGTATTCATGCGTAATGCTTCGTTCCCTACAGCAGTATTGTCAGCCCCGGTATTTTTCCAAAGTGCCTGGTGGCCAACCGCAGTATTATAATGTGTTGTTAAGTTATTATATAATGCCTGGTAGCCAACTGCAGTATTATATTGCCCCGAAGTATTTGAAAGCAATGCGCTGTAACCAATGCCCAGGTTAGGATTTGAAGAAGCATTATTGTACAGGGCGCTGTCTCCAACAGCTACATTGTAATCGCTGGATGATGCTTTGGCAAGGCTGTTATTACCAATAGCCACATTAAAATCGCTGAATGATGTTTGCCTCATAGCATGCTTACCAATGGCCACGTTATCATGGCCAAACTGGTCGCTGTAGAGGCTGCTGTCGCCAATGCCTACATTACCGTAAGAACCATAGGCTGAATACATGGCACGATAACCCAACGCTGTATTATAATAACCCCAACGGTTGCTGAAAAGCGCTTTGGAGCCTACTCCTGTGTTTTCTGTAGAGTGATAGGTTTCTGTTGCAGATAAGCCATTTGTATATAAAGCTGAATCGCCTACGGCCACAATAAAACTTTTATTATTGTTGCGTAGTGCATACATGCCAATGCCAACATTCGCAGCACCTGTGCCATTACCATATCCTGCACCATAACCCAGGAAACTGTTATTCACACCTTTACCACTTCCATAACCTGCATATGAGCCAACGGCTGTATTATTACTGGAATCAGCACTGTACAATGCAAGATACCCAAGCGACGTATTGAACTGCCCGGTATTGTTTGCATACATGGAATAAGAGCCCAGGCTGGTATTGTAGTTACCGGTAATATTGGTATACATGTTTTGTATCCCTATTGCAGTATTATGTGTTCCCGATGTGTTGTTATATCCTGTAAAATATCCGATATAGGTATTGTTCCCTGTTGTATTATTTTTTCCTGCATTATCGCCTATAAGGGTAACAGAACCTGTAGTATTTCTTTCCCCGGCACTTGATCCTATCATAATACTCCCCGGACTTTGATTTTTACGGCCTGCATAATTGCCCACGATCGTACTCCAGGCAGCCATACTGCTATCGCCTGCATGTGTGCCTATTAAAACTGCATAATCACCAAAACTGGGTGCTCCTCTTTTTCCTGCAAAATCCCCGATCATTACGGCTGAACCATTGGTAAATGAATAACCTGCACTATCGCCAATAGCAACATTTGCAGATGTGGTAGTTACTGATGCTAAAGCCGCATTACCCATTGCCACGTTACCAACTCCGGAACTAATCAGTTTGCCTGCATTTAAACCAAACGTGGTGGTACGGTAGGTACTGTCCAGTCTCCCGGCAGGTATATTATTTATCCTGAAACGAAGTGGCATATTATCGGTAGTGCCAACAAAGTTTGCTCCTGTACTGCCGTTATTGCCATTGAGTTTCCAGTTGCTGTTATTACTAATACTCGATACCCAATCCCATGACGAGCCATTGTAATAATAAAAGCCCGTACTATCGGGGCCACTTTGAAATACAAGGAGACCAGTCGCTGGTGCAAATATGGCATTCTTCTCCGCTTTCGTCATACGGGGAATGAGCAGCCCTTTTACATTGCTGTTTATATCCAGCATGGCGGAGGCGTTAGCAGTACTGCCATCTGTATTAATAGCAAGGCTTTGAGAAAAAACGACGTTTGCAAACAGCAAACTTAAAAAGGTCATTGATAGTGTTAGTGCTTTCATAATAATGATAATAATAGAATTAAAGAATAACCGCCTGGTTTGGGGCAAACTCTTAACACTACTTTTGGTGAGTTTGCCCAAATGATTTATTGGATAGTGGAGTTTTATGAGGGGAAAAGTTATTCAATATAAATAACTATCCCGAGTTAGCCAAAAGTTACAAGGGATTATCACCCCGATATGATCTAATTGTTGTCGTTAGTTTTTTTTGAGTACACTACCGGGAGTGAAAGTTTGTATTTAACAGCCAGCACCCTGATGATCAATATCATTAAAATTGAGATGATGCTGGCTGCATCATCATTCAATGCGCTTTGTTTAAGCAGGTAATAGATCAGTCCGCCAATAATGCTTGCGAGTGCATATATCTCTTTGCGGAAAATAAGGGGTACATTACTCAACAGCACATCCCTTATCACGCCGCCGAAACTGGCTGTAATGGTTCCCAGTACAATGCAAACCCCCATACTGAAATTAAGCTCCATGCCTTTGTCAATACCAATAATGGTGAACAACCCTAATCCCAGTGAGTCAAACAAAAACAAAGTGGCAGTTATTTTTTTTAGCCACTGGCTAAAGAACATACTGCCCATGGCGCCAATAAAAATTACAGTGGTTGCAGTTTCATTCCTGAGCCAGCCAACCGGTAAATTACCGATCATCATGTCACGCAATGTACCGCCGCCAATAGCCGTTACAAAAGAAAGTATGAGCACGCCAAATGGATCAAGCTTTTTTTCCATGGCAAAAAAAGCCCCGGATACTGCAAAAGAAAAAGTACCTAAAATATCAATTACGTGTAAAAAGCCGGCATCGGTCATAAGCGTTGATATTGGCTATGCTGAATATTATTCACTCATCATTTCCCTGATTACAGCAACAATATCTTCTGTATTGGGTTTGCTGAAATAATCGCCATCACTGCCGTAAGAAGGCCTGTGGGCCTTACCCGTTATAGTTCGTGGAGACACATCTAAGTATTTATATCCCCCCTGCTCCTCCATTACTTTGTTGAACATATAAGCTGCAGCTCCGCCCGGTACATCTTCATCAACAAAAACAATGCGGTTGGTCCTTTTAAGAGATCCCACGATTTTATGATGAATATCAAAAGGCAATAGGGTCTGCACATCCACCA
Source organism: Ferruginibacter sp. (assembly GCA_039919015.1). Lineage (GTDB taxonomy): Bacteria > Bacteroidota > Bacteroidia > Chitinophagales > Chitinophagaceae > Ferruginibacter. Next base: position 13,608 of record JBDSGK010000003.1, read on the forward strand.
CTTCGCAGCTGATATCCATTTTATCTAAAGTTTCAGTTGCTTCCAAAACGATCCTCAGGGTTGATCCATAAGTAACAATAGTTACATCAGTACCTTTCTTAACAATTTCCGGCACACCTAACGGCACGGTATAGGCCATTAAGTTGGAAGGTAATTTCTCTTTTAAGCGATAACCATTCAGGCATTCGATCACCAGGCCCGGGTCGTTGCTTTGCAATAAGGTATTGTACATGCCCGCAGCCTGTACCATATTACGCGGTACGCAAACATACATGCCTCTGAGTGCATTAATGATCATGCCCATGGGCGAACCGCTGTGCCAGATACCCTCAAGCCTGTGGCCCCTGGTTCTTACGATCAATGGGCAACTTTGTTGTCCGGCTGTTCGAAAATGTGTTGTACAAACATCATCGCTGAGCGGTTGTAAACCGTATAATAAGTAATCGAGGTATTGAATTTCAGCGATCGGGCGCAGGCCCCTTATTGATAAACCGATCCCCTGCCCCATAATGGTCAGTTCACGGATACCGGTATCAAAGATCCTTTCGACGCCATGTTTTTCCTGCAATCCGCTAAAGCCCTGGTTCACGTCACCAATATGCCCAAGGTCTTCTCCAAAAGCAATGACCTTGTTATTGGTCGAAAACAGTTCATCAAAGTATTTATTCAACACCTCATATCCATTTACAACAGCAGCCGGATCTTCGTAATAAGGACTGATCACGGGCACTTTTAATGCAGACTTAGGGCCATCATTGTATAAATAACTGTTGAAAAGGCCTGCGTAATCAGTCTTCAGTTTTGCATAATATTCCCGTACTGCATTAACTGCCGGTTCATTACCTGCAAGGTCTAAAACTGTGGCCAGGGTCTTCATAACATCCCGCCGCATGGGTTCCCTGAGCGCAACCAGTTCATCCGACAGTTTTCTTATCGCCGGATCAAAAGACTCAACAGGTTTTAAAATATCAACGGTTTTTGCAACCAGTTCTTTTATGGGTTCAATATATTTTGACCATGCTTTTTGTTTGCCTTCCCTGGCATGTTGTACGGCATTCGTTTCAATACTGTTCAATTCGTCATCATCACCCAAAGCATTTGCAATGATCCATTCTTTCATTTTTTTTAACCCGTCCCATTCCTTCTCCCAGTCCAACCGCTCTGTTGTTTTATATCTTTCATGACTTCCCGAAGTTGAATGCCCCTGTGGTTGTGTAATTTCCTCCACATGAAAAATGGCCGGCGTATGTGTATCCCTTATTTTTTGAAGGGCGGGTTCAAGTATCTCACACATACCTGCATAATCCCAGCCCTTTAATTTATAGATCTCGATCCCATTGCTGCCTTCTTTTTTCTGAAAGCCTTTTAAAGCCTCAGAGACAGACCCTTTGGTGGTTTGATATTTTTTGGGAACAGAAATTCCATATCCATCATCCCATACAAAAACGGCTAATGGTACCTGTAATACACCGGCAGCATTGATGGTTTCCCAAAAATGCCCTTCGCTGGTTGATGCATCGCCAATGGTACAAAAACAAACTTCGTTACCCTTATTGCTGAGGTTTTTTAAATCGTGTATTCCGGTTACATTTCTAAAAACTTTAGATGCGAATGCAAGCCCCAGTGCCCGGGGCATTTGCCCCGCAGTGGGTGCAATATCACTGCTTACATTTTTCAGTTCTGCAAGATCCAGCCAGTCGCCGTTTCCATCAACCATTTTGGTTGCAAAATGTGCATTCATCTGGCGGCCGGCACTAAAGGGATCGTTTTCTACATCCGGGTCAGCATATAATTGAGCAAAGAACTGTTCAACTGTTGCTAATCCGCTGGCAAACATAAAGGTCTGGTCACGGTAATAACCTGCCCTGAAATCTCCGGGTTTAAAGAATTTTGCCATGGCTACCTGGGCTACTTCTTTACCATCGCCAAAGATGCCGAACTTGGCCTTGCCTGTTAACACTTCTTTCCTGCCCAGTAAGCTGGTTTCCCGGCTTTCGCAGGCAAATCGGTAGTCTTTTAGTACTTCATTCCTGAAATTATCAAAGCTTAATTTTTCCTGTAAAGCAGCGTCGTTATTGTTATTTGTATCCATAGCTCATTAATGTTCAGCAAAAATATATATTATAGGGCAGCTTTGTTAAAAATCTCCTAACGGGTTAACAATTTGGGAGAGATATATCTCTTTTGTTATCTTTGAGAACATAATATTAAAATCATGAAAAAAATATTTACCCTTTTACTGCCAATATTTGCTTTAACTGCTACACAGGCACAGCAGTTAACAACTGCTACAGATCAAACCACTACAGCGGCAGTAATAAAAACTGACGCCCTTTCTATTGAAGTGGCGGATAACCTGTTAGCTTTAAAAGAAGCTGAATTTGATTTTGGTAAGATACCCCAGGGAAAACCCGTGACCCATATTTTTGAAGTTACCAATAAAAGCAATTTACCATTAAAGATCTCAAATATTCATGCAAGCTGCGGCTGCACAACACCCGAGTGGGAAAAAGATAAAGTTATAGCTCCAGGAGGAAAAACAAATATTACAGTAGGCTACAATGCTGCTGCAGAGGGTTCGTTTACAAAATTCATCACAGTTACCTATAACGATACGCAAACCAAACAAATTACTATTAAAGGTGAAGTTTGGAAAACACCGGGTAGCTCAGCTCCTGAGAATAAAGGCATAAACGATTTAAAGAATTAATAACCACATAAAAAACAGTACAATGAAGAAATTAATTTTATCAGTTGCGGCATTCACTTTTGCTTCAGTTTTGTTTGCACAAAAAACCGCTGCTGATGTAGCCAAGTTTGATACGGAAACCATTAACCAGGGAACATTAAAACAAAATGATCCTAAAGAGGTTAGATTTATAGTTACCAATATCAGTAAGGAGCCATTAATTATTGAACAGGCCAACCCTACCTGCGGTTGTACAATGGGTGATTACACCAAATCTCCAATTGCACCAGGTGCTACCGGTTTTATTTCAGCGAAATTTAATGCTGCCAATGCCGGTCATTTCGACAAACACCTTACAGTTAAATTTGCCGGAATTGATGAAATGAAAAGCATCACTATTACAGGCGATGTTTTAACTCCAGAAGATTACGACAAGTGGGTAATTGAAAATGACGCGAAGAAAAAAGCAGAGGCTGCGGCTGCAGCTGCTCTTGTTCCTGCCAAAACAACTACCAAGACTAAAACAAAGACTGGCACGGCTAAAAATAATTAATATTAAAGTTTTATAGTAAAAGCCCCTCGGTATCGTGGGGCTTTTACTATTATTGCAGGTGTCCTTTCATGTTTCATTTAAATAATTGTATTCAAAGCAGTTCATGTAATAAAATGGAAAATTATCCGTTTATACATTTGACCGTACAAAACCATAAAATTCTACCCTATGATAAAAGGCATTTATAAGCCTGTAACTATTGTTCATTTTGTATCTCATACCTGCAAAATATTTGAACCAAAGACCTTAACCGAATCACTTATTCCTAACTTTTTTCACCAGAACACCCGTACTGCCAAATAACAAAATGCAATTGCCTGTTTGTAAAATATGTTTATCTGAATCTCCATAGCCCCAAAGATCCTGTGCTAACAATCTAAAGATTTTTTGTTTTTATGGATTGTTTGGATAACAAAAAAACCCTTCTTTCCAGAGGGGTTTTCTTTTTTTATGTTGATGGATCATTTATTTATCATCCGGATTATTCAAACTGAAAATTATGGCTGCCAGTGCACCACCACCTAAAGCGCCTACCAGGTACATCCATATTTGTGCCCAGCACATTGATTTTTGTATACATAATCCAATTGCCACAGCCGGGTTAAATGCGCCTCCCGAAAATTGTCCCAATGCGGTGGCCATTGCCAAAACAGTTCCACCGATGGCTAACCCATAAAAACTATTTCCGCTGGTACCTTTTGCAGTAGCAACATTAAGCACTACATAAGCCAATGCGAAGGTTCCCAGCAACTCTGCTATGATCGCTTTCGTACCACCGTCCTCCGCAATGATGCAGCTTCCGTCACCTTCTTTATCAAATATAAAAGCTACTATTAACGCGGCTATTATGGCGCCTGCAAGCTGGAATATCCAGTACATTATGGCATCCTTCATATCAATTTTACCTCTCATCCAAACAGATAGCGTTACTGCGGGGTTATAATGTGCCCCCGATATATGCCCGCCTGCATAGATCATGATCATTAATGCAAGCGATGCGCCAATGGCACCTCCCAGTGCTGCACCCATCACCAGGAAAAAGGTTCCGATTAACTCTGTAATGTACTTGTTCATAATAAGTTGGTTTTGATTTATAATTCAGTCTGCTAATTAAACAAAAGGTAGCAATAGCTGTTAACAATTTTTACACAACACCTATCTTTACTAAAACAACCCAGCATTATGAAAATTGAAACAGGCCAGTCAGCACCGGATTTTACTTTATTTGATACAGAAAAGAACAAAGTAACCCTTTCTGATCTTAGGGGCAAGAATGTTTTACTTTTATTTTTTCCGCAGGCGTTTACCAGCGTATGTACAAAAGAATTCTGTGGAGTACGGGATGATATTGGCCGCTATAGTAATGTACATGCTGAAGTGATCGGGATATCCGTTGATTCGGTCTTTACATTAAAAAAATATAAAGAAGACCAGCAATACAATTTTCCTTTCCTGAGCGATTTTAATAAGGAAGTTTCGGCATTATACGACTCCCTGATCGATAAATGGATCCTGGATATGAAAGGGGTAAGTAAAAGATCGGCATTTATTATAGATAAGACCGGTATTATCAATTATGCAGAAATATGCGAAAGTACGGGTGATATGCCCAATTTTGAAGCTATAAATGAAAAATTGGACGCTTTAAAGGGGTAAAATCCACATTTTATACAGCCATCCATGTAAATTGTTTTTTTATTGGTCTTTTTTAATATACATTTATTGTAAATATCGTAACAGTAAACTGTTGTTTAATTAAAACCTTTTATATATTTTTACTTAGTTGAATAAAATTATTTACATACTAATTTTAATTATTGGAATAAACTTTACATCATTTGCTCAAGCTAAAAACCCTGCCCAGGGTGAACCTATAGCAAAACTGATAAAGCCTTATCCAATTCCTGCTACTACGG
>JBDSGK010000004.1:0-18913 GCA_039919015.1 Ferruginibacter sp.
TATGAACTGATCAATTTTCTTTTAAATTCATGGAGTACCTGTAGTGGCCTGACACCTGCTTCGCGGCTAACTCAATGTATATAGGAGTCTGGCCACTGAGTAAAGTCTTTTATGTTTTGTGTATGAACTGATCAATTTTCTTTTAAATTAATGGAGCACCTGTAGTGGGCTGACACCTGCTTCGCGGCTAATTCAGTGTATATAGGAGTCTGGCCACTGAGTAAAGCCTTGTATGTTTTGTGTATGAACTGATCAATTTTCTTTTAAATTCATGGAGTACCTGTAGTGGCCTGACACCTACTTTGCGGCTAATTCTGCGTAAGCAGCGCTTAGTGGCCTTTCAATACCGTCACCTTTCCACTGAGGCGATCCGGGTATTTCTGTTGCCTTTAATATCTCCTCTTTTGTTTTACCTGCCCTTATTTCAGCCTCGGTAAATTTTAAAACATTGCCCAGGTAATCGCCAAAGGCCTTCAGGTCATCGGATTTAATTAAAACTTCATATCCTGTTCCGGCATGTCCGCAAATAAATTGTGTTTCTTTATCAAATGTGGTAGTGGCTTTGTCTAATAATATGATCCAGTTTGCGATATCGGCACCGGCAGTTTTATCAATATACGGATGGCGGCGGTTAAAGACCAGGTCGCCCATATGTACAATGTTGGCGTGCTGAAAATGGATCATAGCATCGCCATTGGTATGTGCTGCACCAAAATAATGTGCCATGATCTTTTCTTTGCCCACTTTTTTCTTCCAGCCTTCGGCACCAAAGGTCATATCAGGTACGTGAAATTTGTCGGCAGCCATTTTTTGCTCGCCGGCTACCCTTAACTGGTTTGCTTTAGAGTTTTCATGTGCTACCACATGCTCAGCCAATCCTTTAAAAGCAATATTGCCTGCTGTGTGGTCGCCGTGGTGATGTGTATTGATAAGGTAGCGGAAAGGTTTTGAATTTTTCTTTTTCAACTCATCGATCAAATGCGCAGCTGTATCGGGGAACTGGGAATCCACTACCACGATCCCTTTTTTTGTAAGCAGGAAAGCAATGGTGCCGCCTTTTTCGGTGAATATGCCGATGTCATCTGTCAGCATCTTTATTTTCCAGGCGGGGTCATTTAAAAAGGCAGCCAGGGAATCTTTGTTTAGTAATGCTAAACCAGCCAGGGTTAAACCGGTATTGCGGAGGAATGATCTGCGTTGCATAATAAAAATTTAGGGATTACAATTTACAAAACAAAAACAGGACAACATATTTTATTTAAAAAGGTTCAGTTTTCTTTAAAATCTTTTCCCCCTTTGCCGGAATTTGGAAACAGGCAAGCATATAGCTCGACCCGATGATTAATACTCCAGCCTTCTCAACTTTGGAAACTTAAGCCAGGTACCTGCCACCACTAACACCGACATAGCGCCACCAAAAATAATAGCAGGCAAAGTGCCAAACATACGGGAAGTAACACCGCTTTCGAACTGGCCGAGCTCATTACTGCTGTTGATGAAGATCAAATTGATGGAAGCAACACGGCCCCTTAATTCATCGGGTGTAAATAATTGAACAATGGTGCCACGTACCACCACACTAACGGCATCAAATAAACCTGCCACCAGCAATGCCATAAAACTAAGCCAGTAAACTTTTGATAACCCAAATATGATGATGCACAGCCCAAAACCAGCAACAGCCAGTAACATTTTTAATCCTTGTTTTTGCTTCATGGGATATTTAACCAGTATGATAATGCTGATAAGGCTGCCAATATCCATAGCCGCATTTAAGAAACCATAACCAATGGGGCCGGTATCTAAAATAGTTGAGGCCACTTCGGGGATAAAAGCTACGGCACCACCAAAAAGAACTGCAAAGAGGTCTAATGAAAGCACGCCGAGTAAATTCTTATTATTGAACACATAGGAAAATCCTTTTTTAATGGAAGTAAACATGGGTTCTTTTTCCAGGTTGATCACCGGTGGTTTTGGATATAACTGCAAAGCAAAAATTCCTGCGGCTAATATTAATGCAGCGGTTATAAAGTAAGCACCTGAAATTCCGATCAATGCAATTAACAGCCCGCCAACGGCATGTCCGCCAATGGATGATATTAGCCAGGTAGATGAATTGTATGAAATGGCTTTTTGTAACTGCTCACGGGATACAATGGCAGCGATCATGCTGTTGGCCGCAGGGCCGGCAAAGGAACGTATGATGCCGGTACAAAAAACAACCGAAAATATTACCGTAAGCTGTGTTGTATTGCTAAACCCAAACCAGGGCAGGCTGACCAGTGCCAGGCTGATACCGCAGATCATATAAAATACATAAGACCAAACGAGAATATTTTTTTTGTTGTGTTTGTCAATATAATGACCCGCATATAAGGCGGCAAGTACAGCAGGAACAAATTCGGCAAGACCTGCAAAGCCCACCATATAAGTGTTTGCCAGGTGAAAGACCTGGTAAATAACAATGGTGGTTATCATGCGTAAACCCAGTACAAAAAACAACCTTGCAAAAATAAAATGACGGAATTCTTTGGGAAGTTTGGCGCTACTCATTTTTTAGGATTAGGGCAAAGTTATATAATGTTGCCCATCTTCATATTCTTTATCCAATGCTTCAATGATTATTTTCAGGTGAGCCTCATTGCCCAGGAAATCGGCATTGCCGGCATCTACATACAATGTTTTTATATTGTGCTGCTTGATATACTGTGTATAAGTTTCCTGTAAAGTAAACAGGTAATCGTTAGGAATGGATTGTTCGTAATTCCTGTTACGCTTTTTAATATTTTCCTGTAATTTTTTTACCGGGGTATGCAGGTAGATCAGGATATCCGGCTGAACGATCTGCGGATTGATGATCTCGAAAAGCTTTTGATACAAGCGGAACTCCTCATCTGATAGATTTACCTTGGCAAATAAAAGGCATTTGGTAAAGAGGTAATCTGAAATGGTTATGTTTTGAAACATGTCTTTTGTCTGCAGCAGGTCCTTCAGTTGTTTATAACGTTCTGCCATAAAAAATAATTCCAGCGGAAACGCATATTGGGCAGGGTTTTCATAAAATTTAGGCAGAAAAGGGTTATCGGCAAATTCTTCCAGGATCAAACGTGCATTAAAATGCTTGCTTAATAAATGTGCCAGTGTGGTTTTACCGGCACCGATATTTCCTTCTATGGTAACGAAATTATATTTCATGCAGTTTATTAGTAATGGGTACTGCAAAATAAGCGGAAACAACTTTTATGCAATTAAAACTTTTTCACATTTAGTTTATCGGGACAGTGTATAAGAAGCTGGTGTATCGTTTTTTTAAGTACCGGGTGTTGGAGGTTAGGTGATAGCTGGTTGAGTGGTACAAGCACAAAGCGCCTGTTTTGTATCTGCGGATGGGGTATTTTAAGCTGTTCCCGGTCAATTATTTCTTTGTTGAAAAATAAAATATCAATATCGATAATGCGGGGTGCATTTTTAACCGTACGTAACCTCCCCATTTTCTTTTCAATGCTTAAAATGGTTTGCATGGTTTGTAATGCAGTTAATACCGTTTCAACAATAATTACCTGGTTTAAAAAATCCGGTTGTTGGGTATTACCCCAGGCTGCTGTGGTATACAGGTTCGACTGCCGTGTTACGCTGCCAATTTGTTTTGTGATCTGTACAATGGCTTTGGATAACTGCGCTTTGCTGTTGCCCATATTGCTGCCTAATAAGAGGTAAAGCTTATTCATTATTTTTTCACTAATCTTATATCGAGATCAAACGGTATTGATTCTTTAATAGATATTTTTTTAAAATCAGTATGGTCAGGGTTTAATAAAAAATTATATTCTTCTCTTATAATCGCTGAAGGCACCTTTAATATGGCTTCCTTACCCGATTCTAAAAATCTGGAACCAATATATTGAGCGTATTCAAAATCGCTATACCACTTTTCTTTTAACCCGGCAGTAGTGATCACCTTAACCGGCAAATTATCCGGTACATTAAGTTTTAATAAATAATAAGCTGGCGGAATATTGTTTTTGTCTGCATTAACTAAGATCTCAAGCACAGCCAATGAAATATTTTCTGCTGTGTAAATGGCTGCTACTCCCGGTACATTCCATCTGCCACCATATAATTTTGAGCCTGTCCCACTCAAATCTTCTTTAAATGGTTCTATTGCTAACCTGTAAACTATCATGCTAATATGCCGTGTTGAATTCTTCCAAGCTGTGTTAATACTTTTTGGATGCCATCATAAGAGGTAAGCGAATTAAAAGATAAGTTACCTTCCAGCATATAAGGTTCACCCTTTAACCAATTGTAAAAGTTTTCAATTTTACCAAAGGTGATCTTGCCTTCTTTTAAAACCTTATCAATCTGTAAAGCACGTTCGGCATTGATAGGTGCAAAACTGCTGTTGTTTTTAGCATAGCGCTGTAATGTACGCTCGCTTACATGTAATATAGCTGCCCATTCAACCTGTGTAAAAGGAGTTTTATCCGAAATTTTTTTAAATTCATTGTAAGTAAAATCTTTTACCTGTGGTAATGCTTTAACGCTGCGATATACCGGCATGGGCTCCTCCGCTTTAGAAGGAGAAGAATTTCGTTTATAATCGGTTTTTTTCTCTATTTTTTTCATTATGCTGACATTTGTCATCCAAATATACGACAGCTGTCGCTAAATGGCAAATTTTTTAAAATCCTTTTTAACCAATAGCTTTACGCCTCAATTACATGAAGTTATGCAAAAATACAGCCAGGTCAGGGCTATGCTGGCCATAACCAAAGCCAGCTTAAAAGCCATTTTCAGAAGTCCGTCGGCTGTAGTGTTCAGTTTTGTATTTCCTTTTATTTTTATCCTGGTTTTTGGGTTCATTGGTAATGGCGGGGGGGCACCGGTGTACAAAATAGTAATAGATAAAGATGCTGATACCACTAATGCCCTTTATGATTCAATCAGGCTGAGCAGCAGGATAAAGATCGTTTCATTTGCTGATGAAAAGGAATTAAGGTCGGCCCTTATAAAAGGAAGGATAGCCGGTATTTTAAAGATCAGCAAGACCCTGGTGGATACCCCCGCGTACACTTACAAATTAAACAGCACCAATGCAAGTAATGATAAATGGCCACAACTTTTAGCTGTTATAAATTCACTTTCCAATAAAATAAGTAACAATAAATATGCAAACCGGCCGGCTTATGCTGTTCCTGAAACAAGGCCTGTAGAAATTGAAACGGTAAGGGAGTACAAAACAATTGATTTTATTTTGCCGGGCCAGCTTGGATTTTCCTTATTAAGCTCTGGCGTTTTTGGCGTGGCTTTTATGTTTTTTAATTTAAGGAGTACACTGGTTCTTAAACGTTTTTTTGCCACACCAATAAGCCGTACATATATTGTATTGGGTGAAGCATTAAGCAGGATCATTTTCCAGATGATCACTGCAGTCGTAATTATCCTCGCCGGCCGCTTCATGTTTGGTTTTACGCTCATCAATGGATTTCAAACCTTAATGGAAATGCTTGTATTAAGCTTTATTGGATTATTGGTATTTATGGGTTTTGGTTTTATTGTAAGCGGACTGGCAAAGAATGACAGTGCTATTCCACCATTTGCCAACCTGATCACTATGCCACAGTTTTTAATTGGAGGTACTTTTTTTTCAATAGAAGCTTTCCCCAAATGGTTACAGCCCATTTCCAAGGCTATGCCGCTTACGCATTTAAATACAGCTATGAGAAACGTGGCATTTGAAGGTCAGAACTTGTGGGACGTGCGTACAGAGATCGGTATTTTGTTGTTGTGGGGGATAGCCGTATATATTATCGCTATCAAAGTTTTTAAATGGGAATAAAAATGAGTATGAGGTTATTTAAAGCTTTTTTTATTGTGCTGGCCGGGTTGTTTATTTTTATAACCATCCTTTCATTGTTCATTCCGTCTAAACTGATGGTGACAAGGGCCGTGGTCATAAACGCCAAAGGGGATAAGGTTTTTAATGAGATCAGGGATCTCCAAAACTGGAAAAACTGGCAACCGGTTTTTATCAGGGATTCAGCCAATATCAAATTTGATACAGATGCAAATGGCATCAGCAATTCTTGCACATGGGAAAGCAAAGGAAAAAAAAATAAAATGCTGATAACCGATAAAAAAAAGAATTCAATTGCTGCAACCTTATTAAGAAATGGAGAAAATGATGTTTTGAATACGATCAGTATTTTACCATTAGCAGACAGCAACCAGGTACAGGCCGAATGGAATGTGTTGATAAAACTAAAATGGTATCCCTGGGAAAAATTCTATGGCCTTTTTATTGAAAAGATAAGCGGACAAGGTTATGAAGATGCATTGAACAGTTTAAAAGCCTACACAGAAAATAATTAAACAGGAAAACTGACCTTCCCCATAGCTAGTGCCGGGATACCAATTAAATCCCGGTTGCCACTTACACATTCATTGGCAAGTAAAGCAAATAATACAGCTTCTTTTGCATCCGGATCTATCCCGCTTTCTGCTGTGCTGTGAAAACTGCAATCAGGTAATTGTTCTTTCAAATGTTGCATCAGCAACGGATTATGAATTCCGCCACCGCTTCCGAAGATCCTGATGCCTGTTTTGTTTTTTATGCAGGCAGTAATTGCGGCAACGATCATATCAGCTGAAAATTTATTTAATGTGGCCATTGTATCTTCAACGGATAAGGATGCAGTTTTACTTTTTTGTTTTGCTTTTTGGAGGTATGCCAAATTAAATAATTCGGGCCCGGTGGTCTTTGGAAATTCCTGTTCAAAGAAAAGATCATCTTTAAGTGCAGATAACAATGCTTCATTTACTGCCCCGGAATTGGCAACAGCAGCGTCTTTATCATATGATCTTCCGGTGAATTGCTCCTGCATATAGGTATCCATCAAAGTATTGCCAGGGCCAACATCTGTACATAATATTTTTTCATGCTCATCTTTGCCTGGTAAATAAGTAAAGTTGGCAATACCTCCCATATTTAATAAGATCCTGTCTTCGTCTTTTTTGCTGAATAATATATGATCGCCGTAAACGGCCAGGGGAGCACCTTCGCCACCGGCTGCAATATTTTTTTGCCTGAAATCGCTGATGGTTACCATACCGGTTGCAACTGCCAGGTGATCGCCATCGCCAATTTGTAAAGTAGCATTACCAAACTTTGGTTGCTGGTGTAAACGTTGCGGTGCATGGTATATGGTTTGTCCATGACTGGCAATCAGATCAACCTCACCAGTTTTAATATTCCATTTTTGTAAGCAGGTGTTTATCATGGCAGCATGTTGTAAAGCGATCCAGGGATTGAGTAAACAAAGTTTTTCAAGATCAACCTGCTTCCTTGAAAAAACAGATCTTATTTCAGTTTTCAGATCTTCTGCATAGGGAATGGTCTCAAAATTTAGTAATTCAAGTTTGGTACCTGGTCCGTTTCCTTCAACAGCACATAATGCAATGTCCAATCCATCCAAAGAAGTACCGCTCATTAAACCGATTATGAGCCTTTTTGGTTTATTGGCAATATCATATAGTTTTTGAATGTTGGGATGCATATTATTGCTGAATAAAATTGAGATTGCGTTTAATGCCATCAAACTTAGCTCTTTTGAGCGGAGAATTTTTAAAAATGCGCTTGAAAGATTCTTCCGTTAATTCTTCCCAATCGTTAATGGATAAATTTAAGATCTCGGGAATGGGTGTAAAACTTATTTCATCAGTTGGGTTCGAAAAACGGTTCCAGGGGCAAATGTCCTGGCAAACATCGCAACCAAACATCCAGTTATCAAATTTACCATTCATGGTTCCTGGTATCAGTGCATCTTTAAGCTCAATGGTAAAATACGAGATGCATTTACTGCCATCAATAACTTTGTCGGGTAGTATGGCATCAGTAGGACAGTTATCAATGCATTTTGTACAGGTACCGCAGTAATCTTTCACAAATGCATCATCATATATTAATTCCAGGTCAACAATTAAAGTAGCAATAAAAAAGAATGAGCCGCTTTTTTTATTGATCAGGTTTCCGTTTTTCCCGATCCATCCAATGCCGGCTTTTTGGGCCCAGGCTCTTTCCAGCACTGGCGCACTATCAACAAATCCGCGGCCATACACTTCACCAACCTGTTCTTTGATCTGTTGAAGAAATAACTTTAACCTCGCCCTGATCACTTCGTGATAATCGTTGCCATAGGCATATTTCGAAATTTTAGGGGCATCAGCCATTTGATGTTGTTCGGGGTAATAATTCAGTAATAAGGTAATTACAGATCTTGCACCGGGTACTAATTTTGAGGGATCGATACGCATGTCGAAGTGATCTTCCATGTATTGCATGGTTCCATGCATACCCTTACTCAGCCAGCTTTCCAGCCGTTTAGCATCTTCATCCAGTAACGCTGCTTTGGCAATACCGCAATAATCAAATCCGTAACCGGCTGCCAGGTTTTTAATGATCTCTGTATTTTTTTTAGCAGTGCTCACTGATCAGTTGAAGTATCTTCTAAATGGGGTTATGAAAAAAAGCGATGTGCGATCGGGACAACTTTAACGGGAGCTAATTTTTCCTTCTCTTGATCAGCCATTAACTTATCTTTTTATAAAATACAAGAGCCCTGTGTATAGTTCAGGGCGCTTCCTTGTTTATTTTTTAAAAATTGATATCGTAGCCAATTGTTCCGATCAATTCAAAATATCCGAAGTGGTGATTTACTTTTCCATTACCAGCACCCAGGGCATTGGTATAATTGGCAAACCCTGCTTTAGCTGTTCCTTCAAAAAATAATTTTCGGCTGACGTACCACCTGGCTCCTCCTTCTGCGCCAAAACAATAGCCGGCAATGTGAAAACGATTATCCACTCTTTTATTGCTGAGTGTAATATCTGTTTTGGGAATAAGGATACCAGCCCCTGCTTTCCATAAAGCAGTAAAAACCGGTCGCTTCCCATTATTTTTTAATTCATATTGCCTGACATAGTTTACCTGGTAAAAATTGGCGCCGTTGGTATGTTCAAAATGCACCTGATTGAAAGCAAATGAAGTGTCCTTATCAAAATAATTGCTGCCAATATTTCCCCTGGCCCGCACAGGCTGGTCATTGTAAACTATGTATTTAGTGTGATCGTAATTGATCTCAATAGCTTTGGTATGTTTTTTATTCAGGTAAAAACCGATCCGGTAATTGTATTGGGGTACCGTAAATTCTATTGGGTTTTTAACAATGCCATCCATATCGGCCCTGTCATGTGCTTTAGCCTTGTACATCGTAAAATTGTGGTCAACACCATCTACCACACTGTTAAAATGGATAGTACTTTTGGTATACCACTCGGTATTATAACCCCACTGCAGGTACATGCCTGAAATTAATTTACTTTTTTTCTGAGCCGAGGCAGTAAAAATAAGGATGCAAAATACGAAAACGCCAACCAGTTTTTTCATTATATCAGTTTTCCAAAAGTTATGATGCTAAAGTTTGCTATGCCTCAGTGAACCTGCTTTTAGTTTAGACCAAATCTAAGTTTTTTTAGTGATTATCAATGAATTATTTGACAATTTTTGATTGGGTGCATCCTGCAACATTAGCATGCGAATGTTGCTGCTGCTGCTTAAGCGGCAGATAATAAGAGTACCTTATGCCATAATAGCGCAGTTATCATATTGGATTAAGTTTTGCTATTTTAGTTTTAAATTAATAACGATGAGTTTACAAAACCTAACCATAAAATCGCAGGAAATATTACAACAGGCACAACAATTGGCTTTTACTGCGGCCAATTCAAACATCGAGACCGAACATATCTTAAAAGCCATGCTGGATGATAAGGATTCTCCAGTGGAGTACCTGCTTAAAAAGAATAATGTTAATGTGAATTATGTTGATGAAAAACTGGATGCGGCGATCGAAAAACTTCCAAAAATTTCAGGCGGCGAACCGGCACAATCTTTAAGTCGTGATGCAAATAATGTTTTATTGCGTGCCACTGCAACATTAAAAACCTTTAAGGACGAATTTGTAAGTGTTGAACATTTGCTGCTGGCTATGCTTCAGGGAACTGATAATACTTCCAAAGTATTAAAAGATGCGGGGTTAAATGAAAAGGGATTAATTACAGCCATTAAAGATCTTAAAAAAGGCTCAACCGTATCTTCCCAAACTTCCGAAACACAATTCAATGCGCTGAATAAGTATGCAAAAAATTTAATTGAAATGGCCAGGTCGGGAAAGCTTGACCCGGTTATAGGAAGGGATGAAGAGATCAGGAGAACATTACATATTTTATCCAGGAGAAGCAAGAACAACCCCATCCTGGTTGGTGAGCCCGGTGTTGGTAAAACGGCCATAGCAGAGGGTTTGGCCATGCGTATTGTAAATGGAGATGTACCTGAGAATTTACGATCAAAGATCATTTATGCGCTTGACATGGGACAATTAATAGCCGGTGCAAAATATAAAGGTGAATTTGAAGAGCGTTTAAAATCTGTTATCAAAGAAGTAACCACCAGCGATGGGCAGATCATTTTGTTTATTGATGAGATACACACATTGGTTGGTGCAGGCGGTGGCGATGGTGCAATGGACGCTGCCAATATTTTAAAGCCTGCTTTGGCGAGGGGAGAATTGAGGGCCATTGGTGCAACTACTTTAAGCGAGTATCAGAAATTCTTTGAAAAGGATAAAGCACTGGAACGAAGGTTTCAAAAAGTAATGATCAATGAGCCGACTATAGAAGATGCTGTTTCTATTTTACGCGGATTGAAAGACAGGTATGAAACCTACCATCATGTATTGATCAAAGATGAAGCGATCATTGCAGCCGTTGAATTATCGAGCCGGTACATCACTGATCGTTTTTTACCGGATAAAGCCATTGACCTGATCGATGAAAGTGCGGCCAAACTGCGCCTGGAAATGAACAGTATGCCGGAAGAACTGGATGAACTTGAAAGAAGGATCCGCCAACTAGAAATTGAAAGGGAAGCAATAAAAAGAGAGAGTGATGAGCATAAATTAAAACAGCTAAATACTGAAATATCCAACCTTGCGGTAGAGCGGGATACATTTAAGGCAAAATGGCAACAGGAAAAGGAAATTGTAGAGAAAATACAGAATGCCAAGGCCGAGATCGAGAATTTAAAGCTGGCAGCTGATAAAGCCGAGCGGGAAGGGGATTATGGTAAAGTTGCCGAGATCCGTTATGGTAAGGTTCAGGAACAGGAAAAGATTGTAGAAGAATACACACAGCAACTGACCGATAGTACGGAAAAACGGCTTTTAAAGGAAGAAGTGGATGCCGAAGATATAGCTGAGAATGTGGCCAAGGCTACGGGTATCCCGGTTATGAAAATGATGCAAAGCGAAAGGGAAAAACTATTACTGTTAGAGGACGAACTGCATAAAAGGGTAGTAGGGCAAGAGGAGGCCATTGAGGCCGTTTCCGACGCCATACGGAGAAGCAGGGCCGGCCTGCAGGACCCTAAAAAACCAATAGGCTCCTTTATTTTTCTTGGAACGACTGGGGTTGGTAAGACGGAACTGGCAAAAGCACTGGCTGACTACCTGTTTGATGACGAGGGTATGATGACCCGGATCGATATGAGTGAATACCAGGAAAAACACGCTGTAAGCAGGCTTTTGGGAGCCCCTCCGGGCTATGTGGGCTACGATGAGGGAGGCCAGTTGACTGAGGCTGTAAGGCGAAAACCATATAGCGTTATACTGCTGGATGAAATTGAAAAAGCACATCCTGACGTTTTTAACGTACTTTTGCAGGTATTGGACGATGGAAGACTGACTGATAACAAGGGTCGTATTGTCAATTTTAAGAATACGATCATCATCATGACTTCAAATATGGGCAGCCATATTATTCAGGATAATTTCGAAAATGTTACCGAAGATAATAAGGATGAGGTAGTTGAAAAGACCAAACTTGAGGTAATGGGCTTATTACGTCAAACCATCCGCCCGGAGTTCTTGAACAGGATCGATGAAGTGATCATGTTTCAGCCGTTGATGAAAAAAGAGATCAAGGGGATCATCAGAATGCAATTAGACGGATTAAAACAGTTGGTTGCACAAAACGGGATCAATTTGCAGTTCAGCGATTATGTATTCGACTTTTTAGCAGAGCATGGATACGATCCGCAATTTGGTGCAAGGCCATTAAAGCGTTTGATCCAGAAAGAAATTGTCAATCAACTCAGTAAAAGGATCCTGGCTGCAGACATTGATAAAACAAGACCGGTGTTGGTTGATGTGTTTGACGGAACAGTGGTATTCAGAAATGAAGCGGTTAAGGAATCCAAAGTACAGGAAAAGAAAAATTAAACAGAGCGCAATACATTTTAAAAAAGTTGTTTAGATACAACAGATAAAAGACAAATACTATGGCAATGAAAGTAAAAGAAGTGGTAGAGATCATCCCCCCACAGGATATATATGTGGGTAACCCCGATGCAACAGTAACTTTAATGGAATTTGGTGAATATGAGAGCGAAGAATGCGCAAAAGCAAATGAAGTGGTAAAGAAATTACTGGAAGAATTTGACGGCAAGATCAGGTTTCAATTCCGTCATTTCCCATTAACAAGAATTCACCAGCGAAGCATGAAAGCAGGTGAGGCCGCAGTTGCCGCTTCACAGGTAGGCAAATTCTGGGAAATGCATAATATTCTTTTTGATAACCGCCGCCAGTTGGGTACAACCAGTTTAAAATTATATTCCAGGGAAGCAGGTATCAGTAACAAGCATTTTTTGGAAGAACTGATCAATTCAACTTATGGTTGGCAGGTACGTAATGATCTGAATGAAGGTATTGAAAAAGGTGTACGTGATGTTCCTGCTTTCTTCGTGAACGGCGAAATGGTAAACGGTAAACCTACTTTTGAGAACCTGAGTAAAGACATTAATTTGGCTTTGAAAAAGACAAAGAAAAAAGCCCCCGCAAAGCAAAGGGCATAATCAGCCTCACCCCAACCCCGCTCCATCCTTCGACAAACTCAGGAGAGAGGGAACTCGTAGTTGGCAGCTTTTATTTAATACCAACTTTTATTGTTTCCATGATAATTCTTTAGAAAATCCATTTTCAAAATTTTGAAAATGGATTTTCTAGTTTGAAGATTAATAATTTCTTTTTTAATCTGCGGTATTCTTCGCTGGTATCTTCTCCATTTCCTCTCTCCTTTTTTGGGGAGATGACACCCCCCCGGATTTATATCATTCTACTTCTACATAATAGAACATTAATTCTTTTCCGTTGATCAACACGGTTACAGGGTATGAATTTTCATCTTCAAATTTGTAAGAAAAACTCAATGCGCCTTTGCTAAAAGAAAAAGGCACTTCCTTTACTTTATATTTTTTCTTTTCTCCTATACCCAGTTCTACTTTTGTAATTTCTTCTTTATTATTGAGGGTATAACTGAAATTAACGGCCTTATTTGCTTTCACTTTCAGGTTCCCGTTATTGGGGGTATATTTTTTCATATCAAATTCCAAAGCAGCAACCCGTATAACCGGGTTCTCAAAAAAATCTTTTTTGCCTTTGGGTGCAGGGCCCAGTTTCCATGCCTCGTTGTCGGGGAAATGCTGCAGGTTAAAATTTGCTTTATCTGTAAAGAAATACGCATCGGTATAAGACTTTGTAAATACCTTCATCTCCGGGTCCGCAAAGCCGCTACCCCAGGCGGGATCCACATAAAACCAGGTTTCGGGGCTTTGTCCCAATTGCACAACAGCCCAGCTGTGGTTAATTTCGGCACCCTTTTCTTTGATCTGTTCAACACTGTTTTTTACGAATCCATCTACTGTTAAACAACGGATGTCAGCACTGCTGCACATATCCTGGAACAGGCTGGCAAAGCCGATACCCACGGCCCTGCGATAAAGCAATACTTCAGCGGGGCTGTTTTTTGCTGTATTGTTAGCCCTGGCGGCTTTAATATCGTAAGTTATATGATGTGCTATCCAATAATAAATAGCCCTTGCCTTATCCATTTTATCTGTAAACTTATTGCTTACTACATTATTGATGGTACCCATGCTCATACTGTCTAACGGGCCAAGGCTTTTTACATAAGCATCAATGGCTGTAAAATCACGGCCATTGGTTTGGGCGTTTGTATTAAAACAAGCGGGTATAAATAAAACCGGGAGTAGAATTTTTTTGATCAACATTTTCATAGAATAAAATTACGCATCTAAAAGTTAATAAAATGGCAAAGGGGTTTTTTTGCCGGTAAGTCGGAAAGACGTGAATAACATGGGAATTTGATTTCGATATTTACCGTCTTATTGCCTTACCGGCAAATATTTTGATAGTTGCTACTTAAAATCAAAAAGGGTAGCGGTAAATACGCCTCTTTCCCGATTCTTAAAAATGGCTTTCCAGTTGCCGACGTATCGTATCAGGGATGGAACCAGGTATTCACCAAATTTTGTCATCACCACTTCCATCCGCACTTTAAAATCATAAACAGCAGCGCTGTAACTGAGCGAATAATTCCGGGCTACTACTTCATAGGTCTCGGTATTGAACCAGGTGATCATCTCATCTACCACAACATCATTTTTATTTTCCGCTTTTACTTTTTGTGTAAATATGTAACAACTGGTATTCTTATACATGTCTATATCAATATTCATGTCGTATTTGTCAGCCATCTCATCATCATAAATGGCTGTCTTGTTGCTGATGAAAGGCAGCCCGTCAATTCTTCTCCCCGGGTTGAAGAAAAGCATTTTTAACTGTTCTTTATTTTTCTCCATACCTGATTTGCCTTTTGTACTGAACTCCCTGCCCCATACAATATTATCTTCACCACAAACAGAATCTTTGGTAAAAAAAAGTGAGGCATACATTTTTGCAGTATAATAATTGAACTCCCGGGCATCATCATACATATCTCCTGTGACCTGCTCTTCCAGCGTTTGCATACTGCGGCAATTTTTGCTGCGTAGCTGTTTGGTTGTACTGTGCAGGCCGGCTTTCATTTTGCCATCACTGTCATTCATCCTGATATCATTAATTGCGGTAAAGCCAATAATATGCAGGTTGCGGAAAGCTTTATAAAAACTGCTGTCGTTTTTTATGCGGTTAATGAATGCAGGAATATTGAGTTTATTATCAACAACCACCTCAGTGAGTGTAATGGTCTTTTTGCCAACCGTAACTATGCTGTCATTCTTTTCCTGAGCAAAAGACTGGATACAGTATAGTAAGCATAAAAAAGCAGGTATGATCTTTTTAATCATACCTGCAAAGTTAATATACTTGAACCACGAAGAGTTTTCGGAGCTCCTTAAATTTTATTTACCACTTCCTTTTAAAGCAGCAGCTTTTTGAGCCGGTACTGTTTCAGGTTTTACAGGAGTTGATTTAAGATCAGCAGCATTAACAGGAACTACTACATTTTGAGGCGTAGCTTTTAGCTGATTTTGCTCAGTCTTTAAGGTAGCCTGTTTCAATGCATCCTGCTGTGCTTTATACTGGCTGTATGGAATGCCATTGATTGTTGTTACTGTATTGCGGGAAAGATTAGGTTTTGTATCCTGGGCTGTTAGGGAGCCTGCAATGAAGAAGGCAATTACAATTAAAAAATATTTTTTCATATAAATCGATTTAAGTTATTAATGAATTTAATTTATTTATGTACTAAATGTATATCGAAATTAGTTCCAAAACTAGTAGCTCCTAGTGTTTCAGTATTTGGACTTGCATGGTTTACAACAAAAGTAACGATATCACCTGCCACAAGCCTTCTGCCATAATGAACATTTTGTGAGCCAAATGAGGCAGAAGGGGTTTCTACACTCGCTGTTTGGGTAACACCGTTGACCCTTACATTTAATCTTGCCCTGTTGGTAGTAGAATAATTTAGCCAGTTGACTGTGGCATTTATATCATAGTAACCAGTCACCGGGATGGTATATTGTCCTGTTACTGGATTATAGTTTGCGCCCCCATCTTCATTAAGAATAGTGGACCAATTATTTATCGTTATATCAAGACCAACTGGTACAGGCAAATCAGCCAGAAGGTATTCAGCACTAATACTCACTTTTGGCGTAAGCAAATCCTGCCATGTTGCATTACCTGTCGCATCACTGGTCAAAATCTTTCCTGCAGCTGCACCCTGCCCGATAATCTGTACTTTACCATCAGTTTGTAAAGCATATCCACCCCCTAATGAATAACCGTATATAGCTGTACCGTTATGTGACAGACCTAAAACACCCATACCGGCAGATGAAGAACCCTGAATACCAATACCACCGGAAAAGCCAAGAGTATTAGTTGCTGAAGAGAAACCTTTAATACCTACCGCTGTAGTTGCAGTATATGTAGTTGTGCCTACAGCTAAAGGACTGGTAAATCCTGTAATTGCAGAACCTTCAATAGAGGTTGTGCCTGTAATGTTATTACTTTGAACCAACAAAGCACTTGACGCATTTGCAGCACTTGTGTTAGTGATAAATCCCCCACGTGCAGTAGTACTGTTATTTACCACATCAAATGTTGCATTTGGTGTAGTAGTGTTGATACCAACTGCAGTACCATTATCAAATACTAAAGAATTACCCAGGGTAGTTCCATTTGGGGTCCATTTAGGTAAGAAGTTAAGCGTACCAGAGCCTGAAACACCACCAACAGATGCTAATGTATTCCAGGTAGCATTACCGGCAGCATCGGAAGCTAAAACCCTGTTAGCTGCTTCACCAATACCAGTTAACTGCACACCACCTGCTGTTAATAAAGCTTTAGGCACGGCATTCGTGCTGGCAGCTCTTACTGCAAAACCTGTACCTGTAGTTGTAGCTTCCAAAGCGTTTCCTGTATTGGTTGCGTTTGTATTTTGGAATAAACCTGCACGGCCTGTACCCGCACTTGCCTGGTTACTTTGAACGTTGTTGGCATTATTTGCGGTATTGGTTTGTTGAAATAAACCAGCACCATTTGTACCTGTGCTTATTGCACGGATACCCCAACTTGCCCCCGAACCATTAGTTTCGGCACGAATGGCATCAGATACGTTTGCGGTATTGGTTACTTGGAATGTACCACCACGGCCTGTTGTTCCGGTATTGGTACCAATCACAGCATCGCCTGTGGCAGTTACTGCATGCATGCGGGCGGTAGGAGTTAATATACCAATACCCAGATCACCGGCTGCTGTTAATGCCATTAATTCAGCACCAAGTGTATTTGTTTGACTTAATGAACTGGTTTGGGCAAAAGTTAAAGCATTATTACCCCTGTTATAAATACTTATGTGATTTGTTCCAGAGCTTAAGAACTTAACTTCAGATCCCGTATTGTTACCACCACCTAATACCATACCTGAATTACCTCCTTTTACAACATGAAACCTGTCAACTGGGGCTGTAGTACCCACACCAACATCACCATTATCCAATAACCTTGCAATAGAAGTACCTGTTGAACTGGAGAAATCGATTCCGCCAGTACTGAATAATTGCAAAGGAGTGAAAGTAGAACCTGGAACCTTGGTGATGCCAAATGTTGTACCACTTACATTCATTCTCCATTCCATTCCTGTAGCGGTATTTTCGATACCTATTGCGCTGTTCCAGATACCATTACCACTAACCACCAATCCGGCGCCGGGAGCAGTAGTACCAATACCTACAAAAGTGCCATTATCAAATATTTTCGAATTACCAATGGTTACACCATCAGGTGTCCATTTTGGAACAAAATTTAATGTGCCTGAACCGCTAACAATGCCAGCCTGTGCTGCAGTAGCCGGAATCCAGGAAGTTGTTACTGCATCCCACATCAATAAATTTTTATTTGCCGGAGCGGCAGCAGAAACTGCCCTGCCCTGTATTTTTGCAACTGTTGGGTTGGGATATGTACCGGAAAGATCACCGCCTGCAGGGCCAACCGGTGCAGCAGATCCTGCATTCAATGCATAAGGTACACTTACCAATTGTGTAGAGCCTACATTTACAAAGCTTGATCCACCAACGGGATCGATCTCAACCTGTAAAAATTTGGTTCCGCTTCCGGCACCAAATGCAGTCCAGTTGATACCGCCAATGGTACCCGTTACATTGGTAGCCCCCGGGCTGCCAACCACTACATTAAATAAACCAAATGCATTGGTAAGCATGGTCCGGGTTTCACTGTAAACAACTGTACCCACGCCAGTGGGTCCACCGCTTAATATACTTAGCTTTAGCGCTATATTTTGATTTGGTAATACGTTACCGGCTGCATTACGTGCCACACCCTGGTAATTCATCAGGTTTGGTGACTGTGCAATACTTAGTAACGTAACAATAAAACCTGCTAACGTTAATAAAATCTTTTTCATGTGTAAATTAGTTTTAGTTTTTTACTTGGTTTATGATCTTCGATAATGCCTGTCCTATTTTATTTTAATTACTTTATAAGTTCCTTTTTTAGCTACAGAAGTGCCGGTAGGACTTAACGAAATATTCAGGAAATAGGCCCCGGATGGATATTTGTCCAGGTTCCATATTTCTATGCGGCCTGTCCCAAAATAATCAAACTGCCGTTGAGCCAAAAATCTTCCCGATGCATCGATCAGGTTTAAGGTTACTTTTCCCTGCTGTTTACTGAAGAAGTCTATCTCCAGCTTATTTTGTGTAGGATTAGGCAATATCCTGATCTCGTCCCGGTCCCATTCACTGGTATTGTTTATTGTAGCCGGGTTATGTGTGCCGGGCTGCAAAACACCATTGGTTACGATCAGGTTTGATGAGGATGCATCCATGGTTGTAATAGCCATAGACTCACCAAAACTCCACTCAAAACGGTAAAATGTGAAAAAATTAGTTCCACCTGTTGCGTTTAAAGTAGCCGGAGTAACACTTTGTGAATAAGCTCCAAGAGAGAGAAAGATACCAACCGAAAGAAAG
>JBDSGK010000005.1:0-9495 GCA_039919015.1 Ferruginibacter sp.
GGGAATTTAAAATTTTAATACTCAATTTAATGTGCGATCCTGTTGGCAAACATGGCCAGTAGAACTATCATTAAATAAAAATAAGAACTGAACATTACCCTTCTTGCGCTTTTTGCATCCATACGGATGAATAGCAACACGCTCACATATACCATCCATAAATTACAACCCAGTAAAATGAACATGCTTTCTATACCGCTAATACCCGTGTAATAAGGTATAAATCCCATCGGTATCATCAATGCACTGTAAATAATACTTTGCATTGCGGTGAACTTTGTTGGTCCTTTATCGGCAGGTAGCAATTTAAAGCCGGCTGTTGTATAATCTTTGTGCGCCAGCCAAGCAATTGCCCAAAAATGCGGAAACTGCCACAGGAACTGAATACCAAATAAAACCCAGGCACCCGTCCAACTGATTGGTGCATTACCATAAGCGGCAACCCATCCTATCAAACAAGGCAATGCTCCGGGAACAGCACCAACAAGTACAGAAATTGAATTAACCTTTTTAAGTGGTGTGTAAATAAAGCCGTATAAAAAAAGGCTGAATAAACTAACCATCGCACTCTCCAGGTTAAAAAAATTCCACATCATGAATACCCCACCTGCACCCGTAATAAAAGCAAAAACACCTGCTTCAGTTACACTCATACGCCCGCTTGCCACCGGTCTTTTAGCTGTACGCATCATTAACCCATCAGAAGTTTTTTCCAAAATCTGGTTAATGGCATTTGCCGAACCGGTTACTAACATGCCTGCAACAAAAAGTAAAAGAACTGATATTATTTTTTCACGAACGTAAAACTGTTCATTGGGTGCTATTAAAAAACTTACCACCGTACTGAACACAACCATAAAACTTAAAGTGAATTTGATCAATTGAAAATAATCTTTCACTTTACTTGCCAACGTAAACGATGCTGATTTGTTCATAGCCTCACCCTCCCCAGCCTCACCCTCGTTCCCTCTCCGAAGGAAAGGGAGGCCCAACTTTTGTTTACTTTTTCAACATTTGTAATTAAGCATTTCGTCATTATCTCTTTATTCGCCTTTAACTACGTTTTGTAAATCTTCGCTTTCCTCTTCCAGTTCCCTCTCCTTCGGAGAGGGGTTGGGGTGAGGCTTCTAATGTTTTGATTCATCATCTCCTATCGGTACATTCTGCGGAATGAATTCCTTACCGTCTTTTGCATAATCATAAGCTCCGCGATGTACTTCAGGGATCTCACCTGGCCAGTTTCCGTGACCCGGGTTGATCGGTGTTGTCCACTCCAGTGTATTGGCTCCCCATGGATTTGGGTTAGTAACTTTTCTACCTTTGAACATACTGTAGAAGAAATTGAAAACAAATAACAACTGGGCAGCAAAAACGATCATCGCTACAAAGCTGATGAATTCATTCAGCCCGGTGAACATATTAAATGAACTCCATCCTGAGTAATCATAATAACGACGTGGCATTCCTGCCAGGCCTTCGTAGTGCATAGGCCAGAAGATCAAATAAGCCCCGATCATGGTTATCCAAAAATGAATAAAAGCCATGGTATTATTTAAATAGCGGCCGAACATTTTAGGGAACCAGTGATAAACACCGGCAAACATACCAAAGAAGGAAGCCACACCCATTACAATATGGAAGTGGGCTACCACAAAATAAGTATCATGTAAATGCAGATCAAGTGCAGAGTTACCTAAGAAGATACCGGTTAAGCCTCCGCTGATAAATAAACTTACAAATCCAAGAGCGAATAACATACCGGGTGTAAAGCGGATATTGGCACGCCATAAAGTTGTAAGCCAGTTAAATACTTTAATGGCCGATGGAACCGCAATTAATAAGGTAAGTAATACAAACACCGAACCCAGGAATGGATTAAGCCCTGTTACAAACATATGGTGCGCCCAAACCAGGAAGGCCAGGATGGCAATGGCAAAGATTGAACCCACCATGGCCATGTAACCAAATATCGGTTTGCGGCTGTTAACACTTAAGATCTCAGAACTCATGCCCATTGCCGGCAGTAAAATAATATATACTTCGGGGTGACCAAGGAACCAGAATAAATGCTGGAACAGGATGGCACTTCCGCCTTCGTTTGGTAATATCTTGCCTGCAACAACAATGTCGCTCAGGAAGAAACTGGTACCGAGGTTACGATCGAATAATAATAATATAGCGCCTGATAATAATACCGGGAATGAGAGTACACCCAAAACCGCTGTAAAGAATAGGGCCCAGATAGTAAGTGGCAAACGGGTCATGCTCATACCTTTTGTACGCATGTTGAGGATGGTGGTAATATAATTAAGCCCCCCCAGTAAAGCAGATACAATAAACATGGCCATACTTACCAGCCAGAGATCCATGCCAATTTTTGACCCACTGGATGCATCCCCCAAAGCACTTAATGGAGGATAGATGGTCCATCCGCCACTTGCAGGCCCTGTTTGTACAAACAAAGAAGTGAACATAATAATAGAAGAAAGAAAGAAGAACCAATAGCTCAGCATATTTAAGAACGGCGAAGCCATATCTCTTGCACCAACCTGCAACGGAATTAAAAAGTTTGCGAAAGTTCCGCTCAATCCGGCCGTTAATACAAAGAATACCAGGATGGTTCCGTGCATGGTAACCAAAGCATAATAAAATTCAGGCTTTAATTTACCGCCGGCGGCCCAATGGCCCAACAGGTCTTCCAGCCATGGAAAAGTTGCCTCGGGATAACCCAATTGTAAACGGAAAATAACAGAGAACATGCCGCCAATGATGGCCCATATGATACCTGTTACCAAAAATTGTTTGGCAATCATTTTATGATCCTGGCTGAAAACGTACTTAGTTATAAACGTTTCATGATGATGATGTTCATGATGTGCATCATGTGCTCCGTGAACATCTTCATGCTGTAATGTGGCTACGCTACTCATATTCTTTCTTTTTTATCCCGGCCGGGCGGGACCATTTAATTATTTTTTTGCAGGCAATACCTGTGTCATTTGTGGTTTACTTAAGCTGTCTGCTATTACCGGGTTAGGATCTTTATCCGGGTACAAAGTATAGTATTCGGATTTTTGCTCTGCTAACCATTTTTTATATTCCTCCATTGTTTCTACAATGATAACACCTCTCATGGCATAGTGACTGGATCCACACAACTGGTCACAGGCAATTTCATAATTGAATTCCGGATTGCCTGTTTTCTTCTTCATGTCGGCCGTTGTGATCTTTGGCGTAAACCATTGCGTGGTTGGAATTCCCGGTACAGCATCCATCTTTAACCTGAAATGAGGAAGCCCAACATCATGAATTACATCCTGTGAATGGATCACCATTTTAAGCGGTACATTCACCGGTATATGCAATGTTGTGTTTACATGTATATCATCCCAGCTTGCAGGATCATCAAAATCAACACCAAGACTGTTTTTTGCTGTAGTTAATTTGTAATTCTTTTTCCCCATCACTTTATCCGCACCCGTATACCTGAACTCCCAGGCAAACTGGTGGCCGGTAACTTCAACTACGATTGAATCTTTGGGTGCATCGCCTGTGATCTTGAACCAGTATTTTAAACCAAAAACAACCAGTACGGTTAAGAAGATCGCCGGTACGGTGGTCCAGATCAATTCGAGTTTTGTATTGTGTGGGAAGTAAAATGCTTTCCTGTCGTCTTTTTCCTGGTATTTAAAAGAGAACCAGAATAATAATACCTGGGTGATCACAAAAACAACCCCGGTAATTAAAATGGTGATCAATAACATGGAATCTATCTTTTCGCCTTCAACAGATGCGGAGCCCTGGATAAATAAAGTTTTTCCGTAGTAAAGATCATTACAATACCATGCACCAATTAAACCCAATATCAAAAATCCCAATAAGAAAAAAGCATTGATCTTATTATTTTGTTTGCGGGTTTTGTCTTCGCCTTTTAAAACGCTTACGTACTCACTGGCCTTTGCAATCTGAAAAATGACTACAAAAACCAATGCGCCTAAAACTACCATTAAAAACTCTTTCATAAATGTATTATTTAGCCTCCCCAAGCCTCCCGATTGATCGGGAGGTTTTTAAAGAGCTTCTTATTTCAAATTATCTTTTTATATATCAACCAACTCCGCTTCGTTCTCCTCCATTTCCCTCCCCTCCGGGGAGGATAGGTGGGGCCTTATGTATGGTGTATCATACTCTCTTTTAAGAAAGGATGATTTTTTGCCAACAATGAATGTTTACTTAAATATCTTCCGGTTCCCCACATGATCAATCCTACAAACAAAGCCGCAATACCAAATTCAAAAAATCCTAAGCTAAAATGCCCGTGCAATGTGCCCGGCATCACCATCTGGAAAAAATCCAGCCAGTGACCAAAAATGATCAATACCGCCATTACGGTCATCAGGGTCCAGTTTCTTTTTGTACCCTTCTTCATTAATATCAATAATGGGGCAAGGAAATTAATGATCAGGTTGAGGAAGAAGATCCCTTTATAAGGCCCCGCTTTTGTTGCAGTACCGATCCTTTCAATAAAATATTTTGTTTCTTCCGGCTGGTTACTATACCAGATCAGCATGTATTGAGAGAACCACAGGTATGTCCAGAAAACTGAGAATGCAAACATGAATTTTCCGAGGTCATGCAAATGTTCTTCGTTAACGTATTCAAGCTGGCCACGGTTCTTTAAATAGATCACAAACAAGGCGATTAGTGAAATGCCTGATACAAATGTGCTTGCAAACGTGTACCAGCTGTACATAGTACTATACCAATGGGCATCAATACTCATTAGCCAAAGCCATGGAATGGTTGAGGCAACTGTTAAAGTAAACACTACCGTGAATAAAGAAGCCCAAACGGTATTATCCCATATCCATTTCTTGCCTGTTTCATAATCCATGGTTCCTTTTTGATCACTTTCCAAACTCATGCTGCGCATTTTTTTACCAAGGAACCACCAAAGGAAAATAGTAATGGCAGACCATATTGTAAAGAACATGGGATTTAAAAACCCGCTTTTCCCGTTTAATATATGATCGTTTGCAACTGCATCTTTATCAACCCAGTGATAAATATCTGTACGGTGGCCAAATACCAGGGCCATTAATATAACAAATGTAATAACGCCTAAAATAGGAACTACACTGGAGATGGCTTCAGAAACCCTCCTGAATGCAATTACCCAGCCGCCCATGGCCATTGTAGTTACACAAATAAAGAACATAGCTGCATTCACCACCAATAAAAAATACACACTGTTTTGTAACAATACGGCCCAAAAGCGTGTGCTGTTAACATTTTCTCCATGCCCCGCGTGAGCAAACGGGTGATACATGATAAATCCATATAACAAGGCTATTAAACCGACACCAATCAGTCCATACGTCCACTTTTTATAACTGCCCGGTAATTGAAATTGATGATCCATCTAATCTTTATTTTGTGTTAATACTTTTATTTTTTTTGCTAAGAGGTCAAACGGTAAAAGGAGATTAACTTTTCACTCCTTTTACCTCTTTCTCTGTTTGTTGCTCTTAGCTAAACTCTTTTACTTCTTTGCTGCTACACTGTCAGCCTTAGGGGCTGTTGTTGTAGCTGTTCCATCTGCAGGCTTTGCTTCCAACGTCCTGATATATTGCACTATTCTCCAGCGCTGCTCCCTGCTTAACTGTGAAGCATAACTACCCATATTATTCTGACCATAGGTCATTACATAAAATATCCTTCCATCACTAAAGCCCGGAGATGCGGCAATAATACTTTTTACGCCACCTACTTTGGGGGCCATCGGTCCGTTCGCTTCTCCTTTTGCACCATGACATATAGCACAGTTAATATTAAATAACCTGCCTGCTTCTTCCAGTTCTTTCCCGGTTAATGACTCCAA
Organism: Ferruginibacter sp.; assembly: GCA_039919015.1. GTDB lineage: Bacteria > Bacteroidota > Bacteroidia > Chitinophagales > Chitinophagaceae > Ferruginibacter. The sequence continues at coordinate 5,882 of JBDSGK010000005.1, forward strand.
TGGATTTTTAACCTGTGCGCTTAAATTAATTAACGCATTACTGTCAACACCATTGATGCTGTTAGGTACAACTGAAAAAGGAAACAACTCTCCTCTTTTTACAGTACCTGCAGGCGGCATATTGTTATAAAATATCTTATGCCCTTTGTCATTCGGATCAGTAGTAAAAATTGCAGAGTCACGGCTTGCATAACTTTCATAAGCACGGCTGTAAGACATATCAGGCATATATGCCCTTCCGGTGTCACGCTTGCCTTTACAACCAATAAACACAACTGCCATCGACAAGATCAGTGTTGTTATAATTGCTATTTTTTTCATTCTTAATATACATTTAACCCCGGCCCCCTCCTGCTCCCCCAAGGGGGAGGGTTATCGAAGCGATATTTTTAGTTCTTAGTTCATTTATTAATTCTAACCTCTTTTTGTAAATAGTTATTCGCTGCTATGTCCTCCATGCTTCCCCCTTGGGGGATTGAGGGGGCTAATACCCCTTCTCTTCTTTGTAAAGTTTTTGTTCCTTATCGTAAGTTCCGATCCACCATCCCGTTTCCACTTCCTGCACATTTACTTCCTGTGCGCCTGCATTTTGCAGGAATGATTGCACTTCTGCATCATTTGTTTTATCGGTACACTCAATGGCCATAACAAACAGGTCGTCAGTAGCTCTTGGATGAAAATGATGCTTTTTTACAAAAGGCGCCAGGTTACACAGGTAACAAAAAGTAAGTACCATACCTACTGCCGAGAACAATACGGTTAACTCAAAAGTGATCGGTATCCAGGCGGGTAAAGAAAAGTGTGGTTTACCACCAATATTCAGCGGCCAGTCTTTGGTAAATATCCAGCCAATGCCTGAAAGGGCAGTTGTGGTACCGCAGATGGCATAAATAAATCCTGCTGTATGCAGACTGGTTTCCCGGATGCCCATTGCGTGGTCTAAACCATGCACAGGAAAAGGTGTGTACACATCATGTATCTTGTATCCCGCCTTGCGAACATTTTTTACCGCAGGAAACAATACCTTTTCATCAGCAAATGATCCTACAACAAATTTTTTAATTCCTCCAGCCATAATTTTAAAGCTTTTAGCTATTAGCTTTTAGCCGTTAGCATTTATAACAATTAAACCAACTAAACTTTCTAAACCGTCTAAACTCCTAAATCCGGTTCTCAATGCGCATGCTCCACTTCATCAACATAAAACTTCTCTGCATCCGATTTTTCCATATCAGTCATCTTCACTTTATAATTTTCTCCACTGGTCTTTAAAATAGCCTTGATCTCGGCTACCGCAATAACCGGGAAGTATTTTGCGAACAGGAAGAAACAGGTAAAGAATAATCCGAATGTACCGAGGTAAAAACCGATCTCCCAAATGGTAGGACTGTAATACGTACTCCAGCTTGATGGCAGGTAATCCCTGTATACAGAAGTAACAATAATTACAAAACGCTCAAACCACATACCAATGTTTACAATGATACTCATGAAGAAAGTAACCGTGATATTTCTTCTCAGCTTACGGCTCCAGAATAACTGTGGGGATACCACATTACAGAACATCATCAGGTAGTAAGCCCAGCCATAAGGACTAAACAGGTTGGCCCGGTTCTCTTTAAATGCATACCACTCGTATGGATTTTGTCCGTACCAGGCAATGAACAACTCCGTGAGATAAGCACAACCTACAATACTGCCCGTAAGAACAATTACTTTGTTCATGGCTTCTATATGGCCAATGGTAATATAATCCTGCAGGTGCAAAACTTTTCTTACGATGATCAGCAAGGTTTGCACCATGGCAAAGCCCGAGAAGATCGCTCCTGCCACAAAGTATGGAGGAAAGATGGTGGTATGCCAGCCCGGAACAATGGAAGTGGCAAAGTCAAAAGATACAATAGTATGTACTGATAATACAAGCGGTGTACTTAATCCCGCCAATACCAGTGATAATGATTCGTGACGTTGCCAGTGCTTGGTACTTCCGCTCCAGCCAAAGGAAGCAACACCATAAAACATTTTACGGAATTTTGTTTTAGCACGATCTCTTACTGTTGCCAGATCGGGCAATAAACCCGAATACCAGAACAATAAGGAAACAGTGAAATAAGTTGATACCGCAAACACGTCCCATAATAACGGAGAGTTAAAGTTTACCCATAGTGCACCGCGTGTGTTTGGATAAGGCAATACAAAGAACGCCATCCATACCCGGCCCATATGCCAGATCGGGAACTGTCCTGCACAGATCACCGCAAAGATCGTCATGGCTTCCGCAGCACGGTTCACCCCTGTTCTCCATCCCTGGCGGAATAATAATAAGATCGCAGAGATCAAAGTTCCGGCGTGACCGATACCGATCCACCATACAAAGTTGGTGATATCCCAACCCCAGCCGATGGTTTTGTTCAGGTTCCACTGGCCAATTCCATAAGTAACCTCCCGGTAGATACTATACACCCCAAATAATAACAAGGCAACGCTGATATAAAATCCAATATACCAGAGCCGGCTTGGCTTCATCTCAATGGGACGTATGATATCTTCCGTTACCTGGTGATAATCTTTATTACCATCAACCAGCGGTTCCCTTTGTTGCGATTCGTATTTCAGTAATGACATATTGTTTGAAGTCAAAAATCAAAAATCAAAAAAGTGAAACGGGTTCTATTTTTTAATTTTTACTTTTTATTTTTTACTTGGTTTGATATCCTAAAATTATTATCTGCTTATACGTGTGCTTTCACTTCTTTCTTCTCTTCATGATGCTCCACACCAATATGCCTGTCGGTATTACGCACTTTTGCCAGGTAATTCACATTAGGCAAAACGTGTAACTGCTCAAGCACATAAAATGCACGGTGCTTTTGCTCTACATGCCTGATCTTATAAATATCGCTTTCTTTATCATTTACATTACCAAAGCTGATGGCGTGTGTAGGACAGGCCTGCATACAGGCTGTTTTTACATTACGTATCAATGATGTGTCCTGTTGTTTTTTGGCTTCCAGTTTACTGTCCTGCAAACGTTGAACACAAAAAGAACATTTTTCCATTACACCCCTGCTGCGAACAGTTACATCAGGATTCAATACCATTCTTGTCAGGTCATCATTCATCTGCAAAACAGAATTGTCCATGTATGAACCGATCAATGGATTTTGATTATCCGGGAAGCTGTCTGCGCCGGTATAATCCAGCCAGTTAAAACGACGTACTTTGTATGGACAGTTGTTGGCACAATACCTTGTACCGATACAACGGTTATAGGCCATCTGGTTCAAACCTTCATTGCTGTGATTTGTTGCAGATACCGGGCAAACGTTTTCGCAAGGTGCATTATCACAATGCTGGCAAAGCATGGGTTGAAATACCACATCCGGGTTTTCAAGATCCCCGGTGAAATAACGGTCAATGCGCAACCAATGCATTTCATGCGCTTTTTGAACCTGCATCTTACCAACCACACTCACATTATTTTCGGCCGTACAGGCTACAACGCAGGCACTGCAACCGGTACAGGTATTCAGGTCTATACTCATTCCCCATTTGATACCCGGCTTTTCTTCCATCAGGTCGGGATAAATGGTTGCATCTTTTCTAAAATCTTT
>JBDSGK010000006.1:0-12985 GCA_039919015.1 Ferruginibacter sp.
TTCTCTAAGTGCTTATGGCCCGTATGTTTCACCAACACTAAGCGATGACAGTGTTAAGGTAAACCAGTTTGGAGCTTATGTATCGCTGGTTGTAAAAGATATATCAGGCTTTAATGTTGAACTTGGCAGCAGGTACAATAACTTTAATAAGTATGGCGATGTGTTTACTTTTTCATTTAATCCTTCTTATGTAATTAAAAATTCGATAAAGATCTTTGGTAACATCAGCTCGGGTTTTAAAGCGCCTTCTTTATACCAGGTATATTCCGAATACCGGAACCCTAATGAAGAATTAAAGCCTGAAAAATCCATGAGTGTGGAAGGTGGCATTCAATATTACACGAACCATGTAAATATCAGGGCAGTATATTTCAGCAGGACGATCAAAGACAATATTCTTTTTTACAGTGCCGGTGCGCCTACCTATGCCAGCTATTATATAAATGGAGATAAGCAAAAGGACAAAGGATTGGAATTTGAAGCCAGTGTTGACTTTGGTAAAGTAACGCTCAATGCCAATTATGTAAACCTTGATGGAAAAATTGAAACAAAAACCGGTTCAAAAGATACATCTTACTTTAACCTGTACCGCAGGCCAAGACAAACCATTAATTTAAATGTTGGTATTGAAATTTGCAAAAGCTGGAATGTGAATATTGGGGTTCAAAGCATTAGCAAAAGATACGAAGGGGTATATGCTGCCCCACCTGTTGAAATGCCGGCTTATTATGTGTGGAACCTGTATTCAACCTATGCGATCACAAAAACGATAAAAGCATTTGTTGACCTCAAAAATATCACCGACGAAAAATATTCGGAAGTGAGCGGGTATAACAGCCGCCGTTTTAATTTTATGACGGGTGTTAATTTTAGCTTTTAACCTGCCTGCCGGCAGGCAGGTTTTTTGTGCCGGAAAGCCGGGAAGACGGAAATAATAAGTTTCCTGTTTACCAATATATCGCCTTACCGGCAAATTTAAACTTCTGCAAAAATGTGTAAGCACGAAGAAAAACGTTGTCCCCGCTGCAATACTGCATTTGAATGCAAAGCAGGAAGTATTGCATTATGCCAATGCAGTGCGATCCAGTTGTCCGTTGAAGAATCAGCTTTCATACAGGCTAAGTATGAAGATTGCCTTTGCATTAACTGTTTGCACGAGCTACAAAAAAAGTATCCACGCTTTAAAGAAAAATATTTTTAAAAATTATATTGCCCCGTTTTTTTAAGACAAACTGTACCGCCGCAACAGCTAATCCGTATCTTTGCAAAAATTTCGCTATGGATCTCGGGATCATTGCCATTAAAGATATCATAACCATATCGCTCACGCTTTTTGCGGTGATCGATATGGTAGGTAATGTTCCTGTATTCGCATCGTTAAGAAATAAAATGGGTGGAGAGATACGGTCCATACAGGCCACTCTTGCATCGGGTGCATTGATGATCCTCTTTCTTTTCCTGGGAAGGGAATTTTTGAATATACTTGGCCTCGATGTTCAATCCTTTGCCGTAGCAGGTAGTATTGTAATTTTTATTATCGGGCTGGAAATGGTTTTGGGGCATGATTTTTTTAAAGCTGATGCGGATCCTAAAAGCGGGAGCGTGGTCCCAATTGCTTTTCCATTGATAGCAGGTTCGGGAACCCTAACCACTATTATGAGCTTAAAGGCCAATTACGCTGATGTGAATATTTTTTTTGGCATTCTTATTAATTGCGTGGTCATATTCCTGGTACTTATGTCCATCAAATGGATAGAAAAAGCCTTGGGACCAAATGGAATGTTGGTCATCAGAAAATTTTTCGGCGTAATATTGCTCGCCATAGCTGTAAAAATATTCAGTAGTAATTTTTTACATTTGGGTTCTTAAGCGTTAATCCGTATACAGCTCAAAGGATCAAGAGGCTCTATAACATTTTAAGTTCCTACGGATTAACAGATTAACGGATTAACAAGTTAACAACCCGGCCTCGTAGTACAATGGATAGTATAAGGGCCTCCGAAGCCCTGGATTCAGGTTCGATTCCTGACGAGGCCACTCCACAGGAAGGGCGGCTAAATTTTTTTAGCCGTCTTTTATTTATTTCAATGAAACGCTTGTCTGACTTAAGAAGCAGCGACATGATGTCTTCATCTTTAGCGGTTCGAACTTTTTTATTTTCAAAAACTAATTTTTCCGGGAAGGTCGAACCAAGAATCCGGTGTTTCTCTTCCAAATCTGCATCCAGAAAGAGTTTGTCAAAGTTTCGGAAGTAGTAGAATCCATAATCAATAATTTTATTTGCTTCGGGGTCTTTCTTTTCACTCGAAGCAATGTCTCTTATCAATTTATTTAATTGTGGTTCCAAACGGGCTTTGATATTATTGTATTCAACTGCATCCAGTAAACCATCCAGCATCATATTTTGAGCATTGGTCAACCTATTTCTGTAAGTATCGGCTTCCAGTTGTAGCTTATTCAAATCAGTGCTTTTCTCTTTGCCATTCTTAAGGATTACATCTTTCAAAATCATTTCCAGGGAAAGCAATGTTTTTTGGTGATTGTTGATATTTGCAAGCTGCTCATAAAAAGCATCATTGGCTTCTGTTGCCCTGAATCTTTCTTTGCAGCCTTCTTTACAGTGATAATAAAAATATCTTCCTCCATTGCCTTTCGATGCGCTTCCTGTTAAATTACGGCCACATTTACTGCACTGCAAAAACCCACGCAAAGGCAATTCATCTCTTTTGCTTGAGTGAGCAGGCAAATCTTTTCGCTTCTTTCCTTCCAGTACATCCTGCACTTCATAAAACAAACCATTGCTTATAATAGGTTCCTGTCTTCCTTCAACAGTAATCAATTCTTCATCTTTATAAGGAGGAATAATTATTTTACCAATATAAGCGGGGTTGCGTAGCATACACCAAAATGCATTACGGCTGACCTTTAATCCTTTTTTATTTGCAAGCCTTCTTAGTTCTTCAATGTGGTGTTGCCCTGTTGCCATCATTTCAAACGCCCAAACAATTAATGCAGCATCTTTTCCAGGAATGATGCAAGGCCTGTTATCCAAATCTCTGCTGCGAACATAGCCTTTTGGTGCTCCTCCCATCCAGCGACCTTCTTTCATCGCCTTTCTCATTCCGGCAATAATATTTAATGCCCTGCGATCATTCTCTACCTCCGGTGCAGCTAAATAAATGGCAAGCATAAATTTATGCTCAGGTATTTCCATATTCAAGGGCTGTTCCATTGCCTGTGGCTCTACCCCTAAGCGTAGCAATTGGTTTATCATGGCATAAGCATCTGCGGCATTTCGGGAAAACCTGTCCCATTTCAAAAAAAGCAACATGTCAACTACTTTTTTATTCAACTTAATGAATGTCAGTAATTGCTTAAAAGCTGGCCTTTCAAAAGATTTTGCAGAATGATCTTCCCTAAAGAATGCTACCACTTCAATGTCATTTTGCAAACAGTAGTTGCGTAAACGGTCTTCCTGGTGGCCAAGACTATGACCTCTTTCAGCCTGTTCGTCTGTACTCACCCTTACATATAATATCGCTTTTCTTTTCATAATTCTCCTTTGCTTTAATTGATATAATTGGTGTTCTACTTTCTATTGTGATACCTACTTTAATAATAACAGCAGCCATAGCATATAACCATTCTCTAATTCTGATAAGTTCTTCTGTAGTTAAAACCCCATTCTCATCATTCCATATTTTCTTCAATGCTTCCAGGCTTATTTTATCTTTAAAAGAATCTCCATCAGGGTTGTCATTTCTATTAATAAATAACGGGATATTCTTAACTATTGCTTTCATGGGATTTTCATAGGACTAAGTTACATAATATTGATTATCAATTAGTTAATACTTTAAAAGGGTATAAATTAAAGAACCCTGACCGTTTAATCAGGATTCTTTTTGCAATACATCAATTTCTTTTCCTCATCATCGTCTTCATTAAAATCTTCAATCACATCTTCAATATCATGGATCACTTGGTTGTCTTCTTTCTCATACTCCATTTCCATAAACAAAATTTCATAGTCTTCGTCAACACCTGTAATAGTGTTGGTAATGTCATTGTCGGTAAGTAATTCTGCAACTTCTGCAATTACTTCAATTGGAACTTCCAGTTCTTTTACTTTAATCGTTTTCATTTGATTTGATTTTTGTTAGTTAAAAATATTCTGGCAAACATACTGTTGCCCTAAAAGCTACTTTACCGGTTTAGGTAGCATTGTGTAGGTTATGGCAAAACAATGTCGGGTTGTGCAAAACAATTCCCGGTTATTTAGAGTTGCTAATATTTTTTGCCCTCGGTATCTTTTAAAATCTGGCACTAAAAAAGTTGAGTTGTCACTTCTGAATAGGTTGCATTCATTGTGGAGTAATTGAGGAGCAATTAGGGAGGGATTAAAAATGATGCGGAGGTATTGAGGAAGCAAATACTAGGGTACAAATAATATGGTGCTGAAAAGCTGTGAAATATGTAATTATTGTATAGAATTGTGTAATGCAATTGACTGAATTATCAATCAACTTTGCTATTACTGCTACATTGTATTCTACTTATTGTTTATATGCTGCAATATTAAAAGTTACAGTTACAAACACAGAGACAGGGATGTCAATATTGAGACAAGTGAAGAAGCGACTGAAAATATCAATTTAATATATTTATTCATCCACATTAATTTAATTAAAATGACAGACCTCACTAGTCAGAATCAAACAGGTGTTAACCCGGAAGGTGAACATCCAAACAGGCCATTGAAATTCTTAACAGCCTCTTCAATCATCGGGGATAAAGTTTATAATCTCCAGGAGGAACACATGGGGGCGATAGAAGATATCATGATCGATATTACCACAGGTAAAATTGAATACTATGTTACAAAATTTGGAGGGTTCCTTACCATCAACGAAAAGTATTTTGCCATCCCCTTCAACCTGTTAAAGGTGGACCCGAGCAAAAAAATCTTCATCCTCGATCAAAGCAGGGAAACCCTTGAAAAAGCTCCGGGGTTTGATATGGCTCACTGGCCGGAAACAAACTTTCATGCCGAAGAAAACTATTGGAGATTTATTGGGTAGAAAATAATTTTTATTTATTTAATTGAATTAAGTAAACCGCGTTCCGTTCCTCCTTTCCCATTGACAACATATTTTTGTTCGCACACTTTCTTTAATGATAACTTAACCCGTATTGTACTTTCCGGGAGTGCTTAAAAAGTAAGATGATTGATGACATTCGAAAAGCAGACACCGGGATTTAATAATAAAAAATTATAGACTTGAAAATACTCATAGCTACTGACGGATCTTTACATAGCAAAGGAATGATAAGGGAATTTGCAAACAGAACCTTTGCGGCCAACACGAAAGTGCGGATAACAAATAACAATTGACATGAGTGAGGAATTAAAACACTGGCTCTTCCAGACACCTTTAGGTAAGTCAGTACTTACTCTTGCCTGTGTTATCTCTCTGTGGTTGCTGATAAGATTTATTAAAATTCTGATTACCAATCACGTCAGAGATAATGACCGGCGTTACCGTTCCAGAAAACTACTAAGTTTTTCGGGCTATATATTGACCGCACTTACAATAATTGGCATTTTCAGCTATAAGCTGAATAATATAGGTGTAGCGCTAGGCATTGCGGGTGCAGGAATAGCCTTTGCCTTACAGGAAGTGATTGCAAGTGTTGCGGGCTGGCTTGCAGTTATGTTCGGTGGTTTTTATAGTACAGGCGACAGGGTTCAATTGGGAGGAATTAAAGGGGACGTGATTGATATAGGGGTATTACGTACAACGCTGATGGAAACCGGACAATGGGTGGACGGTGATTTGTATAACGGCAGGATAGTGCGCGTTGCGAACAGCTTTGTATTCAAAGAGCCGGTCTTTAATTATTCAGCCGACTTCCCTTTTTTATGGGATGAAATTAAAATTCCCGTTCAATATGGGAGTAATTATCAAAAAGCACGTGAAATATTTTTATCTGTTGCAAACGATGTGTGCGGAAGTTTTGCGATCTCAGCCGGTCAAATATGGCAAAGCGCGTTAAAAAAATATCTTATTGAGGACGCTTCAACTGATCCTATGGTTACGCTTGTAGCTAATGCTAATTGGGTTGAATTTACTATCCGTTATACGGTTGACTACAAGAAAAGAAGAATCACAAAGGACATGTTATTCGGCAAGATCCTGAATGAAATAGCCAGGACTAAGGGCGAAATTAAGTTTGCATCATCAACTATACAATTGATCACCGGTTCTGAAATGAATTTAGGTGTAAGTGAGCATAAGACATAGGTGAGGTTATAATAAATGGTGTTAGCTGCGATTTATGGCTTATTGAGATTTTTAATTTTTGCTTTTATGCACTCAGTATTATTTCAGGCTAATGTAGATTAAAATATATATCAGCCGAAAAATGTGAGGATTATGTAAGTTTATTCTAAAGTTATATAAAAAGCAATGACCGTTATTAACCGACCTTTATTACTCATGATTAATCATCAGTAAGGTCCACTCAAGTACATATTTTAATCATTAAAACCAAAAGAAAAATATGCTAATAAATATTAAAAGTTTACTCGGCTTTAGCCTGGGTGCAACTGATGGAGAAATTGGTAAAATAGAAGAGTTTTATTTCGACGACAAAACATGGGCGATCCGTTATCTGGTTGTGAAAACCGGAAGCTGGCTCACTGGACGTACGGTACTCATTTCACCCCAGGCAATACAAAGTCCAGATTGGGAAAAAAGAGAACTGCACGTTAATCTTACAAGGGATCAAATTAGCAATAGCCCTGATACGGATACACATAAGCCCATTTCTCACCAACATGAGATCGCACTGTATGAACATTACGCCTGGCAGCCGTATTGGGCAAGTGGTTTTTATTCGGGCGGTCAGTGGGGTGTGATGCCTGCAACACCTCTTTTTACTGAAAGAATAAATGATGCTGATAGTACTAAAATGCAAACTGCTGATAATGACCAGCATTTACGAAGCTCAGAGCGGATAACAGGCTATCACATTCATGCCAGCGACGGCGATATAGGACATGTAAATGATTTCATTATTGACGGCAAAACCTGGCAAATTCTGTATTTCGTCATTGATACCCATAATTGGATTGGGGGCAAGAAGGTTTTAATCCCGGTAGAAAATATTAAGGAAATGCAATGGGAAAAATTTAAAGTTATTGTTGATATTTCTATAGCGGCGGTAAAAGATTGCAAATTATTTGACGAAGCAGAATATAGGCTTGAAGAAAATGCTGATTTACCTACTGCAAAGCGCTGACGAAATATCTTTATTAGGGAGATAGATATCCATTTTAAAAGTTTTCAAAAACATGCCAATAGGCCGTTGTAAAATAGCAGTGTAGTGAAAAAAATAAAAGATAAAAAAATATTACACGAACTCTATAAAGAGTTGGTGAAGTTACAAAAAGAAATTATTGCTTCGGATTTAAAATTGCTCGTAATACTCGAAGGAAGGGATGCCGCCGGGAAAGACGGAACGATAAAAAGGATCATCAAACACCTCAGCCCACGGGAAACAATAGTAGTAGCCCTGGGCAAGCCTACTGACTTCCAAGAACGGGAATGGTACTTTCAGCGCTACGCAGCTCATTTGCCGGCTTCGGGAGAATTTGTTCTTTTTAACAGAAGCTGGTATAACCGGCTTGGTGTTGAAAAAGTAATGGGCTTTTGTACACACAAACAATACAAATCATTTTTCGCAGAGGTAGAATCATTTGAGAATGGCCTGGTTGAAGGAGGCTTCATCATAATGAAATATTATTTGGATATCAGCAAAAAAGAACAGCAAAAAAGATTAAATGACCGCAAGAAAGATCCGCTGAAGCAGTGGAAGATAAGTCCCATAGATAAAGATGCGCAAAAAAAATGGGTGCCATATTCTGAAGCAAGGAATGAAATGTTACTAAAAACAAATTTCAAACATGCTCCCTGGTTTGTTATAAACGCAGATAATAAAGATAAAACACATATCGCACTCATCACTCATCTTCTAAACCGGATGGAGTATGCTAATAAGAATAAAAAATTAGTGTCGCATAATTATGGTTTGGTTGATCCTGCAACACCTGAAATCATAAAAGAAAAACTTTTTTGACAATACAAATGGTTTTTAAAAAATCGTATGATCGAAAGGATTTTAAGATAAGTCTATAATATAAAATTGTCAATAATTGGTAAAGCAACCTGAGTAGGTTTGTATAGGTTTGACCAGGTTTTAAATTGACAAGTAATGACCGCGAAATAAATGAACACAACTTCAGAAAATATAGCCGCAGAAACCCGTTATGGGAAAATAATTTCTGTAAGAGGCAGTGTTGTGGATGTTGCATTTGAAAAAAATCTCCCCCCTATTTATACTTTATTGCTTTCGGGAAAAGACAAGCAGGTATCTATTGAGGTATTGTCACAACTGGATGACCATAGTGTTCGTGGAATTGCATTGAACCCAACCCAGGGATTGTCGAGGGGCATGGTTGTTGAAACGGATGGGAAGCAATTAACCGTTCCCATTGGAAAAGATATATTAGGGAGGATGTTTGATGTTTTTGGAAATACTATAGACCATCTTGAACCGCTTCCAAAAGGGGAACGACGAAATATACACCAATCACCACCTCCATTATCAAAGAGAGCCGTCAAATCTGAAATATTTGAAACCGGAATTAAAGCAATTGATGTGTTGATGCCATTGGAGCGTGGCGGCAAGGCGGGATTGTTTGGGGGAGCTGGTGTAGGCAAAACAGTTTTGCTCACCGAGATGATACATAACATGGTTGGTCATAACAAAGGAGTTAGCATGTTTTGTGGAATAGGCGAACGTTGCCGTGAAGGCAATGAATTATACAACGCCATGAAAGACGCAGGTCTGCTTAAAGATATGGTGATGTTATTCGGACAGATGAATGAACCACCTGGTGCACGCTTTCGTGTTGGACATGCGGCTTTAACAATGGCCGAATATTTTCGTGATGATGAGCATCGCGATGTATTGTTACTGATCGATAATATTTTTCGGTTTATACAGGCCGGAATGGAAGTGTCTGGATTGATGGGGCAAATGCCCTCACGCCTCGGCTACCAGCCAACCATGGGAACGGAATTATCGGAACTGGAGGAACGCATAGCTTATACGGATGCTGGTGCTATCACTTCCATACAGGCGGTATATATACCCGCAGATGATTTAACCGACCCTGCCGCAGTCCATACTTTCTCTCACCTTTCTGCATCCATTGCGCTGTCAAGAAAAAAAGCAAGTGAGGGTTTATACCCGTCCATTGATTTGTTGCAATCCAATTCTAAAATGGCTACGCCTGGTATTATTGGACAAAAGCATTATGACCTTGCGCAAAAAATAAGAGCAACGCTTGCGCAGTATGAAGAACTAAAAGATATTATCTCCATGCTTGGTATGGAACAGTTATCGGTGCAGGATCGCAATGTTGTAAACCGGGCCAGGAAACTGGAACGCTTTCTTACGCAACCTTTTTTTTCAACGGAACAATTCAGTGGCATTAAAGGAACACAGGTTAGTTTGAAAGATGCATTGAATGGTTGCGAAAGGATTCTTGCAGATGAGTTTAAAGATTATCCTGAAAGTGCTTTTTATATGATTGGTTCGATAGATGAAGTGAAGAAGAAAACCAATGATGATACCAATCAGAATAAACAGCGGGATGCAAAAAAGGAAACCAATGATGATACCAATCAGAATAATGTAAAGGACGTTGTAAAAGAAAAAGAAGCAGTTAAATAAAATGCTATGGAAAAAATAGTAATGAACCTTAAAATCCTGCTTCCGTTTAAAGTGTTTGCGGATATAAAAAATGTAAGCAGTATAGTGATAGAAACAAGTGAAGGTTCTTATGGTTTATTGCCGCAGCGGCTTGATTGCGTGGCTGCATTGGTACCTGGCATATTTACTTATGAGGCAGACGGTACTTCACATTATATAGCTGTTGATAATGGCGTATTGGTAAAAGCCGGCACACAGGTTTTGGTATCGGTACGTAATGCGGTTGGTGGTGCAGATTTGGGCAAACTTGGCGAGTTGGTAAAAAAAGATTTTAAATCAGCGGATGAAAATCAAAAACAGGTAACCACTGTTATCGCAAAATTAGAAAGAGGATTTATTTACAGCTTCGATAAACTTCGGAATATTTAACATGGAATCTGCAGCAAATGATAACGAAAATAATTTTTTCAGCGATGAGGTTGCCAGGAAAGAAAAACGAAAATTAAAAGCGCAGCATCAAAAGAGCAACGCATGGTCTGGATTGGGCATGATGGGTATGATTGGCTGGTCGGTAGCAGTTCCTTCATTACTAGGTGCTGCATTGGGGATTTGGCTTGATAAAAGGCATCCACAATCATTTTCCTGGACACTGAGTTTGTTGTTCGTTGGTATCATTACAGGCTGCATAATTGCCTGGCATTGGGTAGATAAAGAAGACAAAGAAATGCATAACAATAAACAAGAAAACGATGAATGAAATCTTGAACCTGTTACTACCATTGATAGTTGGCTTGTTGCTGGGAACAGTATTTTTCGGCGGCCTTTGGTTTACTGTAAAAAAATTAACTGCATCAAAAATGCCTGCATTACTGGTTTTAGGCAGTTTCATTTTTCGGGTTGGTATTGTATTGATTGGATTTTATTTTATTGGGTTGGGTGATTGGAAAAAATTAATTGTATGCCTGATTGGCTTTGTAGCGGCCCGTTTTGTTGTTATCCGTTATACAAAATCGGTAGATGAAAAAAATGGGCAGATAAAAAAGGAGGTAGCTCATGAAGCTTAGCCCCGACGAAACAATTTTCTGGCAGCATGGTTTTATTACTATTAATCTTACTCTTGTTACTACATGGGCTATCATGCTGGTATTAATAATAGCAGCAATACTGCTAACACGAAAATTAAAAACAGACAATACCATTTCACGCTGGCAATGCATTCTCGAAATGATTGTAACTGGCATCAACAAACAAATTAAAGATGTCGGCTTAAATCATCCCGAACAATATATCGGCTTTATCGGCACTTTGTTTTTATTTATTGGCACAGCCAATCTCTGTATTATTTTTCCGGGCTACACGCCGCCAACAGCTTCGCTTTCTACCACAACGGCCATGGCACTTTGTGTGTTTATTGCAGTTCCGTTTTTTGGTATTCAAAAAAGTGGTTTAGGTGGTTACCTGAAATCATATTTAAAACCAACGTTTATCATGCTGCCCTTTAATCTCATCAGCGAAGTGTCACGCACACTGGCATTGGCCGTAAGGTTGTTTGGCAATATTATGAGTGGTGGCATGATCGTCGCCATTCTTTTAACGATATCCCCTTTTATTTTTCCGGTTATAATGAATGCGCTTGGGCTGTTGACCGGTATGGTGCAGGCATATATTTTCAGCATACTGGCAACAGTTTATATAACTGCGGCTGTACATGATTCAAAGAAAACAGATAAAACAATTTCTACAACAAGTAAATAAAAACAAAATGGATAGTACAACTATTATTGCAGTAATATCAATTGTAACTGCGGGGCTTACAACCGGCATTGGTTGCATGATGCCGGCGCTGGGCGAAGGCAAAGCAGTATCATCGGCATTAAGCTCCATTGCGCAACAACCCGATGCTGCCCCTACTATTACAAGAACATTATTTGTCGGTTTGGCCATGATAGAATCTATAGCGATATACTGTTTCGTGGTTTCGATGATTCTCATTTTTGCCAATCCTTTCTGGAACCACGTCATCGCAAAATAATAGGTAATGAAAATTAACTGGTTTACCGTAATAGCGCAGGTAATTAATTTCCTCATTTTGGTGTGGTTGCTAAAGAAGTTTTTGTATAAACCAATTCTCAATGCTATTGATGAACGGGAGAAAAAAATCAGGAATCAATTGAAGGATGCAGATGATAAAAAAGCTGTTGCTCAAAAAGAACAAGATGATTTCAAAAAGAAAAATGAAGATTTTGATCAGCAAAAAAAAGAATTGATGGATAAAGCGGTTGCGGATGCAAATACGCAGAAGCAGCAATTGATGGATGCTGCAAAAACGGAAGCAGACGACTTGCGTACCAAAATGGAGAAAGCTGCAAAAGAAAAGCAGGAGAATGATAACCTGCAGGTAACGAAAAAAATTCAACAACAGGTTTTTGCCATAACAAGAAAAGCGTTGGGTGATATTGCTTCCATAAGTCTGGAAGAGCAGTCAGCCAACACATTCAACCAGCACCTGGCAGCTTTAAAAGATGATGAGAAGAAACAATTCATTGATGCGTTTAAAGCCAATGCCAATACTATTTTGGTAAGAAGTGCATTTGAACTTCCTGCAAAGCAGCAAAAGAAAATAAATGATGCCGTAAATGAAGTGCTTGATACAAAGGCAACCTTGCAATTTAAAACTGCACCCGAAATAATTAGTGGTATCGAGCTTTCAACAAATGGTTATAAAATTGCCTGGAGTTTTTCAGAATATTTGAATTCACTGGAAAAAAATATTTCAGAAAACATGAAAGAAAAAGTAAAGCCCGAGCCAGAGCCGAAAAAAAAATAATATGCCAGCAAATGAAATAGATAATATTGTAAACAACAGCTTTAGTCAATTAGACAAGGGAATAGAAAATTTTAATTTTTCTATGAAGCCCCGAGAAGTGGGCCTGGTTACAAGTGTGTCCACCGGTATCGCCAAAGTCTCCGGGCTTCCGGGCGCAGGCTTTGAAGAACTGCTGGAATTTCCCAATGGTCTTTTTGGTATTGCATATAATATTGATGAAGATGAAATAGGAGTTATTCTTTTAGGCAAAGATTCATTGCTTAAAGCCGGGGATGAAGTAGAGCGGACAGGTAGAGTGATGGATATACCTGTTGGCAATTCTTTAATTGGAAGAGTGGTTGATCCGCTGGGAAAACCTATTGATGACAAAGGGCC
>JBDSGK010000007.1:0-31190 GCA_039919015.1 Ferruginibacter sp.
AAATCTTATTGGGGCTTAACGAATTTTAACCCTTTTCTATGAATTCAACGGCCATGTTTTTAATACCGGCATCATGGTAAATTTTTTGATGTCCAAGACCTTTTGTGAGTACGAATTGTATATTGGAGTGATTATCTTCCTTTACTTTTAACGCATCGGTCCAGGGTGTTATATCATCTTCTTCATCATGTATCCAAAGAACAGAAGCCCGGATATTATACATGGCCCTGCGCATAGAGAACCATTCCAGTTTCTTTCCGCTTACTTTCAAAACAAGTTTTTCAAACTCCTGTCGAACTGATTCATTTTTTACTTTCAACATATTGAAAGCACCATTAACTGCCGTGGTTGTTTCAGTTGCAGGCGCAATAAATACAACCCTTGTATGTTCATCATGTGGTATCGTCTCCAACGCAAGACTTAAGGAGATGCCGCCAAAAGAATGTCCCAAAAAATGTTGTACCGGCCCAAACTCCTTCATTACTTTTTTTATCATTTCACAATATTCAATGGCATTGGTAGTAGACCCTTCGCTTTCACCGTGTGCGGGGGCATCAAAAGCCAGCACTTCAAACCCCTTCTCCGTGAGCAATGTGGCATAGTCTTCAAATTTATGGGCAGCAGAACCAAAGCCATGTAAGATCAATGCTTTACGGGGCTGGGGATGGTTCCACCGGTACCCGGTCACTCTTTTATTATTTAAATGAAAATGAATGATCTCAGCATCCTTAATGGGAGCTTTCCTAACCGACTTAAGAAATGGGGTTCCAAAAACCTCTAAAGCCTTTTCTGCTGTCTTTTTTTTAGATAGCAGGCTTAACAATTTAAATTTTGTTTGTACGTAGCCAATTGCTAACCTTTGTGAGAGTTTCATGAATGCAAAGTTAAGATATGCGGATTGTAATTATCGGTTCCGGGAATGTGGCTTCTGTTTTGGGCCGTTTGTGTAAACAGAACGGGCATGAGATCATCCAGGTCATCAGCCGCAATGAAGCACATGCCAAAACACTGGCAACTGAATTAAACTGTGGGTTTGCAGATTATAGCGGAGTCATTGATAAAACTGCAGAACTCTACCTGGTAGCTGTTATTGACGGCGCTTTATACGAACTGAACAACAGCATTCACCTGGGTAATAAAATGATACTACATACTGCCGGTTCGGTACCTAAAGATGTGTTGAAAGATATTTCTGTTAATTATGGTGTGCTTTATCCCATGCAAAGCCTTCGTAAGGAGATGGAATACAGCACGGATATCCCTTTTTTAATTGATGCCAATACAGACGAGACCATAACTCTGGTGGAAGATTTTGCAAGCACTTTATCATCCATTGTTACCAAAGCCAATGACGAGCAAAGGCTAAAACTGCACATAGCAGCAGTTATCGTAAGTAATTTCACCAATCATTTATATGCCCTTGCGGAAGATTTCTGCAAAAAAGAAAATATTGATTTTTCATTACTGGCACCATTGATCAAAGAAACGGCTCAACGTGTTGAAACCATTTCTCCCGCCAAATCACAGACCGGCCCCGCAGCACGCAATGATATGTTTACATTGGATAAGCACATCCGGTTGCTGGCTGATCATCCCAGGCTTAAATACATTTACCTGAAGATGACGGACAGCATCATGAAGGGGCAATAAATCATCTTACCGGGAAAATAATATCAGTTTGTATCTTATAAGGGTCAACGGGTTTGCCGTTTTTATCGATCGGGTCGGTTATATATATTTCATAAGGTGCACCGGCAGCAATTTTCTTATTCTCTTTCATCCATTCTTTTACAACATCATATCCCTGTGGCAACAGTTCAAAGGGCCCGAAAAAATGAGCTATCACGGCTTTGCCTGCAGCTATTTCACGTACCTGTACGCCGGCTACCGGTTTAGCTCCCTTTTTATTTACGGGGATACCGGCCTCAAAAAAATAGGGTGCTTTTTGTTTTTTATACCAGGCCATGGGGGCTCCGGTAGTTTTCAGGTTATTTTTTTTAATGTACTGCGGAAGCGTTACACCATAGATATTGCCGAGTTTTAAACTGATGCGTTCAAAAGTAGCGGCACTATCCTTTACATAAATGATGATGGTTTTAGCCACCAGCGTATCCACAATATTTACGATCGGGGGGCGGTTCTCAGGCTTAGGGTTTACTTTTTTGCGTTCAGCTACTTTGGAACTGTCTGGTTTGGGTTTGCCATCTTCTTTACTATTGTTACCACAGGAGCAGTTACAAATACAGGAAAATACGATCGCAGTGGCATAAAAAACGGGTGATGTTATTTTCATTACAGTTATTGAATTAAAGCGAAAAGTAGTAAAACCTTTTTACTTTTCAAACTCTAAAAACGGGATCGTAAACTTATATTTTCCTTAATTGGTAATTTAAAGTAGGTTTGCAACCCGAAATTTGCAGTATGTATAGTATAACATTTAAGTTTGAACAGAAAGGCCTGGACCCAATAACTTTAACCGGAATTGAACCTGATCAGTCTATTTTAGAAGTTGCATTAAAAAATAATATTGAACTGCACCATAACTGCGGCGGGGTTTGCGCCTGCAGTACCTGTCATATTTATGTCCAACAGGGAGATGAATTTTTAGAGGAGCTAAGCGATAAGGAAGAAGATTTTATTGACAGGGCAGTAAGTCCACGCATAAATTCACGTCTTGGATGCCAGTGTGTTTTGCTGGATGGGGATGGCGAAATTTCGGTAACATTACCCGACCAGACACAATTTTTAGGCGAATAATCAACGTTAATCCGTTAATCCGTTAATTTGTTAATTGGTATGCAGTAAGCAACTTTAATAGCTCTTCCAAATAGCATACTCCACACGGATTAACGGATTAACCAATAAAAGGATTAACCAATTAACGGATTAACTAAATAATAAATTATGACTTTTGAACCTCCCATACACTGGAACGATTACGAAGATATAGCCATGAAGTTGTACGAACGCTTTGGTGATGACTTTGGCGAAAGCAAAATATACCGCATCCGTTTTACCGACCTGCTTAAATGGGTTTTGGAAATACCAAAATTTGAAGGCAAGGCCGAAGAAAGCAATGAAGGCCATTTGGAGATGATACAAAGCAGTTGGGTGTATGAGTGGAGGGATAATCAGAAACGTTAATCCGTTAATCCGTTAAATCGTTAATTGGTATGCAGCAAGCAGGTTTAATAACTTTTATAGATTGCATAATCCCAACGGATTAACCAATAAACAAATTAACGGATTAACTGTCCCCACGAATTAACGGATTAACTACTAAACGGATTAACGTTATGAACGTTCTCGAAAAATTTAAAACCATTAAAACTTTTGTGTTCGATGTTGACGGTGTACTCACCGATGGTTCTTTATTGATACTGGAGGATGGACAAATGGCCAGGCAGATGAATATCAGGGATGGCTATGCATTACAGCTTGCGGTTAAAAAAGGGTATAGGGTTGTTATCATTTCAGGTGGAACTTCTGATGCTGTTAAAGAAAGACTGGATCGCCTTGGCATAAAAGATTGTTTTTTGAAAATTGACAACAAGAAAGAAAAGCTCATCGAATATGTTTCAGAGCACGGATTAAGTTGGGATGAGATACTGTTCATGGGCGATGATATACCTGATTATATACCCATGCAGCTAACCAGTCTGCCCTGTTGCCCGGCCGATGCGGCGCCAGAAATAAAACAAATATCCCATTATATTTCCCCGATCGATGGTGGCAAAGGCTGTGTACGGGACGTTATTGAAAAAGTATTGAAACTGAACAACCATTGGGACCTGGATACTACCGTTGCCTCAAGATAATCTCCTATTTGATTATCAATGCTTATTTTCGCTGCATAATTTTTTCATGAAATTGATCTCTGCATTTTTAAGACTGGTACGATGGCCCAACCTGGTTATGATCGCCGTAACGCAGCTGTTGTTTAAGCTTACGTTTGTACATCCCTTTTCTTCAAGAAGCGAAGAAGAGGTATTTACTTCTTTCGGAGGCAACCATTTCTTAATGCTGATGGTTTCATCATTACTGATCGCAGCAGCCGGTAACATTATCAACGATTATTTTGACCTGAATATTGATGAAATAAACAAGCCTGAAAAGAAGATCATTGATAAATGGATAAAGAGGCGATGGGCCATTGTTATCCATATTGTGTTTTCTGTAACAGGAATTCTGCTTGGTTTTTATGTTGATTCTCAAACACCCGTTTTCTGGCTGGGTTTTTCCAATACCATCTGTGTCGTATTATTATTCGCTTATAGTATTAGTTTAAAAAAGAAATTGCTGGTTGGCAACGTTCTAATCTCATTGCTTACTGCATGGGTGATCCTGGTCTGCTTTCTTTGTTATTATCGTAGTTTAGGTTGCAACAGATGTGAACCGTCAGAATGGCAAGCCGAGTTGTATCGCTTTATGCGGATCAGTTTTTTATATGCCGGCTTTGCTTTTGTTATTTCGCTCATAAGAGAAGTGGTAAAGGATATGGAAGACATAGAAGGGGATAAAAGATACGGCTGCAAAACCATTCCTATTGCCTGGGGTATACCGGCCAGCAAGGTTTTTGTTGCAGTATGGCTGATCGTTCTGATCGGCACGATCGCCATTGTACAGTTCTATGTCTTACAGTTTGGCTGGTACTGGAGTGCCATTTATTGTATTGCATTGATCATTGCCCCCCTGGTTTGGGTATTGTGGAAGCTTTATCAAGCACAGGTTCCTAAAGATTATCACCAGTTAAGTACCACTATAAAATTTGTTATGATGGCCGGGCTGTTATCGATGATATTCTTTAAAATTTATTCATAAAATCTATAAGGTTTCAGGAGAGCGGATAAAAAACCTATAAGGTTTTATACAGGTCCTTAACATTTTAAAAACTCTACGAAAACCTTATAGGTTTGACCAAAAACCCTACAAAAACCTTATGGGTTTACTCAAAAACAGGTTTATGCAAAAGATCATTTTAGCTTCCCAGTCCCCGCGCCGCAAACAATTACTGGAGTGGGCCGAAATACCATTCGATGTATTGGTGAAAGAAACGGATGAATCTTATCCTGCAGGTTTAACGATTGAAGAAACAGCCATCCACATCGCCAGGAACAAAGCCCTGGTAATAAAACAAACAAATGATATTACAATACCCATCCTTGCTGCCGATACCATTGTTGTTTTAGAGAACAGGATCATTGGCAAACCCAAGGATAGGGAAGATGCAGTGCATATTTTATCTGCCCTTTCGGGCAAACAACACCGGGTAATTACCGGTGTGGTTATCCTGCATGCTGAAAAAGAAATTGCATTTGCAGAAACTACCCAAGTACATTTTCATGAACTGAGTTTGCCTCAAATTGAATTCTACATCGATAAATACAAACCTTATGACAAGGCCGGTGCCTATGCCATCCAGGAATGGATCGGGGTGGTAGGGATCAGGTCGGTCACAGGTGATTTTTACAACGTAATGGGCCTCCCGGTAAGCAGGGTAGTGCAGGAATTACAACGTTTAAAGGTTTAAGGGTTGAAGGGTTGTTGAAAAAAACATTTTATCATGTTATTTGCAACACTGTAAGCAGGAAACCGTATAATAACTTTAAACCTTTGTACGATTTAAACCATTAAACGTTTCCCTTGACCGAACGCCTGTTGCAATATATATGGCAATTCCAATACTTTAATGCAAAAGAATTGCAGACTGATGAAGGGGAAGCTTTACAGATCATTCACCCCGGCATGTTTAATACCAACCAGGGGCCCGATTTTACAGATGCTAAAATTAAGATCGGTGCTACTATCTGGGCGGGCAGTATCGAACTACACATCAACAGCTCCGACTGGAAGAATCATAAGCATAGTGGCGATAAGCATTATAAAAATGTGATACTCCACGTGGTCTGGAAAAATGATATCAACCTCAACCTGTCATTCTCAACTTTAATATTGCAGGATAAAGTACCGAAGATACTACTGAACAAATATGATGAGTTGATGAACACGGATTCATTTATTCCATGCGAAAAAAATATTCATCAAATAAATATGCTCACCTGGCAAAGCTGGAAGGAGCGGATATTGGTTGAAAGGCTGGAAAGCAAGACCCGGTATGTGTTTGATCAGCTGCAACAAAACAATAACCACTGGGAAGAAATATGCTGGTGGCTGCTGGCAAAAAACTTTGGCATACAACTGAACGGCATTGCTTTTGAAAAAATGGCAAGATCCATTCCGATGAATATCCTGGCTAAACACAAAGACCAGATCCACCAGGTTGAAGCATTGCTGTTTGGCCAGGCAGGATTATTAGAAGTTGACTTTACAGGGGATTATCCAAAACTCCTGCAAAAGGAGTATCAATTTTTAAGAAAGAAATACAAGCTGCAAAAAATTGAAGCTTCGATGATCTTTTTGCGTATGCGGCCATCAAATTTCCCAACAATAAGGTTGGCTCAATTGGCTATGCTGGTGCATAAAAGCCTGCACCTGTTCTCAAAAATAAAAGAAAGCGCCGGCATAAAAAGCATTAAAGAAATACTGCAGGTCACCGCCAATGATTACTGGCATTACCATTATGTTTTTGATGAGCCCACTGCTTTTAAAAAGAAAAAATTGGGTGAGCAGATGACGGCTAATATTCTCATTAATACAGTTGTTCCCATTTTATTTGCTTATGGCCATTATCATCATGAAGAGCAATACAAGGACAAGGCGCTGCAATGGCTGGAAGAGATCAAGGCAGAAAAAAATACGATCACGAATGGGTTTACAAGTTTACAGATCGAAAACAGAACGGCTTTTGATTCACAGGCATTGATACAGTTAAAGAATGAATACTGTAATAAAAAACGCTGCCTGGATTGCAGTGTTGGAAATAAATTACTTAGAAACAATTGAACTTATGGTCCGACCCTCGGTCTGACCAATTTATTGCCACAGAGACACAGAAGCACTGAAAAATGCAGAGTCCAAAGTTCACCCTTCGGGGGTTAGGGGGCTTTGCTACCAATGATACTCAACATTCAATTCCATATCCGGATGCAGGCTCTTCATCACCGGGCAATTATCGCCAACCCTTTGTAAAATGCTGCGGTCTTTTTCATCCAGCTGTAAAGAAGATGGAAAATTCAATATCACGTCCACCTTTCCAATTCTCCTGGGATCGCTTAACATATGTTTGGTAACAGCAATAGTTGTGTTGGAAAGATCAATTTCCATGTCATTTGCTTTTAAAGCCATGGTAGTTACAACACAGGTTGCCAGCGCCACGCAGAGGGTATCTGTGGGGCTGAAGCGTTCGCCTTTTCCACGGTTATCTGTCGGTGCATCAGTTTCTATTACAGTGCCGCTTTGTATATGGGTACATGCGCATCTTAAATGGCCCTTGTAAACAATAGAAGCAGTCATTTGTTAAAATTTAAATTATTAAAGTTTTTAAGCCCGAAATGCAGCAGTTCTTACCGCAAATGTATCATCTTTAAACAGTAGATAGTATTTTTGCATAAATTTACGCCAGTAAACAGATTACATGAAGCCATTATTAATTCTTTTAGCAGCAGCTACCTTTTCAGTTTCTGCCTTTGCCCAGGAAACCAGGTCAACTAAAAAAAGCCGCAAAGAAGAAAAGCGGACCAAGATCAATGCCCAGATCAGGGCAGAAGAGGAAGGTGTTATTGCTTACCGGAAACATTATGCCTTTGGCATTAAATTAATCTCGGACGGTTATGGCATTTCTTTTGAAAAAGGCTATTCCAAATCTGTAAAGAATGCCACCCTGTACCAGTTGGAAATAGCTGAACGCAAACACCAAAAAGAAGAAAAGCAAAGTAATCCCAGTGCACCAACCTCACCCATCATTTATGGCAAGGTCAATTTCTTTTATCCTGTAAAACTGGGGGTTCAAAAACAGTTCCTGCTGGGTAATAAAAGCAATAAGAACGGGGTGAGCATTACAGCCAATATTGGTGGCGGAATAAGTCTTGGTTTTTTGCGGGCTTATGAAGTGGAGGTTGATAAGAATGGTGAGCGTACTTTTATAACATTCGATTCGGAGGATAGTTTGCTGTTTAAGAACGGCCCGTATTATGGTGGACCGGGACTAGGCAAAGGCTGGGATCATTTAAAAATGACGCCGGGACTTTATATTAAACCGGGACTGCGTTTTGATTATGGCCGTTATAATGACCTGTTGGCTGCCATTGAAGTTGGTTTAGCTGCAGAATTCTATTCAAAAAAGATTCCGCAGATGTTTGATAATAAAGAAAGACAATTATTCTTTTCAGCCTACTTCACCATATTGTTTGGAAAAAGAAAATAAGAAAGCAGATTCATTAATATTTAGAATTTTTCTTCATGATAGAATTGCCCGTAATTGACGGAATAATAGAACAGAAGCCAAAGAAACCTGATTGGTTAAGGGTGAAATTACCCATTGGAGAAGAGTACCGTCACGTAAGAAGCCTTGTTGACACACATAAACTACATACCATTTGCGAAAGCGGTAATTGTCCTAATATGGGCGAGTGCTGGGGCGAAGGCACAGCCACTTTCATGATACTCGGAAATATCTGTACAAGAAGCTGCGGGTTTTGCAATGTAGCAACCGGCCGGCCACTGGAAGTTGATTGGGATGAACCCCAACGCGTGGCCGAAGCCATTAACCTGATGAAAGTGAAGCATGCGGTAATTACTTCGGTTGACAGGGATGAACTGAAAGACGGCGGCAGCATCATTTGGTACAATACCATTAAGGCTGTGAAAGCTTTAAATCCAACCACTACTTTAGAAACACTGATACCTGATTTTAAAGGAAACAAAGAAAATATACAACGTATAATTGATGCAGCACCGGAAGTGGTGAGCCATAATATTGAAACTACAGAGCGGCTGACAAGGCAGGTCCGTATCCAGGCCAAATACCGGCAGAGTATGCAAACCCTGGAGATCTTAAAGGAAGGGGGGATGCGTACCAAAAGCGGGATCATGCTTGGACTGGGCGAGGAGAAACAAGAAGTTATTCAAACTTTGAAAGACCTGAAGGCCAGCCATGTTGATGTGGTGACCATTGGCCAATACCTGCAGCCCACCAAAAAACATTTACCGGTAGCCCGTTTTGTGCATCCGGATGAGTTTGCAGAATTTAGAGAAATTGGCTATAACCTTGGACTGGATTATGTAGAGAGCGGACCGTTGGTACGTTCATCGTATCATTCTGAAAAGCACGTGATACCGGGTTATGGAAGAAATAAATGGATGGAAGAAAAAAATTTAGAAAACTAAAGACCCTGTCATGCTGAGGCACGAAGCATCTCTATCATTACTATTTAAAAGAATTTTCATTGCAGCCGGTATCATACTGGCTGTTTCTTTATTGATCACTCTTAATTCCTTTGCACAGGTAAAATGGGTAAATGTTGATGCGGACTACGCACCATTGCCTTTCTCTGTGCAGGTATTTAAAACTACTGATTCTTTAGACGAAAAACCATTTATTGCTTTTTATGTAAAAGCAAGGTTGAAAGATATGGCATTGGATTTTACAACAGATACAACACTGAGAAGAAGGCTAACGCCTTTTAAATTTTATGAAAAGAATGATAAACCGTTGGTTGTAGTTAATGGCACTTTTTTTTCTTTTGAAACTAATCAAAATCTGAATACTGTTATAAAAGAAGGTAGAATATTGTCTCACACTGTACGAAAGATCAGGTCAAAAACTGATACAACGGTTTTAAATGACATACCAATAGTAAGAGGTGCTCTTGGCATTTCTAAAAAAAGACAAGCTGATATTGCCTGGGTAAGGTCTGACAGTTCAAAAAAACATGCTTACGCAAAACAAAATTTAGAAAAAGAGTTCTTGCCAGTCTTTTTAATACATGGTGATCCTGTTAAGCTAAAAAAGGAAAATAAAAAGTCAAATAGAAGGTTCATATCAGATACTGCTTTTAAAAAATGGAAAATGAGAACTGCTATAGGAGGCGGACCAGTTTTAATTGACCAAAGAGACGGTATTAAAATTTTTAATGAAGAAGAAAAAATGTTTACCGGCAAAGCCATCAATGATAAACATCCACGAACCTGTATGGGTTATACAGGTGATGGTTACCTCATCATCATGGTTATACAGGGCAGGTTCCCCGGTATTGCAGAAGGCGCAACTTTAGAACAGGAAGCAAAACTTCTTGCTGACCTTGGCTGTATTGAAGCACTAAATTTAGATGGTGGCGGCAGCAGTTGTATGCTGATCAACGGGAAAGAAACCATCAAGCCCAGTGATAAAGGCCAGCAAAGGCCGGTGCCGGCAGTATTCATCATTACCAAAAAATGACAATTGCAATTATATGAACTTTGTCACAATTCCTGATGTTGGCACGATTTTCTCTTTGTGTGCTGTATAAAAACATAACTATGAAAAAGAACATCAGCATTTTAGCCGCCATTTTATTAGCTGGCTCAGTAGCATTTATTTCCTGTAAGAAAGACAATGCAGCAGGTACTTCCACTTTAAACGTACGCTTAACAGATGCACCCACAGCATACGAAGAAGTGAATGTTGATATCCGGGAAGTGAGGGTTAAATTCTCAGATGATTCATTAAACACAGGTTGGGTAACTTTAGTAACAACCCCGGGTATCTACCGGTTACTGGATCTGCAAAATGGTGTAGACACTTTATTGGCAACCGGTGTATTTCCATTTCAGACTGTAAAAGAAATACGATTTGTATTGGGCCCAAACAATACCATTAAAGATGCAGGAGTGGTTTATCCGTTAACGGTTCCAAGTGGAGCAGAATCGGGTTTAAAACTTAAAATAAGCAAAGACCTGAATGAAACCCTGGAAACCATAATCATTGATTTTGATGCAGCTTTATCTGTTACAAAAGAAGGAACAGGAGATTATAAGTTAAGGCCGGTTTTAAGAATAAAATAATTGTTTTACCCCCATTAGAAAAGAACCCTCGTAAGAGGGTTTTTTTATTTGCTGAATTTTAAATCACCCCTTCATCTCCCAAACCAATGCACTTGCCCCGAGTATGGCAGCATCAGCTTCTTTCAACTCACTAAAAATTAGCTTCACTTTATTTTTAAAAATGGGCAGCAGGTTCTTTTCCATATGCTCCCTGGTTGGTTTCATAATGAGGTCGCCAGCTTTGGTAAGTCCGCCAAATAAAATAATGGCTTCGGGTGAAGAGAACATTACAAAATTGGCCAACGCTTCTCCCAGTATCTTACCGGTAAAGGCATACACATCTTTGGCTATCTTATCGCCTTTAACAGCACAGTCATAAACAACCCGGCTGTCAATATCTGTTGATGCAAAATCTCTTAATAAACTTTTTTCATCCGGCCTTGACTGTAAAAATTCAACAGCTGTCATGGCTACACCGGTAGCACTGGTATATGCTTCCAAAGAACCTGCAAAACCTGTACTCCAGTGCATACGGCCTCCGGGTACAATAATCGTATGGCCAAGTTCTCCTGCAAAGCCATCATGACCAAGAATCAATTGCCCGTTGGCAACAATACCGCTTCCAACACCGGTGCCCAGGGTGATCATGATAAAATCCTTCATGCCCTTGGCTGCACCATACATCATTTCACCAATAGCCGCAGCGTTGGCATCGTTGGTTAATGCTGCCGGGACATTAAATTTTTCGGTGATCAGTTTTGCCAGCGGTACAATGCCCTTCCATTTTAAATTGGGTGCATATTCAATGGTACCACTGTAATAATTGCCATTGGGTGCGCCAATGCCGATCCCTTTAATGGTCTCAATACCACCCACTTCCTGGATAGCAGGAGAGAGGGCCTCATATAATTCATCGAGGTAAGGTTCTATCTCTTCGTATTTATTGGTGGCAATAACACCGCGGTATAAAGTATCTCCCCGGTGATCTACAATACCAAACTTGGTATTGGTACCGCCTATATCAATACCAATTGCATATTCTTTTCTTTGTGCCATACTAATTGAATTATCAATTCAATAAAACATATCGTGTTGTGCTATTAAGAACTATTGAATTTCAAAGATTCTGCTCTGCGTTTCTTTCCGTTTTTTCTTTGCAACCTTTGCGGTAAAAATAAAACCGCAAAGGTCGCAAAGTGATTCGCAAAGTACGCTAAGAAACTCCCTTTTTAGGGATTAGGGGTTTAATGACTGCTTCCTTCAACCTGTGCATCATAATCAATACCCTGCCTTTTCAAAATGCCCTTCACGGCAAAAGCAAATATGGCCAGGTAAACAAAACAGATGACTGCGATCCAGTAGGAATTATGAATACCACTTCCGTCAACAGTTGAATTGGACTGAAGATAATCTGCGATCTTGCCCTGTAACGGAGGAATAATTCCTCCACCCAGGATCATCATGATCAGGAAAGCAGAACCTTGTGTTGTAAATCTTCCCAGGCCGGCAATCGATAAACTGAAGATGCAGGGCCACATAATGGAACAGAATAACCCACCGCTGAGGAATGCATAGATGGCAACAGTGCCGGTAGTTTGCGTACCGATCACCATGGCAATAATTCCCAGCAGGCTGAATATTAAGAGGGTTCTTGCCGGCTTGTTCTTACAGAAGTAAAAGCCAACGATCTGAAGGGCCACGCAAATAATATAATAATACAATGCTTGCATAGGATAGTTGAATAGGGTATTAACTCCTATTATTACCCCAAATGCTACAAGAGGTACTATGATCTGCAAAATGACCCTTGTGCTTTCTTTCATTTTAAATGCGCCTACTGCATAAGCCCAGCGGCCAATCATTAAACTTCCCCAATACATGGCAATGTAGGGAGTAGCTTCAGATGCCTGCACACCGCCAAAATCGGCATGTCTCAGCAACTCCCCAAGGTTACTGCCGATGGTAACTTCAACACCTACATATACAAAGATGGCAAGCATGCCGAGCACCAGTTGAGGATATTGCATGGCTCCCCAGCCATCAGCTTTCTTTTTTGAACTGAGGTTGGCAACGAGCAATCCCACGAGTACTACTGCCAGTGCACCCAATAACCAACGCATCCTGTAAGCCTCCATAGCATGCTTCTCCACATCAGTGGCATTGGTCATATCAGTTTTATAGGTATTAAAAACGGGAACGAACATCATGAACAGCAATCCCGCCATGATCAATAACATATATAATGCCTTGTTGGCTTTTTCTGTTTTCTCTTCCATGATGCCCGCAGGAACCTTTTTAGAAAAATAGAAAAGAGCTGCAGCACCAATGAACAATGCGCCCACACAGGTATACAAAATAATCACTTTACTCAAACTTAAAGCTGCAATTTTTTCATCTGTAATAGCAGCCGTGGTACCAAACAATGCCAGTGCAACAAATATGGGCCCAATAGTAGTACCAAAGGAATTGATCGCACCGCCGAGAGTTACACGGCTGGCTCCAGTAGCGGGATCCCCTAGTGAAATGGAAAATGGTTGCGCTGCAGTTTGTTGTAAGGAGAACCCCAATGCAACTATAAAAAAACCTACCAGCATCCCGGCAAAAGTATTGGCATTTACGGCGATGATCATGGCCGCTGCACCCAGGGCCGAGAAGAGTAAGCCGTATACAATACTTCTTTTGTATCCCCATTTGCCTACCAGGTCCTTGCCGCCAAAAGCTCCATACGCAAACAATGCAAGGGCTCCAACAAAATAAGCAGTATAAAAAGCAAAGTCTATCAACTGGCTTTGAAACTGGTCTAAATGAAAATAATGTTTACAGAATGGAATGAAAATACTGTTTCCTGCTGCAATAAATCCCCAAAAAAAGAACACCGTAACCAGGGTGCTTAAAGCGCCATAGTTTGTTTCCTTTAAGGGTTGATTTTCGATGGGAGTTATCAAATCATTTTGTTCAATTGGCATATTGTTATTTTTAAGTTGTTGAAAATAGAATAAAATAATCATTGCGAAAAATTTTCATTGCAAATTGGTTAACATCAAAATGATTGGTAAATTGAACAGCAATAAAACCAATGAATGGAAATTTTACATGTTAGTGCAGAATGTTACCCTTATGCAAAGGTTGGCGGCCTTGCCGATGTTGTAGGCAGCCTGCCCAAATACCAACAGCAACTTGGGCATATTGCCAAAGTGGTGGTGCCCATGCACCGCACCAAATTTTTGTACGAAAATGAATGGACGGTAGAACACAAAGGGAATATCGCCATGGGCAATTCACATTTTGATTATACCATCATCAAGGAAAAAACGAATAAGCTTGATTTTGACCTGTATTGTGTTGACATATATGGATTACTCGACCGGGAGAATGTATATAACTACGATGATGATACCGAACGCTTCACTGCATTCCAGATAGCCGTGGTAGATTGGCTTGGGGCATGGCAGCACAGGCCCGATGCCGTGCATGTACATGATCATCATACCGGCCTGATCCCATTCATGATGCGTAATTGTTTTGACTACCGTCATTTGGCAGAAGTGCCGACTATATTAACCATCCACAACGCACAATACCAGGGATGGATGAGCTGGGATAACAGCAATTATATTCCTGCATGGGATACCTGGCAATGGGGTTTACTGGATTGGGATAATATGATAAACCCACTGGCCTGTGCGGTAAAATGTGCCGACAGGGTTACAACTGTAAGTCCGAGTTATATGGAGGAGCTTACAGAAAATGCCAATGGGATAGAACAATTATTTGTGCAGGAACAAGCCAAGTGCAGTGGTATTTTAAATGGTATTGATACGGTTGTTTGGGATCCCAAGACCGACACCTATATCCTGGATAATTTTTCTGTAAAAGATGCCGAAGCAGGTAAACAACTGAACAAGAAAAAACTCTGTAAGGATTTTAAGCTGGATGTAAAACTGCCTTTATTTATTTTTATAGGCCGCCTGGTTGGCGAAAAAGCAGCAGATCTTTTGCCACAGGCTATTACAGATTCGATCAGCCAGTTAGGTAACAAAATGAATTTTTTGATCCTGGGAAGCGGGGATAAAAAAGTGGAGGACCAGTTAACTTATCTGAACGGAAATTTTGCCGGTTATTACAACTCAAAGATCGGTTACAATGAAAAATTATCGCACCAGATGTATGCAGGTGCCGATTTTATTTTAATGCCCAGCAGGGTTGAGCCCTGCGGCCTGAACCAGATGTATGCATTGCGTTATGGTACCATTCCAATCGTTAGAAGTACCGGCGGTTTAAAAGATACGGTCATTGATATTGGAGAAACAAATGGTTACGGTATTCGTTTCAATTATGCCAACGTGTGGGATATTACCTACTCGGTTCACCGGGCGGTTGAATTGTATGCTGATAAAGAAAAGATGACCGGGATAAGAAAACAGATCATGCAGATTGACAACAGCTGGGAAAAAAGTGCAGAAAAATATATTAACTTGTATACATCCACTCAACTTAAATAAAGCCACATGATAAGTAAAGCATTAGTAGCAGTGATCCTTGGCGGTGGTGCAGGCAGCCGATTGTATCCTTTAACATCAACCCGCAGTAAACCGGCTGTGCCCATTGGCGGTAAATACCGGTTGGTTGATATTCCCATTTCCAATTGTATCAACTCAAACATCAACAGGATGTTTGTATTAACACAATACAATTCTGCCTCTTTAAACAAGCATATCAAAAACGCTTACCAGTTCAGTGCTTTCAGCAGTGGTTTTGTAGATATCCTGGCAGCAGAACAAACACCCGATAGCCCGGGCTGGTTTCAGGGAACGGCTGATGCAGTAAGGCAATCATTAAAACATATTCAGAACAATGACTTTGAGTATGTATTGATATTAAGCGGTGACCAGTTATACCAGATGGATTTCATGGAGATGTTTCAAAATCATATTGACAAAGGAGCGGATATTTCCATTGCAACCATCCCGGTAGCCGACAGGGAGGCCCCGGAGTTTGGAATTTTAAAATCAGATGCCGAAGATATTATAACATCATTTATAGAAAAGCCGGCTAAAGAATTGTTACCACTGTGGGAAAGTGACACAGGCGTAGAGATGAAAGCCCAGGGGCGCAAATATCTTGCTTCGATGGGTATTTATATTTTTAACCGTAAATTTTTGTTTGATCAGTTGCTGGAGGATAAAAAAGATGCTACAGACTTCGGTAAGGAAATAATTCCGGCTTCTATACATGCGCAAAAGGTTGTGAGTTATCAATATGATGGTTACTGGACCGATATTGGAAATATATATTCATTTTATGAAGCCAACCTGGCATTAACACTTGAAATACCGCCATTTAATTTGTTTGATGATAACAGGGCCATCTACAGCCGTGCCCGCATGTTGCCACCCATGAAAATAGGCAGTACACTTATCGAACATAGTATTTTAGCCGAAGGATCAATTATTGATGCATCAAAAATTGTGAGCAGTGTAATAGGTATCAGAACCAGGATCGGAAAAGGTACAGAGATCATCAGTTCCTATATCATGGGCAGTGATTACTATGAAACTATTCCTGAAATGGCCCATTCATTGGTAAGGGGAATTCCAAAACTTGGAATAGGAGAGCATTGTAAAATTGAAAATGCCATTGTAGATAAAGACTGCCGCATTGGCAATAACGTAAGCATTACCGGCGGCGCTCACCTGGAAGATACAGACCATGCTTTATATACAGTGAAAGATGGTATAGTGGTCATTAAAAAAAGGGCAATATTGCCAGATGGTTTTGTGATTTAATTAAGAGATGAAAAACTAGTTTTGGTTCAGCACTTTCATTCATGATACCCAGGCATTTTTATTTTCTTTTCATTCTTTTATTTTTTTGCTCCTGTAAAAATAAGGAAGCTGTAAATCCTTTTGCTAAAAATAATATAGTAATTGATATCCAGCCATTCAATGGTATAAGCGATGTCCAGGTACAATATGTTTTTAAGGAAATTAAAAAAGTATATCCCTATATCGAAATACAAAAAGCAATTGCTTTACCACAACTTGCATGGTATGCCCCACGCAACCGCTACCGGGCAGATTCATTGATTCATTTTTTAAGCAGGCAAACCATAAAAGGTCATGTAACCATCGGCTTAACCAATAAAGATATCAGCACTACAAAAAATACTATTGTCGATTTTGGAATAATGGGATTAGGTTTTCGGCCGGGTAATGCGTGTGTTGCTTCATCCTTCAGGCTTTCCAAGACAGAAACCAATATGCAATTGTTTAAATTAGCCATTCATGAGTTGGGGCATACACAGGGTTTGGCCCATTGCCCTGTAAGCACCTGTTTTATGAGAGATGCTGAAGGAAGAAATCCCACAAATGAAGAAAAGGAGTTTTGTAAAAAATGTAAAACCTATTTAATTCGAAAAGGTTGGAAGCTGAATTAAATATTTATAAGAATATATTCCATATGGACTGCTGGCCCCAGCTGCCCCAGTCTTTACTAACTTTTACAGCCGTTTCCTGTAATTCTTTTGCTTTTTTCTTTTTCCCTTTTGTAGGAGGATTTATGGTACTGTAATTAACGCCGTTCACCTGTACGGTGGTAGCTACCCAACTGCAGAACATGCGGGGAATAGTAATACCGAGGATCATACCCGGCAATCCATGTAAGCCCATGGGGCCGCCACTTACAGTTATTTCATCGGTGTAAAATGCAAAAACATATACGCTGTCAAATAATTTACCTACCGCTTTGCGGCAGTTAAATCCTGCTATCACACGGTTTTCATTGGTTACTTTCCAGTCAATTTTAATAAGGCTGTCGGTTAAAATATACGTATCCCCGAATACTGATTTTTGCTGAACAAAACTTTCATGTACATAATCATTAAACCAAACATTGTCTTCCCCTTCATTACCCCATGGCATTTTTGTCTTTTCATCTTTGCGGTTAAACTGGTAAATACTTTTATCCGCTGTAAATGTAAGTTGATAATAACTGGTCGATAATTTTGGAATTTTA
The DNA here is from genome assembly GCA_039919015.1 of Ferruginibacter sp. Taxonomy (GTDB): domain Bacteria; phylum Bacteroidota; class Bacteroidia; order Chitinophagales; family Chitinophagaceae; genus Ferruginibacter. The sequence continues at coordinate 17,935 of JBDSGK010000007.1, forward strand.
TCTTTGAACATTTCCGCCCAGGTGCCTTCGCCCAGTGCCTTGTGGTTATTTAGTTTTACTTCGTATTCTATCATTCCTTTGTCAATGAATACCTGTGCGGGTAAGGGTTGAAAAGAAAGAGCAATAATTATTAAGAGTATGTATTTCATAAAATCTTTTTAAGCGAATTAAAAATCAGATTGGGGTTTACTGGTACCTTTTTTAGCAAAATTCCAGGTCAATGTAACCATCCAAAAACGTTTTAGGGTATTGTAATAAGTTTCTGTGTACCGGTAGTCAGTAAAAGTTCTGTCATAACCCCTGTTCTCATTTAAAATATCATTTACCGAAAAAGATGCTTCCAGGAGTTCTTTATAGATATAGCGTTTTAAAGAAGCATTCCATAAAGTGTATTTATTTTTGGCAGGAAAACGGGGGTCGTTCTTTTTGGCTTTGTAATTCAGCTCAGTTTCAAACCTGAATTTTTTCAGGAATGTTATTTCTATATCTGTCTGCACACCGAGCTGCCAATACTTTGCCGAAGCGCTTTCATTGATCGAGTTCTTTGCATTAACCCAATTTATTTCCGGTCTAAGTGAGATATCATATTTCTTTTCTTTTTCTTTACTTATTCTAAAACTGAACCCATAACTGGTATTGCTATTCACTGCTTTTTGCGTAATGAATGATGGCTCGGTTTTTATATAGGAAATGGTCCTGGAAACATTTGCATTGGGCCCAAATGAGATTCGGATATCCGGCTTTTTCCATTTAAAATTATAATCGGAATATAAACCGAAGCTATAATTGCCATCTGCATTGACGGTCCTGTAAACAGTTTTGCCGCCATTGTAGATCGTAGTTTCATTTACGAATGCATTTTGCGTTAGTGCCCCCCAAATGCCCGCCCACATACCTCTTTCTTTTAACACATTGTAGGAATTGAAATTAAAATTTATTGAGTGCCTGAAAGATTGATTCAGATCGGGATTGCCTACACGTTGGTATAATGGATCAGAATTGTCAACAATGGGTTGCAGCTGGTCGAGGTTGGGGGCGTTGGAAGAGCCGTTATAATTTGCCCGGATTCCGCTATAACCACTAAGTTTTTTATAAAAGGATGCAGACGGGAAGAAATTAGTGAAATTATACTTCCGCAAAGTATTGGTGCTGCGGTTATCCTGCCTAAAACTATTAAAGGAAACAGCCGTACCAAAACTATAGTTATATTTCTTTTTAACCACCCTGAAGCTGATACCGGGTTTGTTATTGACCTGCCTGAACAAATAAGAATTACTCAGGGAATCAATTCTCTGGGTATATTTTTGATTAAGATCCTTTTCATAAGTAAACCTGTCGTTCGTTGAAGTAGCATTGCTGTATGTATAATTAAAAGACAGGAAAAGGTCTTTTGCAATTGGTTCTGTATATGTGACCGTTGTTGCAAATGCATTTGCCTTATTCTCCCTTTTATTTTCCTGGTCGGTTGTGTCTTTACTCAACGGTACGCCATCATTGAAAAGATTAAGGTTTGAAAAAAGATAGCTGTCCGTATTTGAATTACTGAGGTTATAATTTGTACTTACTGTTAAGGTACGGGCCAGTTTTTTAAATTTATGTTTCCACAACAAGGTACTGTTCAGGGCAGAATTCTCCATTGTACTGTTTGTGCTGGTTTTATTGGTATTTATTAAAAGAGACTTTGCATTTAATGATTCGAGATCATAATTGCTGTTCGACCTGGTATTGTTCAAATTTCCCTTAGCTGTAAATTTCAGTGAATTTGCAGAATCAATATTTGTCTCAAAACTAATATTAAGGCTTTGTTTCAGTTTTGAAGAAAATCCACTTGATATTTTGCTGGAAGAATAAGAAGAATCGCCGATAAAATTGGTTGTATAGGTTCTTTCTCCGCTGGGGCTGTTAACTTTTGAAACTTTATAACCCGCGTTAACAATATGCTTATTGTTATTGAATTTGTTGCTGTAATGTAATCCGCCATTCCAGTTTTGCGGAATGCCGCCGCGGCCACCGTAATAATTATCGCCGTCGCCACCACTGGTAATATAAACATCCCCATTATCCTGCATGACCATATTATCACCCATTCCGCCGCCATAATTGTTCTGATCTTCCCAGTCTAAATTGGTTTGCCCGGTATTGCTCATAATGCCATAAGCAGCCAGCTTTCGTTTACCCCTAAAGGCATTGGCCATAACACTGTTGTTATAATAATTTTTAAAATCAGTACCAGCCTCCACTTTGCCAAAATACCCCTTCTTGGCATTGTCCTTCAGTTTCAGGTTTATGGTTTTATCCTTAACGCCATCATCAATGCCTGTAAAAGCAGCCTGGTCGCTTTTTTTGTCAAATACTTCTACTTCCTTTACAATATCTGCCCTTAAGTTCTTTGTAGCTATACCCGGATCATCGCCAAAAAATTCTTCCCCGTCAACCAAAACTTTTTTTACCTGTTCGCCCATAGCGGTTATCTTTCCGTCCTTGTCAACCTGTATGCCTGGCAACTTTCGCAATAGCTCTTCTACATTGGCCCCGGGCCTTACTTTAAAACTATCGGCAGTATAAACGGTTGTATCACCTTTTATCTTTATTGGCGCCCCGGTCTTAATGATCACTTCTTCCAGTAACCGGCTTTTTGAAGTGAGGGCTATATTGGGGATTATTGTTTGATCATCTTTCAGGTCAAGGTTTAAAACAATATCCGCAAAATAAGGGTGTGTTGTCATCACCACATAATTGCCGGCCTTAATGTCTTTAAATGAATATTTACCTGTTACATCTGTCCTGGTAAATTTGTACAATATGGAATCTTTAACGGAAAGTAAGGCCACCACGGCGTTGGGTATCCCTTTTTTTTGAGTAGTGTCTTCCACAGTTCCCGAAACTGAAATTGTTTGAGCCTGGATCTTTATAGAAAAAAATAATACCAGGAAGAAAATGGCAGCAAGCTTAGGCATACAGTAGTGGATTGGCTATTTAATAATAAAACTAAATTCTTAGTTAAAGATGAATATTTAATTCTCAATTACAAAGTCAGTCTTCGTAAATTTATGTTAAAACGAAATTCAATATTTAGCAGGGCTATTCAAAATGCAATTCTATAAATGGCAACATCTAAGATACAGTCGGCAAAAGAAAAAGATCCTGGATCACCAGCCAGGCTGGTTTTGAAATATGAGGAGGAACATTTTATTGACAGTAAAAACCCCGTATGGAATTATTCGCTTTTTACAGAGGCCGATATCACAAATTTTAAGCACGGTACTTTTTATAATGGTTACCAAAAATTCGGCAGTCACTATATGGAGGTATTGAACACCCCAGGTTTTTATTTTTCTGTATGGGCACCCAATGCAACCCAGGTGTCAGTTATTGGTGAATTTAACGGGTGGAAAGAACAATTACACCCCCTTTTTGTGAGGCTTGATAAATCAGGTATCTGGGAAGGGTTCATTCCAAATTTTAAAAAGGGCGAAACATATAAGTATTACATCAAAGGGTTTAAAGGAGCCATAACAAAAAAAACAGATCCTTACGGGCAGTATTGCGAACTTAGGCCCGCTACAGCATCCATAACCTGGCAAACTGAATATGAGTGGAAAGACACAGCATGGATGAAGAAAAGAAAAAAGCATAATGCGCTGAATGCTCCCTGGAGTGTTTATGAAGTGCATTTAGGCAGCTGGATGCGGCCGGTTAAGACCGATGAAGAAAGTTTCAACAGCTACCTGCAGTTTAAAGAACACCTGGTACCCTATGTAAAAAAAATGGGCTTTACACATGTGGAATTAATGCCTGTTATGGAATTTCCATTTGATGGCAGCTGGGGCTACCAGGGCACCGGTTATTTTGCAGCTACATCACGCTTTGGTACACCCGATGATCTCCGGGAACTGGTAGATGCTTTTCACCAGGCCGATATCGGCGTAATACTGGATTGGGTACCTTCTCATTTTCCTTATGATGCACATGGTTTGTTTATGTTTGATGGTACACATACGTATGAGTACAGCGATATGACAAAAGGTTATCATCCCGACTGGAACAGCTATATTTTTAATTATGAAAGGGGAGAAGTGAGGTCTTTTTTAATAAGCAGTGCCAGGTTCTGGCTCGATCAGTTTCATGCAGATGGCATCAGGGTTGATGCAGTGAATTCTGTACTTCGCCTTGACTATTCACGTAAAGAAGGAGCGTGGACACCCAATAAATTCGGCGGTAACGGCAACCTGGAAGCGATTGAATTCATCCAACAATTCAATGAAACGGTTTACCGTGATTTTCCGGATATACAAACCATTGCCGAAGAAGCGAGTGATTGGCCAAAAATATCAAAACCTACAACTGAAGGCGGGCTTGGTTTTGGGATGAAATGGATGATGGGCTGGATGCATGATTCACTTGATTATTTTAAGATGGATCCACTGATGCGGCAGTTTCACCAGGATAAATTTTCGTTCAGTATGATGTATTATTACGACGAAAATTTTATGCTGCCCTTTAGCCATGATGAAGTGGTGCATGGCAAGAGCCCGATGGTTTATAAAATGCCCGGCGATGAGTGGCAGAAATTTGCTACCCTGCGACTGCTGTACACATATATGTTCACCCATCCGGGCGCTAAACTTTTATTCATGGGTAATGAGTTTGCACAAACTGCCGAATGGAATTACAAGGCCGAGCTGGATTGGGAATTACTGAAATTTGATAGCCATCGGCAGATGCAGGATTGTGTAAAGGATCTTAATCATATGTACCGGAATGAGCCTGCCCTCCACGAACTGCAGTTCAATAGCAAAGGCTTTGAATGGATCGACCTGGAGCACCGCCAGGAATCGGTTATTGCCTATTTACGAAAAGGAAAAAATAAAAAAAATGACATATTGATCATCTTAAATATGACACCTGTTGTGAGGCGTAACTGGAAGGTTAAGATCAAAGGAAAGTCAACGTGGACAGAGCTTTTCAACAGTGATAATGAAAAATATTGGGGTACAGGAAATGTGTTCAATCCCTCACCGGTTGTTAAGCTGGTGGACAAAAAAAAGCAGGTCTATGAAATAATTGTGCACCTTCCTGCGTTAGGGGGTGTAATCCTTGGATAACCCGGAATAATTTTTGCACCTATTTACCTATGAAAAACAGCTTTACATTTATTTTATTACTATTATCATATTCAGCCTTTTCACAATCGGCTGAAACCTCATCCACGTATTTCGAAAAAGGGATACAGGAGAAAGCTGCCAAAAGATACCTGGTTGCTTCCGGTCATTTTGACAATGCCATAAAACTTGATCCTGCATATACAGCGGCGTATATTGAGAACGGCCTTGTAAATAAAGAAATGCGCCGCACCGATGCTGCCAAAACTAATTTCACAAAAGCATATGAACTGGATAACAACAATGAAGTTGCTATTATGGAATTGGTAAACCTTTATTTCAGTTACCGCCAGTTTCAAAACGCCATTGATTTTGCACAAAAATGTAAAAGCTGCCCTGATAAAGACAGGATCATTGCGATGTCTTATTTTGAAATGGAGGATTACGGCAAGGCAGAAAAAATATTACTGGACCTCGCTGCAAAAGATACAAAGGATGCTGAAGCTTTGTACACATTGGCCAGGACCTATCTTGAAATGGGTCTTGAAGGAAAAGCAATTCCATATTATGTAAAGGCATTACAGCTTGATGATACTAAGAGTAAATGGCATTTTGAATTAGGATTGATCTACTACAATAACGATAATTATAAAAACGCTGTGCTGAGTTTCAATAGGGCAGCAGCAAATGGGTTTATTCGCAGCAACGATTTTAATGAGAACCTTGGGTTTTCCTACATCTACAGCGGCGAATTTGAAAAAGGAGAAACGCTGTTAACTGAGATCATAGCCAGGAAGCCTGGAAACAAAGAATTATTAAGAGATGTTTCTGTAGCTTTTTACGACAGTAAAATGTATGACAAATGCCTTGACTATTGCCAGAAATTAATGGAAATGGATATGAAAGATGGTAAAGCTTTATACCAGGCAGGCCTTTGTTTTCAAAAGAAAGGAGAAGTATCCAAAGGTCAACAAATGTGTGACAAGGCGATTGAACTGGATCCTTCACTGGCAGGTTTAAAAAGAAAAAAAGAGATAATGGGCATGTAAAATATTAATTAAAATTTTTCTTGCGATTGATTTAGTTTGTAGCCGGGAGTTTATCTCCCGGTTTTTTATTCAGGAATACTTCTGCCAACATACACCTGGCACTACCGCCACCAACTGTTTCAATAGTATTTAATGGAGCATGAATGATCCGGTTATGCTTTTCTAAAATTTCAACCTGGACATCATGTAAAGATTCAAATGCCTGTGTTGACATGATCAACAATAATTCATTATCCGCATTTTTAACCTGCAGCATATTACCGGCAAAACTATTCAGTTGCTGCAATGAAATGTCTATGACCTCTTTATTTGTATTTACTAAAGCTGAAACCAGGTTTTCTCTTTCCCTTATATCAGCAACACACTCAAGACAGACCACTGCATAATTACTGGCAATGCACATCATCACATTGGTATGGTAAATATTCACCCCCGTGTTATCGGTTGCCCTGAAAGTTACCGGGCTATACCCAACCATGCAGCAAAACTGATTCAATATTTGCTCATCTGTTCTTGGCGATAAACAGGCATAGGCAATTTTATTTTCCCTGTCCAGCACCATGCTGCCCGTACCTTCTAAAAAAAAATGATCGGATTCTGATTTTGTTAGATCAATTATCTCTGCAATATGAAACTTTGTTTTAACTGCATCCAGCACAGCAGCTTTTCTTTCCAGTCTTCGGTTAACAGCAAACATCGGGTATAAAAATATCCGGCCATCAGCATGAAAAGATATCCAGTTGTTTGGAAAAATTGAATCGGGAGTAGATGGATCCAGGCTGTCTTCAACAACCATTACATCAACTTTGTTCTTACGCAGCAGCTCCACAAAAGCGGTAAACTCCTGCAAGGCCGCTTGTTGTATTTCCCCACTGATATTCTTTTGAAACCTATTATTAACAGCTGTTTCGGCATTAAAGCCAAAATTTACAGGCTGTATCATTAATAGCTGTGTTGTGTTTTGCATGATCAGTGTCCTTTTCCAAAATTCATTTCGCCGGCTTTGATAGCAATAGTTAATCGGTTTTCTTTTGGCGGTATGGGGCATTTATAGCCGGCAGCATAGGCACAACTTGGGTTATAAGACTTATTAAAATCGAGTTCTATAGTATTGTTTTGTATATCCTGTTTATAAAATTCAAGGTATCGGCCGCTGCCATAACTCTCATCACCATTTGTTGCGTCTGTAAAAGGCACAAATAAATAGTCCTTGTATCGTTCGGTTGCCATCAGGTCCTTGCCCTGGTAAACGTATAAAAGGAATTCCTTTCCATCAATGGTAAAATCCAGTCTTCCGTATTTGTAAAAATATTTTTTGGTACCGGCAGATGTATTCATCGTAAAACCAAGGGTGTCAAAAATCCTTTCAAAGTAAGCGGTAATATGGTAGGTTTTGTTGATGGGGAAGAAGCGAAAATACTTTGTATCTTTTCCCTGCACTACATCATGCGTGTTTATATAATTCTTCTGGTAAGCTTTTATGGACTCAATATAAAAATCTTTTTTCTGGGCAAATGCAGAGCCCGCAATAAATATTCCTATTGCCAATAAAAAGGATCTTTGCTTTAAAATAATCTGCGTAATCATATAAATAGGTTTAATCGGCGATTTAGTTCATCATCAGCACGTTCACACTTCGTTGTAAAATATTAAAAGCGATCTCTGCCATCAGGTTCTCTTTATCCAGGGTAGGATTCACTTCCGTGATCTCGAAGCAACAGATCTTCCGGTTCTGCATAAATTTACTGATCAGGTCTTCCACTTCCCGCTCTCTCAAACCATTACTCACCGGTGTTCCCGTGCCTTTGGATATGGATGAATCCAGGCTGTCCACATCAAAACTTACATAGATATCTGTACAATCACTTAAATACCGCAATACTTTCCTGCAAACATTTTCAGCACCATTACGCCTTACTTCTGCAGTGGTGATCACTTTCATGTCGTGCTTATCGATCAGGTGCTTTTCTTCTTTTTCAAAATCCCGCAACGAAATAAACACCACGTCTTCGGGCAAAACTTTCGGGCTGATCTTACCCAGGTTCTTTAATAGTTCCCATTGCCTGCCAGTCTTTTCATCCAGCTCATGTACACTCATTTCTGAATTATCTTCTCCAATTGAAGCGGCCATGGGCATACCGTGAATATTGCCCGATGGGGTAGTGTAAGGTGTGTGCAGATCGGCATGCGCATCGATCCAGATCACGCCCAGTTTACTTTTAGGTTTAGCGATCTTTATCCCCGCAATGGTGCCGGCTGCATTACTATGATCGCCGCTAAGTATAACAGGAAAAAAATGTCCTTTTATCGAATCTGCTACTGCTTTGCTGATCCTTTCAGAGATGGTTAAAATGCCCTGCATGCGTTTGGCATAAGGCGATTGGATCGGTTCGTACAATAATTTATTCTCAACTTCTATTTTTTCAGAAGGGAAGTGAACAAAGAAATTGCTCATAAAATCGAGTGCGGCGATCTTTATGGCTTCAACACCCAGGCTGGCACCACGGGTTCCGGCACCGATCTCGGAGGGCACTTCTATTAATTTAATATTCTTCATATATCAGTTTAAGCTTTGCAAAAGCTGGTTTCAGTAAACGTTAATGCTCAAATTTACAACTTTCCTTTGTAGGGCGGAATGAATGCAGTATTTAACGGGTTAATACCCTGTTTATTCGGTCATTTTCGACATTATTATTACAATAAATGAACATTTTTGCCGTTTTCTTAACAGACCGAACCATGCAGAAATTTAGTTTGTTTGTGCCTGATTCAAAAAAGATGCCCCTGAGTGATCAGGGGCATTGCCAATTATATTATTTACCTGTTATTTAAAACTGTTCAAGCTTACTGAAAAAGAAATCTCCCTCTATTAAAGCATTCTCATCACTATCACTACCATGCACTGCATTTTCTCCAATGGAAGCTGCAAAAAGTTTGCGTATAGTACCAGCTGCTGCTTCTGCAGGATTGGTTGCCCCGATCAGTTTCCGAAAATCTTCAACTGCATTGTCTTTTTCAAGGATCGCTGCTGTGATCGGGCCACTGCTCATAAATTCAACCAACTCTCCATAAAAAGGCCTGGCCGCATGTACTGCATAAAACTCGCCCGCTTTTTCCTTACTCAGTTTGGTCATTTTCATAGCTGCGATACGAAAACCCGCAGCATGTATCATTTCTAAAATGGCACCGGTATTTCCTTTGCGTGTTGCATCCGGTTTGATCATTGTAAAGGTTCTGTTACTCATTATTTTCTTTTTTTGAGCCGCAAAGATAGGGAACGATCGCAGATTTCAGATTTACGATTTTAGATTTATGCTCCCTTAATTCTTAAAAGATCTTTAAAACCGGCGGGCTTTTCCCTCAAATCCAAAATCACCAATCTAGATTATAAAATCCCCAATTGGTTTATAAGTCGTTTTAACCTACTTTTGCGCCGCTTTATGCAGCCGCTACAAAATATATTTCCCCTATTGGATCAGCCTAAAAAGGTAGTGATCACCATGCATCAAAAACCTGATGGCGATGCTATGGGTTCTACGCTTGCATTATATCATTTTTTGACCAAGCTGGGACATAGCTGTACCGTTATTTCACCTACGAACTGGGCGGGTTTTTTAAACTGGATGCCGGGTTGCAATAAAGTACTGGATTATGAAAGTCAGCCTGCCAAAGCAGATGCATTAATAGAAGTAGCCGATTGGATCTTTTGCCTGGATTTTAATGTACTCAGCCGTACCAAAAGGATGGAAGAAAAATTAACAGCAGCAAAAGCGGAAAGAATATTAATTGATCATCACCGGGAGCCCCAGACACCGGCATTTGCTTACGGCAACAGCGATATTCAAAAAAGTTCAACTGCCGAAATGGTATATGACCTTATTGTTGATTCCGGTAATATTGATATGATCGATGCAACGATCGGGGAATGCTTATATGCAGGTGTGATGACTGATACCGGTTCTTTCCGTTTTCCATCAACCAAAGCAAGTGTTCACAAAATGGTGTATGAACTAAAAGAAAGGGGACTTGAGCATAGCCATGTACACGAGGAACTCTTCGACAATTTTTTGGAAAGCCGGTTTCGTTTTATCGGGCATGTATTGCTGAACCGGATGGAAGTTTTTTACGAATATAATACCGCATTAATTACCATACCTCAGGCCGACCTGATCAAATTCAATGTAAAGACAGGCGATACAGAAGGGTTGGTCAATTATGCACTCAGCATACAGGGAATAAAGCTGGCAGTGGTTATCATTGACAGGGGAGAAGAAAGAAAAAGTTCTTTCAGGAGCAAAGGCGATTTTGATGTAAATACATTCGCACGTAAATATTTTAATGGCGGCGGGCACTTTAATGCTGCAGGTGGATTTAATAAAGAGCCGCTGGATGAAGTGGTTACAAAATTTAAAGCAGCTATAAAAGAAAGCGCAGCCGGGTTAGGCAGTTATCAATTTTAAATAATAAAAAAAATAAACAATAACACAATGAAACAATTTATTTATCTGTCTGCAATTTGCATATTGGCCTTATCGGCCTGTACCGGTTCTTTTAAGAAAGGTGATAAAGGACTTGAGTACAAGATCATCGGTAATGGAAGCGGAAAAACCATTGGATATGGAAACTTTATGCAAATACACATTAAGCAGGTGTATGCCGGTACAAAAGATACCGTTTTACTGGATACCAGGGAGACCATGGCACGCATCCAGGTATTTGATTCGGTAAATACGCCTTTACCATATTTTAAGATCTTAAGCCAAATGAGAAAAGGCGACAGCCTGGTCATCAGGTTGCTTACCGACACTGTATTTAAAGATGGTAAACAGCAAATGCCTCCTTTTATGAAAAAAGGAAAATACCTGTATACTTATTTAAGCATGGTCAATTTCTTTGAGACCCAGGCACAGGCCGACAGTGCAAACAAGGCCGAGGCACTTATAGCCAGGCCAAGGATCTATCAAAAGCAAACTGAAGAAATTGAAAAAGAACTGGCAGCCAATAAAGCACAATTAGCTGCTGACAGTAAGATCATTGAAGACTACCTTGCAAAAAATAATATCAAAGCCCAAAAAACAAAATGGGGTACTTATGTTGCTATTTCTGCTGAAGGAACAGGTGATCAACTGAACACTTCAAATATTGTTTCCGTAAATTATACAGGCCGTACATTAGACAGTGGCGTTGTTTTTGATTCTAATGTTGATCCTAAATTTGCACATGTTCAGCCTTATGATGTTAACCTGGGCGAATTGAGCGGGCTTATCTTAGGCTGGTTTGATGGATTAAAGCTATTGAAGAAAGGTTCTAAAGCAACTTTCTATATTCCTTCCACACTGGGTTATGGTGCTAATGGAAATGGTGAAAAAATAAAGCCAAATAAGAATTTGGTTTTTGATATTGAAGTTGTAGATGCATTTACCGAGGAACAGTATATGGCCAAACAAAAGATAATGCAGGAGGAAATGATGAAGCAGCAAATGCAGCAACAGCAAAATACAAATCCTGGTGCTCCAAAGCAACCGGGAAATTAATAAAATGACTTTGTAAAGTATTAGCGCCCTGGACCTGTTCAGGGCGCTTTTTTATATGCATTAAAAAGGATGATAGCCTGTTTTGCTTCCAGCACATCATGCACCCGCAGTATGGCAGCACCCTGCAACAGCGCCATGGTATTTAAAACCGTAGTGCCATTGAGCGCCTCGTTGGCTGTAACTCCAAGGGTTTTGTAAATGGTACGCTTTCTGGATAGTCCAACAAGTATTGGTTTATTGGTTATCGAAAGCAAAGAAAGACCCTTGAGCAATTGAAAATTATGGTCAATCGTCTTGCCAAAACCAAAACCGGGATCTATAATGATATCTTTAATTCCTACTTTGTTACAGGCATCGGTCTGCTGAATAAAGAAATCCAGGACTTCCTGAACCACATTGGCGTAAACTGGTTTTTTTTGCATGGTTGCTGGATTACCCTGCATATGCATACATATATATGGTACCTGTAAAGCAGCAACAGTTTGAAGCATGTCTGCATCCAGCTTGCCCCCGCTGATATCGTTCACAATACAGGCGCCGGCCTCAACAGCGGCTTTTGCAACCTGGCTGTTGTAGGTATCCACAGATAGTATGGCATCCGGAAAATGTTGATGAATGCTTTCGATCACCGGTAGGATCCTGTCTGTTTCTTGCTGAACAGAAATGGGTTCGCTGCCGGGTTTAGTGCTTAACCCGCCGATATCGAGTATTGATGCGCCATCAATGATCATTTTCCCTGCCAGGGATAAGATATCAGCTGGGTTTAATTTTAAATGCCCTTCATAAAACGAATCCGGCGTGGCATTGATAATGCCCATGACCAACGGCTCATCCAGGATTAAAAGTTTTCCTTTACAGTTTATGCTGTTCATCAGCTCTTTTTCAATTATTTTTGAGCCTGCCTATCGGCAGACAGGTTAATATCACACTAAGTTACAAATGCACATTGATAAATGAAATGAGCCATAAAAAGAGTTGATAATATCTCAAAATGTTTTTGGCGAATTCCATGTGACCAAAATTAATATAAGAAACACATGAATACGAACCGGCAATACCAACAGGCAGTTGAAAGCTGCAAAGAGATATTTTTAAAAAAAACCAAAGATTACGGCACATCCTGGCGGGTGTACAGAACCATATCTGTTGCCGACCAGATCTATATAAAAGCAAAACGCATCCGTACCATACAGGAGAAAGCTGTACAAAAGATAGGTGATGATATCATCAGCGAATTTAAAGGCATATTGAATTACGGTATCATCGGTTTAATACAATTGGATATTAAAGATGATGAACTGGAGGATCTGCCTTATGAAATGGTTGAGCAGTTATACAATGATAAAGCTGTTGTAGCAAAAAAACTGATGGAAGATAAGAACCATGATTATGGTGAAGCCTGGCGGGAAATGAGCCAGGAAAGTTTTGTGGACCTTATCCTGGCAAAGATCTTACGCATCAAACAAATACTGGTCAATAAAGGCCAGACCATCATCAGTGAAGGTATTGATGCCAATTTTTATGATATAATCAATTATGCAGCTTTTGCTTTGATATTGATTGATGAGGAA
>JBDSGK010000008.1:0-22251 GCA_039919015.1 Ferruginibacter sp.
ACCTGCTTTGCCAGTTCTGCTGCCGGTCTTAATGCCTTAAATGGAGATATAGTAACCATGCTGTTTGTATTAGTTAGCGTAAATGTAGTACAATTGATCTAAGCGTTTTGCAGTGCAAATTCTTTCATTAATGCAACAAAAACTTCCACGCTGCTTATGGGTAATGCATTATAGATTGATGCCCTGAAACCTCCAACCAGGCGATGTCCTTTGATACCAACGATGCCCTGTTCTTGGCTAAATTGTAAAAAGGGTTCTTCCAGGCTGGTATCCTTCATCACAAAACAAACATTCATTTTGCTTCTGTCTTCTTTGTTAACGGTACCGGTAAATAAAGGGTTCTCATCAATAGCCGCATATAGTAACGCAGCTTTTTCATTATTCAGTTTTTCTATGGCAGCAACACCACCCTGTGCTTTTAACCACCTTAAAGTAAGCATGCACACATATATCGCAAAAACGGGCGGGGTATTCAACATCGACCCCTCCTTAATATGGTTGCGGTAATCAAGTATGGTAGGGATATTACGTTTTACTTTTCCTAAAATATTTTTATTGATCACCACCAGGTTAACGCCGGCCGGGCCCATATTTTTTTGTGCTCCGGCATAGATCAGGTCAAAGGAATTAAAATCAAGCACCCTGCTTAAAATATCGCTGCTCATATCGGCCACCAGGCTATTGCTGGTTTTGGGTATCTTTTGCCATTGTGTTCCGTAAATGGTATTGTTGGTCGTGATGTGTACATATTTTGCATCGTTGGGCACGGCAAAATCTTTTGGGATGTAAGTGAAATTGTTTTCTTTACTGCTGCAAACGATCTCCACCTTTCCAAAAAGTTTTGCCTCTTTAATGGCTTTGGTACTCCATACGCCGGTATCTGTATACGCGGCTGTTTCTTTGTCATCCAGTAAATTTATCGGCACCTGCATGAACTGGGTGGATGCGCCGCCGTGCAGGAATAATACCTCATGGTCATCATCCAGCAGCATCAATTCTTTTACCAATGCCCTGGCTTCGTCCATTACCGCCTGGAAAATTGTGGTCCGGTGCCCGATCTCTAAAATAGACAAACCGGTATCATTAAAATTAAGGATTGCCTGCGACGCTTCTTCAAAGACCGATCGTGGTAAAATAGACGGTCCCGCATTAAAATTATGAACCGAACCCCCTAACCCCCTAAAGGGGGAACTGCTAACATTCATCTTAAGAAATTAAGCTGCAAAAATACCCAAATGAAATCAATTGGTAATTCAAAAATTCGGACTATAAAATTACCTATTTTAGTGCTCACAGAAAAAATCAGCGAAATCAAAAAAATCGGGTAATCAGCGATCATTGTTCTTCCCGGCCGATCATTTTGCCGCCGGAATTCCATTGTTTATTGAGGTTTTCAAATTCTTTGATATCGGCTTCCGAAAATTTTTGTGTAACCAGTTGTTTCAGGTCGGGCTGGCCGGCATTAACCCAGGCCGTATACCAAAAAGAAGCTATACCGTAAATAGACTGGCGCATGCGGCGTTCGATCATGCCATCTAATTTTTTATTGTAGGCAATGGTAAATGCAGAAGAGTACTGGCGGATCGTTTTCCCGTTCCTTTCTTCGAAAGAATATTTCTGATCATCAGGGAACTTTAGGGTTAATTCACGCTCATAACTTAAAACTGAATCTGCGGCTTTGGCACTTTCCAACACCCGCTTCCAGATAAAATCGCCGGGGTTTTGTATGTATTCGGCTTTGCCGATAAAAAAATCAAATTCTTTTTCAGCAAGCAGTTCGGGCACACGACTTTCCCAAAAGCCATGTATCCCCTTTTGATTGGTGAGCTGCCCATTGTGATTACTGCTGGCATGCAATGGCACATGTGCATCTGCAATATAATGGCCCATCTCTGCAGCATATTTCATGATCAGGCTGAAATTCTTTGCTTTAAAAGCATCGGTGAGGCGGTGCAACATTGTTTGCACATGCCAGGGCACAATGCCAAATTGCTTTAAAGAATCTTCTCCAAATTTTTCAACAGCATCGGTCCATTTCCTGGGTAAACTGGTATATGGATATTCACCATAGTGATCAATATCAATATAATGCCTGGGCCCTTCATCGGGTACGGCATACCTTCTTTTATCGGGATCAATGGCGTGCTCGCTGAGGAAAGTGCTATTGGGTTTGAATAAAACCATCATTTCGGGCGGCAATAAAAAAACAGCGTAGTAATTTATTTTTTGATGGGCATAAAATCCCCAGCAGTATACCGTAAGATCGGATACCAATAAAATGATCAGCAGCGATAAAAACCTGGCGGCTTTTTTCATGTTCACTTTCTTAGCTGTTTAAAAATACAATTTATTCCCTGGGTTTTTTTGTTTCATCCTCATCAATATCGGTAACGCCGCCACTCACAGCGAATTTCATGGTTTGTGCCGAACTGATATTATCAATAAGTTTTACCCTGTTCTTTGGTATTACGTATACATTGCCTGCGATGGAGTAGGCCATGGGCACATACACGGTAACATATTCCTGTAACCCAAAATCCTGCATATCGTCCCGGGTAATAAATCCAAAACGCCAAACATCATTATCATCAATATTGGCCAGTACGTGTTTGGTGAATTTTTTATTATCCCCGGCAAAGGCTTCCAGGAAATCACGGGTGGTAGAGTAAATGTGTTTAACTCCCGGTGTTTTTTGCAGGAGCTTATCAAAAAAACTGATGATACGGTTGGTGATAAAGAAAGAACTCACATACCCGATGATGATCAACAGGCTGATGATGGCAACAAAACCGATCCCGTAGTTTCTTACACGCACAATACCCTGGCTATCGGTATATTTCAAAATAGGTATCATGCCATCGATCGATGACACGGCCCAGTATAAAAAATAAGCGGTGATCGTTACCGGCCCTAAAACCAACAGGCCCTGTAAAAAGTACTGGAGTATTTTTTTATAGTTAAAAGTCTTGCTCATGGTGTTTTATTTAATATAACAAAGATAATTGATTAGAAGCCCTTTGGATAAGTAGTTGTACCCCGTAATAAAACCTTCTGACATTAAGAAAATGTTACGAATGGCAAAAAAACTGATGGAAACTTTGGTTACATTAAAAGTTTCCGTAGTTTTACACCCATTATGACAGAGTTAGAAACAAAACAGCGGATACAGAAGGCGGCACACGACCTGATCATGCAGTACAGCATCCGCAGCGTAAGTATGGATGATATTGCCGCAAACCTCGGAATGAGCAAAAAAACCATTTACCAGTATTTTAAAGATAAAGACGAACTGGTAGAAGCGGTAGTTGATGAGATACTGGAGACCAACCAGTGTCAATGTAATGCCGACAGGGATAAAGCAGATAATGCAGTACATGAGATCTTCCTGGTGATGGATATGATGGCTGAAATGTTTAAAACCATGAATCCTTCCATACTCTATGATATGCAGAAGTATCATCCTGCGGCTTTTACAAAATTTAAAAAGCACAAAAATGAATTCCTGTATAATGTATGTATACAAAACCTGCAAAGGGGCGTAAATGAAGAACTCTACAGGCCCGAAATAGCAGTGGATATCTTATGCCGCTACCGGGTAGAAACCATGTTCATTCCTTTTCACCCTGAATTTCAGCAAAGTTTAAAACACAGCCTGGCTAAAATTGAAGAAGAGATCATTGTTCATTTTCTTTTTGGGGTGGTATCGCAGAAAGGCTATAAGCTGATCATTAAGTACAGGGAACAAAAAGCAAGATCATGAAACCAGAAATAACCAGAAATAAAATAGTTGTGATGAAAAAATTAAGGAATAATAGTTTGTTTTTGTTGGGCCTTTTGCTCATGAGCCAGGGATTGCCTGCTCAAAATACCCAAAAAGTAAATTCATTTACCGTGCAGCAGGCGGCCGAATATGCCAAACAAAATTCAGTACAGGTGAAGAATGCATTATTGGATATACTGATACAGAAACAAACGAACCGGGATATTACTTCCATTGCCCTTCCCCAGATAAACGGCAGTGCGTCAATGACGCGGAACATAGACATTCCTGTGCAGGTTGTTCCTGATTTCATTAGTCCGGCTACTTACAAAGTGTTGGTAGATGAAGGGGTTAAAGACGGGAATGGCCAGCCTGTAAATTACCCGGCAGGAGGTTTTGGAAACCTTCCTTTCCAGTTTGGCACCCCATGGAATTCAAATATAGGCGTAACCTTAAGCCAGTTGATATTTGACGGACAGGTCTTTATTGCTTTAAAGGCTCGTAACGGAACGATCACCTTGCAGGAAAGAATTGCAGCATTAACCGAAGAGAATATAAAAGCAAATGTTCATAAAGTATATTATCAACTTGTAAATGGTAAAACACAACTTGAATTACTGGATGCCAATATTGCCCGTCTTGAAAAATTAAAACATGATGTACAGATCATGTATGATAACGGTTTTACCGAGCGAGTGGATATTGATAAATTATCGGTACAGGTCGTTAACCTGCAGACAGAAAAACTAAAAGCCAATAACATGATCAGCAATGGTTATTCGGGCTTAAAAATATTAATGGGTATGCCCATACCCGACAGCCTCGTATTAACTGATAAGCTTGATGACAACATGATCAGGGAAGGCGTATTGGAGGCCAGCCAGTTTAAATATACCGATCGTAATGATTACCAGATATCGGATGTGACCAATAAACTGAATGCATTAAACGTGCGTCGTTATAAACTGAACCAGATACCAACTTTTGCGCTGGTAGGAGGTTATAGCAAACAGGCTCAACGATATAAATTTGATTTCTTTAGTAAAGGAGAATGGTTCACCAGCTCCTACGTAGGCATACAGATGAAAGTGCCCATCTTTAATGGCTTCGCACTTAACGCAAGAATTAAAAAAGCCAAATTAGAATTGCAGAAAAGCCAGAACCAGACAGCAGCTTTAAAGATCAGTATTGATGGTGAAATTGAAAATGCGAAAAGGAATTATATTTCTGCAGTTGCCGCCATGGATTATCAAAAGAAGAATATGGCCCTGGCCGAAAAAGTGTATGAGCAAACAAAAAAGAAATACGAGATAGGTACGGGATCATCATCCGAGATAAATACAGCACAGGTTGATCTTAAAACAGCACAGACAAATTACCTCAGTGCATTAAATGATGCCATTATTGCCAGGATCGATTTTTTAAAAGCCACCGGAAAATTAAATTAAACAGACTAACTATATACAGATGAAAAAAATAACACAAATTACGATCGCCGTTTTTACGATGTTCTTAATAGCATCCTGCGGGAACAGTAAAAAAGATGGGACAGCAGTTATCAACGATAAAAAAGCTGAGCTTGAAAAACTAAAATCAGCAAAGGCAAAGAACGAGGTAGAAATTGCAAAGCTACAGGCCGAACTGGAAAAAATAGACAGTGTTACTGCCAATGCCGCAAAAATAAAACTGGTGTCCGTTACCCCGGTAACTACAGCAGATTTTAAACACTATATTGATCTGCAGGGCAAGGTAGATGCTGAAAACATTTCTTACATATCGCCACGTGGCATGGGTGGCCAGGTAAGGGCATTGTATGTGCAGCAGGGCCAGTCTGTAAGAAAAGGCCAGCTGTTATTAAAACTTGACGATGCCATCATGCGCCAAAGTGTAATCGCAGCGAGGCAGCAGTTGGAAGGTATAAAAACTCAACTGGGCTACGCCAAAAATATTTACCAGCGCCAGCAAAACCTTTGGAAAGAAGGTATTGGTACTGAAGTGCAGTTGATCACTGCAAAAACAAATGTGACCAGCCTGGAAAATCAATTAGCTGCAGCAGGTGAGCAGGTAAAAACAATGCAGGAGCAATTGAAGACGGCTAACGTGTACAGTGATGTAAACGGGATAGCAGACCTGGTAACGGTTAAGCTTGGAGAGACTTTTCCGGGTATGGGAGTAATAAAGATCGTAAACACCAGCAGTTTAAAAGTAGTTGTTAATGTTCCCGAAAATTATTTAACCAGGATGCACAAAGGTTCCCCGGTGGTCATTAATATTCCGGATGCAAATAAGATAGTTAACTCTGTTATTTCATTGATCAGTCAATCAATTGATCCAACGCAAAGAGGTTTTATTGCCGAAGCAAAAATACCATATGATGCAGTATTAAAACCAAGCCAGTCGGCGGTGGTAAAAATTATGGACTACGCTGCAGCCAATGCCATTGTAATTCCGGTTAACGTGGTACAGAGTGATGAAACGGGTAAATATGTTTATATATTAAGTAAGAGCAGCAACGGCAAAACAACCGCACACCGTGTAGTGGTAACCATTGGTGAAGTATATGGCGAAAAAGTTGAAATAAAAGGAGGACTTAAAGCAGGTGATCAACTTGTTACCGAAGGATTCCAGAATTTATACGAAGGGCAAACCATTACTACAACAATATAAAGCCCCAGCCCCTCCTATCCTCCCCAAAGGGGAGGGAAATGGAGGAGAACTAAGTGAGATAAAAGCGAAGATAAATAATAGGAATTTTGAATTAGCTCCGTAGGAGCAACAGATTGGTAGCATATTAAAACCAGGTTGTGTTAAGCCCCGTAGGGGCGATAGTTTTCAACATAACATAATTAAAGTTCAATAAAGATTTGCAGTAAAAGAGTGTCCTTCGGCTACGCTCAGGATAAACTGCCAATGAATTTGAATATAGTTTATTAGCCGGGATAAAAATAAAAATTGCGAAAGCAATTAAAACCAAAACATCATCTCCTCCTTTTCCCCCCCTTCGGGGGAGATAGGGGGCCAAATATTTACTTATGAATTTCATAGAAGGAATAAAAGAAAAATTTAAACAGTTTGGTCCTACCAGCTGGGCTGTAGACAACCGTACTGCGGTTTACATCATTGCGGTGCTGATATCAGCCTTTGGGCTTATCAAGTTCAATACCATGCCCAAGGAGCAGTTTCCTGATATCGTGGTACCCACCATTTCGATCGTTACCGTATATGCCGGTAATTCGCCCAAGGACATTGAGAATCTTGTTACAAGACCAATTGAAAAACAATTGAAAGGGATAAGCGGCGCCAAGGTTAAAAAAATTACCAGTACTTCACAAGCTGATTATAGTTTGATCGTAACAGAGTTTGATACAGATGTAAAAACTGAACTGGCCAAACTAAAAGTGAAGGATGCTATTGATAAAGCAAAGACAGATCTGCCTAACGATCTTACTTCTGAACCCGCGGTGGCCGAGTTTGCATTCAGCGAAATGCCCATCATGTTTGTAAATGTGAGTGGTGATTATGATGGCATAAAGCTGAAGCAGTATGCTGATAAATTGCAGGATAAATTTGAAGAGCTCACCGAGATAACCCGTGCAGAGATCGTGGGTGCTCCTGAAAGAGAGATACAGGTAAATGTAGACCCTTATAAAATGAGCCAGGCCCGGGTAAGTTTTATGGATATTGAAAATGCCATCAGCCGGGAGAACAGGGATATAACAGGCGGCACACTTGAAGTGGGTGATATGCGGAGAACCATTAAGGTAAAAGGACAATTCATCAGTGTACTTAACCTGAACAATATTGTTGTACGTAGCAGTGCGCAGGGTGCCACTGTTTATTTAAGAGATATTGCCGAACTAAAAGATACTATAAAAGAAAAGGATAGTTATGCCAGGCTGGATGGTAAAAATGTGGTAACACTCAATATTGTAAAACGAGCCGGCGAAAATTTAATCAATGCTGCTGATAAAATAAAAGTTATCGTGGCAGAGATGAAGGAAAAGCAGGAATTGCCACAGGACTTAAAAGTTGTGATAACCGGGGATCTGAGTAAAGCCACCAAAAAATCTTTTAGCGAATTGGTAAATACCATTATCATTGGGTTTGTGCTGGTACTTATTATTCTCATGTTCTTCATGGGCGTTACCAATGCATTTTTTGTGGCATTGAGTGTACCGTTGAGCGTTTTTGTTGCGTTCATGTTTTTGCCGCTGGCGGATAGCATTATCGGTACCACCGTTACACTGAATTTTATTGTACTCTTTGCACTGCTGCTTGGGCTGGGTATTATTGTGGATGATGCCATTGTCGTTATTGAGAATACGCACCGTATTTATAACAATGGCAAAGTGCCTATAGTCCGAAGTGCCAAGGAAGCCGCCGGGGAGGTTTTCATCCCGGTGCTTGCAGGTACGGCAACTACATTAGCGCCCTTCTTCCCGTTATTGTTATGGAAAGGATTGATAGGTAAGTTCATGATCTACCTGCCAACGGTACTCATACTTACTTTGGCAGCGTCATTGATCGTGGCATTTATTTTTAACCCTGTTTTTGCTGTAAGTTTCATGAAGCCCGAGGGCAAAGAATATGAAAAGCCAAAACGTGCCATCTGGACCAATAAATGGTTTGTGATCTTTGCAACAGCAGGTGTGTTATTGCACCTGCCCGGCTTTCATGGTACTGCCAATTTCTTTTTGATGATGGCCATGTTAATGGTGCTTAATGCTTACGTATTAAATGACGCCATTCACGCTTTTCAAAGAAGGGTATTGCCCGGGTTAATGAACAGGTATGAGAAATTACTGAAATGGATATTGGTGGGTTGGAGGCCGGTATGGGCATTTGCATCTTTGTTTGCATTGTTTGCTTTATCGGTAGGATTATTATTTCTGAGTATAGGTGCCGGCAGAACCAAATCAACTTTCTTCCCCAGTGGGGATCCTAATTTTATTTACGTTTATTTAAAATTGCCGGTTGGTACCGATATCAAATACACGGATAGTATTACCCATGTGCTGGAAGGACGAGTGCAAAAGATCCTGGCAGATGAATTACCCACAAAGCCTGGGGGTATTGTAGAAAGTATCATTACCAATGTAGCTGTGAGTGCCAATAACCCAAGAGATAACAACAGAAGTGTACAGCCTAACCTGGGCCGTATACAGGTGTCTTTTGTTGAGTATGATAAAAGAGAAGGTAAAAAAACACTGCCGTTTAAAGAAGAGATACGCAGACAGATGACAGGCATACCGGGTGCCAGTATTGAAGTGGCACAGGAAGATGGTGGCCCTCCAACAGATCCACCGGTGAATATTGAGATACAGGGCGATAATTTTGAGAGCATCGCAAAAGTTGCAAATGATCTGTCGCATTATATGGATACCAACCAGATCAATGGTATTGAAAATCTTCAGATGGATGTTGACCTGAACAGCCCTGAAATAACTATAAATGTAGACAGGGAGAGAGCGATGATGGAGGGATTAAGCACCGGGCAGATAGGTATGGAAATACGTACGGCTTTATTTGGTAAAGAAGTGAGTAAATTAAAAGATGGTGAAGATGAATATAAGATACAGCTACGTACTACCGACCTGGTACGTAATAATATTACCGACCTGATGAACATGCGTATCACATTTATGGATATGAATACGATGAGGGTAAAAAGTGTTCCCATAAGTGCAGTAGCCAGTATAGATTACACTACGGCAACAGGTGCTGTAAAACGAAAAAATGTAAAACGTACCATACAGTTGCAGAGTAATGTACTGGATCCGACCATGGTT
This sequence comes from Ferruginibacter sp., assembly GCA_039919015.1. Lineage (GTDB taxonomy): Bacteria > Bacteroidota > Bacteroidia > Chitinophagales > Chitinophagaceae > Ferruginibacter. Next base: position 9,550 of record JBDSGK010000008.1, read on the forward strand.
GGCAAGGTAAATGAAGAATTGCAGTTGAAGCTGGATGATTTTAAAACAAAGAATAAAATTCCATCCGACGTTACCTTGAAACTAAGCGGGCAAAGTGAGCAGGAAAAAGAAACGAGTGCGTTTTTGGGCTATGCTTTGTTAGGTGCCCTGGCCATTATATTTATGATATTGGTATTACAGTTCAACAGTATCAGTAAACCTTTCATTGTGATCACCGAGATATTCTTCAGTGTCATTGGTGTATTGCTGGGCTACGCCTTTACGGGTATGACGATCGCTACGATCATGTTGGGTGTAGGTATTATTGCGTTGGCGGGGATCGTGATCAAGAATGGTATCCTGCTGATTGAATTTACAGATGAATTGAGGGGCAGGGGCATGCGTACCAGGCATGCAGCTATCGAAGCCGGTAAGATCCGGATCATTCCCGTACTACTCACGGCCGTGGCAACTATACTTGGTTTATTACCGCTGGCAGTTGGGTTTAATATCGATTTCATTTCATTCTTCCAGCACCTGAATCCGCACATTTTCTTTGGTGGCGATAGTGTTGTGTTCTGGGGGCCTTTAAGCTGGACGATGATCTTTGGGTTGATATTTGCTTTCTTCCTTACGTTGATCATGGTACCGAGTATGTACCTTATTTCAGAAAGGTTGAGAAGGCCAATGGAGAAATTTTATGGCACTAAATTTATCGGCTTGCTGGGCTTTGCAGGTCCGTTCTTCTTCATATTTGTAGGTATCATGTACCTGGTAAGAAGGATACAGGGCAAAAAAGTGTGGAACGGAAAATTAAAACCTGCTCCTGAAAAGACAAATGTAGCATAACCTTATTCCGCATATGAAAGATCTGTAAAATGCTGTTCATGCAAATGAGCAGCATTTTTAATGCTTTACTGGCATGAAAATGGCATGTCCTTTTTTGTATCAATTTTTTAATTTAAAATAAATATTATGGATAAGTTAGAATTTAAAGGAACCTGGAATGAAGTAAAAGGTAAAATAAAACAGGCTCATGCAGACCTTACAGACGATGACCTGGAATATGAAGAAGGTAAAGACGATGAGCTTTTAGGAAGGCTTCAACAAAAGGTAGGCAAAGGCCGGGATGAACTGGTAAAATGGATAAAATCTTTATAGCAGTTCCTTGTAACGGATAAATTTTTAATGCCGCTCGATGTACGAGCGGCATTTTTTTCCTCTCATCATAATTTCCCATCACTATAATTTTAATAACTGCTAACTTTATATATAGACTCAAATCTTTTCAATCGCTCCGGTAACCCTCCCCCAGGGGGAGATGAAGGGGGTAAAAAATATAACATGAGAACAAACCATGAAATTGACTACAAAATTTACGGAGAAGAATTACAGTTTGTAGAAATTGAATTAGACCCTAATGAAACGGCCATTGCAGAAAGCGGTGCTTTTATGATGATGGACAATGGCATTGAAATGCAAACCATATTTGGTGATGGCAGCCAGCAGCAGGATACAGGCTTATTGGGAAAACTCTTTAGTGCCGGTAAAAGATTGCTGGTGGGTGAAAGTTTATTTATGACTGCCTTTACCAATACCAGCCAGGCAAAAAAGAAAGTAAGTTTTGCTTCGCCATACACAGGTAAAATAATTGTTTTTGACCTGCAGCAACTTGGCGGAAAGATCATTGCACAAAAGGATGCTTTTTTATGTGCTGCCAAAGGCGTGAGCATTGGTATTGAATTTCAAAGAAAACTTGGTACGGGTATTTTTGGTGGCGAAGGATTTATCATGGAAAAACTGGAAGGTGATGGACTTGCATTTGCCCATGCCGGTGGCTATGTGGTAGAAAGAGAACTGCAGGCGGGTGAAATCTTAAAAGTAGATACAGGTTGTGTAGTAGCTTATACTGCAGGGATCGATTTTGATGTGGAGATGGTAAGGGGGATCAAAAACTTTATGTTTGGCGGCGAAGGATTATTTTTTGCCAAGCTGCAGGGGCCTGGTAAAGTGTGGCTGCAATCCTTACCCATCAGCCGTTTGGCAGGAAGGATCATGCAATATGGTACCTACAAGCGTAAGGAAGAAGGAAGTATATTGGGCGGCTTGGGAAATTTATTGGATGGAAGGGAGTAATAAATTGATCTATATGTTAGCACTAATTGTATGCCATACCGAAATTTTGAATTGAACTTCTTATATTTTGTTCTCTTATTCACAATTCTTTCCTGTGACAATCGAAAAATAGTTTACTCAGGATTCAATGATTTGGTTTTCGGGAGTCAATCATTCATTTTGTATGATGACAAATCGTTCTACATAGAAATGATCGCTGGGGGTGTTGAAGGAAATTACCAAATCAACCATGACACTGTTAAACTAAAATACTTTGACAAGCCAAGCCTGAATTGGCCCGATGTTATGTTAATTCGCAAGGACTACTTTATCGCATTAGACAGTTTAGATAACGCAAAATATTTGAAAATAAGGAGAGAGAAGTAACTGGGAATAACCCCACTAACAATAATAAAATTCAAGTCAGGTCAGCAACCTGACTTTTTTGTTTAAAAAATTTGGTAGTCTCATTTAGTTTATCGTATATTTGCGATATAAGATAAAAACATGGCTATCCACAAAAAAGACGAATTCACACAAAAGGAACAAGACCTGGCAGCATTTGCCAAAGCGCTGGCACACCCGGCCCGCATTGCCATATTAAAATTGCTGGCACAAAAGAATGAGTGTATCTGCGGGGAAATAGTAGAAGTGTTACCGCTCTCTCAATCCACCGTATCGCAACATCTAAAAGAATTAAAAAATGCAGGCCTCATTGATGGGAATGTCGACGGACCGAGAAGCTGCTATTGTATAAACTGGAAGGCCTTTGAAAAATTTATGGGAGAGTTCAGTTTCCTGTTCAATAAACTGAAAGTGCAGAATGAAAAAGCATGTTGTTAGAAACCAGCCCCATCCTATCCTTCCCCCGGGGGGAAGGGAAGACTATAAGATCAGTGCGGAGATGGAATCGAAGAATATTGAAATGAAAATATGTATTTAATTTAAAACTACCCATTTCCAGTTCCCTCTCCTTGGAGAGGGGTTGGGGTGAGGCTTAAAACTAAAACCATGAACACTGAATTAGAAATTAAAGAACTCGTTAAAGAAAAGTACGCAGCTATTGCGGAACAAAGTCAAACCCAGAATGCAACCTCCTGCTGTGGAGCAACATCTTCCTGTTGCGGAAATGAAGTGTATAATATCATGAGTGATGATTATACAAAACTGGAAGGATATAATGCTGATGCCGACCTGGGATTAGGCTGCGGATTGCCTACTGAATTTGCAAAAATCAAATCCGGGGATACGGTTATCGACCTGGGCAGTGGTGCCGGCAACGATGCTTTTATTGCCAGGAAAATTGTTGGAGAAAACGGTAAAGTATTAGGTATTGATTTTACCGAAGCCATGATCAGCAAGGCAAGAACCAATGCTGAAAAATTGAATTTTAATAATGTTGAATTCAGACTGGGTGATATTGATAACATGCCCGTAACCTCAAATTATGCTGATGTAATTGTGAGTAATTGCGTACTCAATTTAGTGCCAAACAAATATAAAGTGATCAGTGAGATCTTCCGGGTACTTAAACCGGGAGCACACTTTTCTATTTCCGATATTGTACTGGAAGGCACACTGCCGGCGAAATGGAAACAAGTAGCAGAGTTATATGCAGGTTGTGTAAGCGGGGCTATACAAAAACAGGTTTACCTTGAAATGATCGAAGAAGTCGGGTTTGAAAATATAATCCTCCAAAAAGAAAAGGAGATCATTATACCGAATGATATTTTAAAAAATTATCTATCTGAAGAAGAAATAACTGATTATAAAAAAGGTAATACCAAAATAACCAGTATAACTGTTTATGCCGAGAAGCCTGCCAAGGACGACAGGAATTGTTGCGAACCCGGAAGCGGATGCTGTTAAGGCCCCGGCCCCCTCTTGAACTTTCATTAGTTCTTTTTCAAAGAACCCCAAAAGGAGAGGAAAAGTAGGAGATTAGTGCCGAAGTACAAATGAAAAATAATGTAATAAATGTAGTAATTGATTATAGTCTCCATTTTAAAAATAAATATCAATATGAATTTCAGGGACAAAATTCGCTTAGATAACTCTCCCCCTTTGGGGTTCCCTGTTAAGGGAACGAACGAAGTTCAGGAGGGGGCCAAGAAACTTCTCTTTGTTTGTATTGAGAACAGCAACCGCTCCCAAATGAGCCAGGCGTTTGCAAAAATGCTGGGAGGGCAGGATGTGGAAGCTTACAGCGCCGGCAGTAAACCCAGCGGCATGATAAATCCCAAAGCCATTGCGGCCATGAAAGAATTGGGGTATGATCTGGGCAAACATGAAAGCAAAAACCTGGATGAGGTAAAATTATTTGCGCCATTTGATGCAGTGGTAACCATGGGTTGCGGGGATGCCTGTCCCTGGATGCCTGCTAAAAAATTCATTGATTGGCAGATCCCCGATCCAAAAAATATGGAGCCAAAAGAGTTTAATAAAGTGCGGGACCTGATCGAAAGGAAAGTGCAACAACTGATAAAAGAACTCGTATAAAAAACATTGCCAAAGTTTTAAACTTTGGCAATGTTTTTCTCAACTCTTTTTCTCTTTTACGTTCTTAGTAAATTATCTCTTACTGATCTTGGATAACAACCTCAGTATTTCCAGGTACAACCAAACAATGGTTACCAGTAAACCAAATGCCCCATACCATTCCATATATTTTGGTGCGCCCATTTCAGCGCCCTTTTCGATCATGTCAAAATCCAATATTAAGTTCAGTGCAGCTAATGCTACTACAAAAACAGAGAAGCCAATGCCTATTGCACTTCCTTCGTGTAAAAAAGGTATTTGAATACCAGCGAAACTAAGGCCAAACGCTATCAGGTAAAAGATAGCAATACCTGCAGTGGCGGTAATAACGATCGCCTTGAATTTGGCGGTAGCTTTAATGATCTTAAAGCTGTACAGCAGGTACATGGCGATGGCTGTTCCAAAGGTCAAGCCTACCGCATTGATAACAATACCGGGAGCCTGTTCGGCAAAAGCAGCATTATAATAAGCAGAAATGGCGCCTACAAACAATCCTTCAAGCAGGGCATAGGCGGGAGCTAAAAACGGAGCCCATTCTTTTTTGAACATTAACACAATGGCTACAACCAGGCCTCCAATTGCACCGGTTAAGATCAACGGCATTACATTACCGCCATCCACATATTCTTTCCACGCATAAAAAGCTGTACCCATTGTCATCAAAAACAAAAAACCAAATTTTTGCAAAGTACCGTTAATGGTCATTGCATTTTCGTGGGTAACCACTTCGTCAAGTACGGTATCCTTAAATCTTTTTTCAGATAAAGCAGGATTACCGGATTTAAAAAAAGCCATAGTTATAAAATTTAGAAACTAAAATTAAAGATTTTCTGTAAATAAAGCTGTTAATTTTTTAAGTCCGGGTATTTGCTGATCGTCTCAAAATTGTATTCATTTTTAGCCTTTAATTTTATGATCAATTGGTGCAACTGCGCTGAATCGTCGGGCTTTTGATACACCTGGTCATGCGCAAGTAACACCAGTTGATCTACAGTTTTTGTTCGGCAATTTGTAAACATGCTGTCTATTTGCAAAACGATTTCATCGCTGGTATTTTTAAGTTGTAGTTTATCATCATAATGCCATTCAAGGTCCCACCCGGTAATGGTAAAGCCGTTGGTAAAAAGTGAGTCTGCTGCAGCTTTTGATGAACTGAGATCTGTATAGTTTAGCAGTTGGGTGCGCCAGATATTTCGACCCGGCGTACGGATTATGTTGGCATCCAGGTGCAGACTGTCGGCGCAGCGCTTAAAATCCTTTACAGCACTGTCCGGCACCTGGTAAAATTTTGCATATTTATTTTGAAAGGCGTGGGTAAAACTATGATTGGCTACTTCAAAAAGGTTGCAGTTTATTATGCTGTCGAATAAGGCATTTTGCTCTTTACTTCCATAAACATGTTGGCCAACAATAAATAAGGTAACAGGAACTTCCTCTTCCTTCACAATATCCATCATGTTTTTTGTGCCCTTATTAGGGCCATCATCAAACGTAAGGTAAATGGTTTTCTTTTTCTTTTTAGGCGCTCCGGCGTCATGCTGTTTAACAACCGAGGTATCAGGGGTTAAAAACTTGACCTTACTGGTTTTAATGTCAGTATTGGGATCGTAATAATTGCAGGCAGTAAAAGCAACAGTTACGATTGTTGTTTTTGCCATTTGCAAAGTCACCAGTTCCATTAGCTTGTAAGGGAAGCAGGCATCGACAGCGTCGGGGTCCATAAATTTTTGGGATGATAATTTGAAACATGAAGATAATAATGCCGGTAATACGTTTCAAAATAAGCCATGTTAAAAATTATATAAAGACAAAAAGGTTTTTAAAAGCTGGAATTTAACCTTACATGGCAAGTTCCTTATCTTTGCCAACATGGAAAAGTTGTTACAACAGATAGAATCTTTAAAGACAGAAATTAATGCATTTAATGATACCGATGCCGAAACCTTTCGTATCAAATACCTGGGTACAAAGGGCCTGGTAAAGGCCATTATGGGCGAAATGAAAAACGTATCGGCTGAAAATAAAAAAGAGGCGGGCCAGTTACTAAACGAGTTCAAACTTTTTACTGAAGCTAAATACGATGCACTGAAAGCATCCACGAACAACGGTCAATCCACTGGATCCGGTCAACAAATAACGGCCAACGATTTAGACCTAAGTTTACCCGCAGACCCTTTACCATTGGGCAGCCGTCATCCCATCAGCCTCGTAAAGAACAGGATCATTTCCATTTTTCAAAGGCTTGGTTTTGCAGTTGCGGAAGGCCCTGAGATCGAAGACGACTTTCATAATTTTACTGCACTTAATTGACCCGAAAATCATCCTGCCCGTGATATGCAGGATACGTTTTATATTTCGAAAAACCCCGATTGGTTATTACGAACACATACCTCCAGTGTACAGGTACGTGAAATGCAAAAAGGTAATTTACCCATTCGTATCATTTGTCCCGGCCGTGTGTACAGGAACGAAACCATCAGTGCCAGGGCCCATTGCTTTTTTCACCAGGTAGAAGGATTATACATTGCAGAAAATGTTTCCTTTGCTGATCTGAAACAAACACTTTATTTCTTTGTACAGGAAATGTTTGGGAAAGATATGAAAGTCCGTTTCCGCCCAAGTTATTTTCCTTTTACCGAACCAAGTGCCGAAATGGATATCAGTTGCCTCATTTGTGGCGGCGAAGGCTGTAGCGTTTGTAAAAAAACCGGCTGGGTTGAAATATTAGGTTGCGGAATGGTACATCCCAATGTGCTCGACAATTGTGGGATCGACAGTAATAAATACACCGGCTTTGCTTTTGGGATGGGTATCGAAAGAACTACCATGCTGAAATACCAGATAAAGGATCTCCGTCTATTTAGTGAGAACGATGTCCGGTTTTTGAAACAGTTCACATCTGCTGTATAAAGCCCTTTTATTTAACTGAATAATCAAATGCTGATAACGCCTATCCACGTGATTCAAATAATTATGTAAGTCCCAAAACTCCCTTTGGCACCATAATTGTCTTTATACCCATAAGCACATCTGCTACAATGTTTTATAAAAAATAAAGGGAGAATAAGATGAATTATGTAAAAAACAGTTTGATCGCCCCAAGGGCACTATGGGTAATACTTATGGCGCTGTCTTTCAGCGCCTGTTCGGTTTCAAAAGAAGCCCGTTCCATGAAAAAAGATATTAATGGCGATTGGGTACTTCAGACCATAACCACAGAAGGAATTACCGGCGTGGCTAAAACCACCATATTCAATGAAGCTGAATTCGGTTGCTTTATTGGCAGCGAATGGAATTTTATTTCCAATAACAGCATGGGTAGTTATACCATCGTTGATAAAAGTAAGGATTGCGTTCCTTTAAAAAGGTTTATCCGCTGGTCAATTTATGAACCACAGGATCTGCCCAAACAATTTCAATTTAAAAGGCTTGATGATAAAAAAAATGCCATGGATAATGGAGATGGTTACAGGTTAACCGTTACAGAGGTTGATAATGATCATATGAAACTTAGATCTGACCTGGTTTTTGCAGGAAATGCGGGTGCGATCATTTACAATTTTGTAAAAAAATAATAATTAAAAAAGATTTTATGAAAAAAATGATAGGGAATATATTTTTAACAACGGCTGTTGTGATGTTGATGGCCACGGGATGCAGTACAGCAAAAAAAACAAATAAGGCACAAAGAGGTGCAGCGGCTGGTGCAATTGGGGGTGCCGTAATTGGGGGTGTAATTGGTAATAATGTAGGAAAAGGCAATACCGTGTTGGGTGCAATAATAGGAGGCGTTGTTGGCGGGGTTGCCGGTGGTATCATAGGTAATAAAATGGATAAGCAGGCAGAAAAGATCAAGAACGAGATACCGGGTGCAGAAGTACAAAGAGTAGGAGAAGGAATTATAGTGACTTTCAGTGACAAAAATCCCGATGGCTCCAAAATGGGTGTTTATTTTGATTTTGACAAATCAGAGATAACATCAAATTCTAAACTGGCATTGAATAAACTGATCGACATATTTAAGGAATATCCCGAAACTAATGTATTGGTAGAAGGACATACTGATGATAAAGGAACTGATACGTATAACCTCGCATTATCTGAACGCAGGGCAATGGCGGTAGGTAATTATTTAAAAGCTAATGGTGTCGCACCATCAAGGCTTACGATCAACTGGTATGGCGAAACACAGCCTAAAGTGGAGAATACATCGGATGTGGGCCGGGCCGAAAACAGGCGTGTGGAATTTGGTATTACCGCAAATGAAAAGATGAAAGAAGAAGCTAAAAAAGAAGCTGGCGGAAATTAGGTCTCAAAATAATTTTATAATGCATTGCTGTTTTAACAGCAATGCATTTTTGTTAGTGCATGTACCTGTTTTAAAATAACTTATTAATAATATCTTTACCAAATCTAAAACGGCAATCATTTCATGATCAACAGCATTTGCGTTATAGGGGCAGGCACTATGGGAAGCGGTATTGCCCAAACAGCAGCACAAAGCGGCATTTACACGTTGTTATTTGATATCAATAAAGAAGTTTTACAAAAAGCTGAAACTTCCATTAAAAAAAGCCTGGCCTATTTATTGGAGAAAGGCAAAATTACTGCAGATGAAGAGGATGCCATCTTTCAGCGCATTCAATTTATAACCGATACCAACGATTGCCTGGCTGATATCATCATAGAAGCTATTGTGGAAAAGGTTGACGCCAAAGTTGCCATTTTTAATCAATTGGCTGAGTTAAACCATTCGGAAGTGATCTTTGCAACCAACACATCATCTTTATCAGTTTCAGAGATCCAGGCTAGGGTTCAGCAGCCACAACGGGTGGTAGGTATGCATTTTTTTAACCCGGCACAGGTAATGAAACTGGTTGAAGTAGTTAAAGGAGATCAGACAACAGATGCTGTTGCCCGAACCGTGTATGATCTCTGTTTACAGATGAAAAAAACACCGGTGATGTGTAAAGATGCCCCAGGTTTTATTGTGAACCGGGTTGCACGTCATTATTACCTGGAAGGCATGAAGCTTGTGGAAGGCGGCATTGCAACAATAGAAGAAGTGGATGACATGATGGAAGCATCCGGATTTAAAATGGGTCCTTTTAAATTAATGGACCTGATCGGGAATGATGTTAATCTTGCCGTATCCCGATCCTTATATGATGCCTGCAATAAGGCAGAGCGTTTTAAACCTTCGGCGCTGCAAATTGATAAAGTAGCAAAAGGGGAATTAGGGAGGAAAACAAAAAAAGGATTTTATGATTACAATTAATCTTCAACAATGATTTTAGTTACCGGTGGTGCAGGCTTAGTAGGAAAAGAATTAATTACTCAATTGCTCCGGGAGGGTAAATCCGTAAGAGCCCTCTACAATAAAACATCCCTCGCTGATCTTCCTTCCGGGGATCTTCAGCAAGTACAATGCAATATTTTAGATGTGGTTGGTTTGGAAGAAGCCATGAAAGGAGTGGAACAGGTGTACCACTGTGCTGCTATTGTTACTTTCAATAGAAAGCGAAAAGCCGAGATGTTTAAAATAAATATTGAAGGCACAGCCAATGTAGTTAATGCGGCACTGGATGCGGGGATCAAAAAAATGCTGTATGTAAGTTCGGTTGCCGCTTTGGGAAGAATAAGAGAAGACGGCCCCATCAATGAGTCCATGAACTGGACCGAAGAAACCAGCAACAGCAATTACGGGCAAAGTAAATATTTAGCCGAAATGCAGGTTTGGCGTGGCATTGGTGAAGGGCTGGATGCGGTGATGGTAAACCCTGTTGTTATTTTGGGTCCCGGCGACTGGAACAGCGGATCGTCACAGATATTTAAAACAGTGTACAATGAATTTCCCTGGTATGCGAACGGCACCTCGGGATTTGTTGATGTAAGAGATGTTGCGAAAGCAATGATCCAGTTAATGAACAGCACTATTTCTGCTGAACGTTTTATCCTTAGTGCCGAAACCAGGAGTTTTGCTGATGTGTTTACTTTAATTGCCAAAGCATTTGGAAAAAAACCTCCTCATAAAAAAGTAACCCCGGGATTGGCAAAAATTGTTTGCAGGCTTGAAGCTATAAAAAGTTATTTCACAGGCAGGGAACCATTGGTAACCAGGGAGACGGCACTCACTGCATTGGCAAAAGTTGATTTTGATAACAGCAAACTGAAAAAATTCTTACCGGATTTTACTTACCGTAAGATCGAGGAAACTGTAAAAGATACCTGTTCCGTATTACAACAAAAGCTTAACAGCAATTAATGTAATTTCGGCCAAATCACAATTCGGCTAATTTTAAGTCGTTATAAAGATATCAAATGAAAAAGATCATCACATCCTTACTGTTTTGTTTTGCTTCCTTATATGTTTTCTCACAGTCAAATTACAGCATTGCCGGAAAGGTCATTGATGCTACCACTAAACAGCCATTGCAGGGGGCATCTGTATTTGCAGAGAACACAACACTTGGTACAGCAACAGGCACTGATGGTACATTTCATTTAAAGTTACCCGGTGGTGGTTATAGCATCGTAGTAACTTTCACCGGCTATCAAACCGAGTCAAGAAGGGTAACTGCAGGGGATGCAGGTAATAACGAAATGATCATTGAAATAAAGCAAAAGGAAAAATCGCTGGAGGAGTTTGTGATCAAGTCAACATCAGAAGTAGCGGATGGCCTTGCCAAATACGGAGATTTTTTTATGGAAAATTTTATTGGCAAAACGGCCAACAGCAAACAATGCTATATAAAAAATAAAGAGGCCCTCAGGTTCTTCTATTACAGGCGTGCCAAGCGATTAAAGATATTGGCGACTGCGCCTCTTGAAATTGTAAATGATGCACTGGGCTATACCATAAAATATGAGCTTGATTCTTTTGTACATGAATACAATACGCAGGTAAGCATTTACACCGGCTATCCTTTGTTCCAGGAAATGCAATCCAGCGATATAGTACAACTTGAAAAATGGAATGCGGCACGTAAAACGGCTTATGCAGGTTCTATCCTGCATTTTATGCGGAGTATGTACCAGAAAAAATTAGCGGAAGAAGGTTTTGAGATACAATTCATTGTTAAGAATGCCAATAACAAGGAAACGTCGATCAGGCTAAAGGATTTTTACGGGGGAATGAATTATATAAAGGATGACAGCAGTGGTATAGTAGAGATCTTACCCAATCAAAAAGAAGTTGCCATCATTTATAAAAATGAAGCTTTGGACCCATTATATGTGGAGGCCAATCCTGAAGCATCATCCAAATTTCAACTTTCCGTTGTTTCTTTTCTGCCCCATGAATCTTTGGGTATTGAACAGAATGGATTTTATTTTGAGCAAAACGATATTACGATAACAGACTATTGGGCCTGGGAAAAAGTAGGCGACATGGTTCCCTATGATTTTAATTTCAAGCCAAACAATTCACCCGCTGTTGCAGAGCAGATCAATGCTTCAACAACAGAACCTGTTAAACCTATTGCAACGGAGATGAAACCTGAAACAAACCAGCCAAAGATAGCAGAGGCGTCATTAACAGATATTACCTGGAAAATGGAGGAGAGCAGGGTTATTGACGGAAATAATATGTTATACTATAAAAGAGAAGGAAAAGAAAATACCATAAACTTCGATAATGACCTGTATAGATTCAATACTGATAATACCGGTATTTACTTTTATAACGGACAGCAGTATGCATTCAATTGGAAATACCTGGATGCAGAAAAAACTAAAATGGAAATGGTTATTTTATATCCAACGCCGCTCATCGTTACCCTGGAGAATATAACACTTACAGCAAATTCTTTTAAATATACGCGACTGCAAAAAGTTAACGGGCTCAATTTTGTAGCCATAGAATCAAGAACGGTAAAATAGTGTGCGGATATAATTATTTGCCCATTACTTTTTCCCATAACTCGGGAATTCTTTTAACCCAAACCAATTCCCTTGATTTTAATTTGGCTTCCTGTATGGGTGAGCCTAAATACGCTTTTCCTCCTTCTACATCTGTACCAATACCACTTTGTCCATACACTACAGCATTTTCACCAATGGTCAGCGTTT
>JBDSGK010000009.1:0-19300 GCA_039919015.1 Ferruginibacter sp.
ACAAGGCATAGGACTTTGTTATGCCAGCCTGGTAGAATATTACGCAAAGCAGAAGGATTATAAAAAAGCACTGGAGTACAATTTAAAAGGCATTCAAATACTGGAAGCAATAGAGGATAGAGTAAGAACTGCGGAGGCTAAAGATATCCGTGGAAACCTTTATATAGAAATGAATAATTATACTGATGCCTTGAAAATATTTTTAGAGGATTTAAAAGTATACCAGGAAATGGGGGATTCGATCAATACTGCCGGCGCTTACAATAATGTTGGATTTGCATATTCCAAATTAAAGAAATACGATGAGTCGGTTAATTATTTTAACAAGGGACTTTTACTGGCAAAAGAGGTTGGCGCAAAAGACAAAATGTTGAATTGTTACAGATCATTGGCAGAGTTGTATGAAATGAAGAATGATTATAAAAATGCTTACAGGTATCACAAGCTTTACTTCGCGATGAATGATTCTCTTTTCAATGAAACGAAAAGCAAACAGGTAGCAGAAATGAAAACCCGATATGAAACCGAAAAGAAAGGTGATGATATTGCTTTACTCAACAAAAACAAAGAGATCCAAAACATAGAGATCAACAAACAAAAACTGTTAAAGAATTCTTTTATCGGTGGCCTGCTTCTTATGCTCGTTTTATTTTTCCTGATCTACAATAACTACCGTACAAGGCAAAAGCTGAAATTAGAGAATATCAGGAATAATATAGCAGCCGATCTGCATGATGATATTGGTTCTACGCTTAACAGCATTTCGCTTTTCAGTGAAGTGGCAAAACAAGAGGCAGGTAAACCGATCCCCGCCCTTGACCAGATCGGTGTAAGCGCACGAAAAATAATTGATGCGATGAGTGATATTGTCTGGACGATCAATCCTGAGAATGATACTTTTGAAAATGTGATTGCACGGATGCGGTCATTGGCTTACCTGCTGCTGAAAGCAAAACAAATTGAATTTATATTCAGGGCAGATGAAAATCTGAATCATTTATCGTTACCAATGCCGGTCCGGAAGAATTTTTACATGCTTTTTAAAGAGGCCATTAATAACCTGGTTAAATATTCAAATGCTACCAACGCCTCATTTCATATTTCACTGGATAACAATAATGTGAAGCTGCTTATTCATGATAACGGAGTGGGATTTGACGAGGAACATGTCCTCATGGGAAATGGCATTAAGAATATGAAAAGGAGAGCAGCTGAGATCGGGGCACAACTGCTCATCGAGTCAGCTGAAGGAAAAGGAACTAATATTGAATTAAGTTTTAAAACATAAAGCATGGACATAAAGGTTGTGATTTTTGAAGATAATAATAATATGCGTGAGGGGTTGTTTCAACTCATCAACGGTTCAAATGGTTTTACGTGTACAGGTGCATTTCCAAATTGCGATGACCTTATACACCGGATCGAGGGATCCAATCCTGATGTAATAATAATGGATATTGAGATGCCCGGCATCAACGGAATTGAAGGCGTAAAGCTTGCGAAAGAAAATTTTCCGGAAATAAAAATTCTTATGGAGACCATTTTCGATGATGATGCAAAAATCTTTGATTCCATTTGTGCAGGCGCTGAAGGATATATTTTGAAAAACACTGCTCCCGTTGAAATTCTTTCTGCTATAAAAGAAATTTATGAAGGAGGAAGCCCGATGACTCCTACCATTGCCAACAGGGTTATGAAAATGGTAAAGAACCAAAGTACTTCTGATTCAAAAAACTCTTTCAATCTCACCGACAGAGAAAAAGAAATTCTTTCCTGTCTTGTTGAAGGTATGAGCTACAAGCTGATTGCGGACGATTGTAACATCAGTATCGATACCGTAAATGTACACATCAAAAATATCTATAAAAAGCTGCAGGTACATTCCAAATCGGAGGCAGTAGCGAAAGCGATCAGGGGGAAGATCGTTTGAAGAAAATATTTTTCTAAAGCAACCGGAGAGTGGAAATAACGGTCATTAAAATTGATAAATACAATAAGCCGGGTTTTTAGACCCGGCTTATTGTATACTTGAGTAACTATATAGATCTAGTCCTTTTTCTTCTCTTCTTTTTTATCTGTAGCTTCAGATCCTTTTTCTTTATCAGGGCCTTTTAAATAAGTAGGCAAATTAAGTCCGGCCATATTGAACAGGTCCTGCAAAGGCGGTACGGTTTTCATCATGCCTGAAATAAAATTTGCCGTGGTTGTATTTCCGTTCTCACCGCCGCCATTGGCCGAATCCCACACGGTAATTTTATCAATCTTGATATTTTTAACTGCATCTACCTGTGTCTTCACCAGCTCGGGTAATTTTTCAATTAATAACAACTGGAATGCTTTTGTTGGATCGCCGCCTGCTGCTGCCACAACCTGCCTGTAACCTTCGGCCTGCTTGGTCAATATTTCAAACAATCCCTTTGCCTCAGCTTCCATTTTTGCAAAAATGGCATCGGCTTCACCCTTTGCATTTTCTCTTATGCTTTCAGCAATGGCCTGGGCTTCAATAATAGCACGCTGTTTGGCGATTTCTGCAGGTACAATAATATTGGCCATTTGGGTAGAGCGTTCCCTGTCAGAACGGGCGGCTTCTGCTTTTTGTTCTGCCACATAAGATTCTTCCAGTGCTCTTGCCTGCTGCACTTTTTCAGCAGTGATGGCAATGCGTAAAGCTTCCGCTTCCTTCTCCCTGCGCAAAGCTTCTGAATTGGCAATTTCAATTTTTGCCGTGTTCTCACCCTTAATGGCAATGGCATTTGCCTCGGATGTTTTTACCCTGGTGTCTCTATCAGCTTCTGCTTTGCCAATGGCTTCATCTTTTGCAGCCGAAGCGATGCTTACTTCCTTATCTTTTTCGGTGATGGCAATCTTTACATCACGGTCACGGTGTGTTTCAGCGATCTGGGTATCCTTTTCCCTGTCGGCCAAAGCTTTACCGGTCTCACCAATTTTTTCCTGTTCGGCCACACTAACTTTTGCTTCGTTAATGGCTTTGGCTGCAGCTTCTTTACCCAGTGCTTCAATATATCCCGATTCATCCCTGATATCCGTTACGTTAACATTGATAAGTTTTAAGCCGATCTTCTTTAATTCACTGTCAACATTCTTTGAAATATTATCCAGAAATTTATCCCTGTCCGAATTGATCTCTTCGATGGTCATGGTAGCAATTACTAAACGCAGCTGCCCGAATAAAATGTCTTTGGCAAGCTCCTGTATCTGTTCAAAAGTTAAACCCAGCAAACGTTCTGCTGCTGTGTTCATACTGTCCGGTTCAGTAGAAATGGCAATAGTGAAACGGCAGGGTACATCAACGCGGATGTTCTGGCGGCTCAGCGCATTGGTAAGGTTTGCTTCAATGGATAAAGGCTTCAGGTCTAAAAAAGCATAATCCTGTATCACGGGCCAGATAAAGGCTCCGCCGCCATGCACACACCTTGCGGAAGTGCCGCCGGTGCGGCCATAGATAACTAATATTTTGTCGGATGGACATCTTTTGTACCTGGAGACCAGTGCCAAAATGCTTACAAAAAATACGATTGCGCCTACTACGATCAATAAGATTGGTGACATGTTATTTTATTAAATGGGTTCTACTATTAAAATATTATCGTTGATGATCTTTACAATTTTCACAACAGATCCCGTGGGTATCGGGCCGTTTTCTGTCATCGCTTCCAGTTCGTGAAAAGCGCCGTTCACGCTGATCATTACTTTCCCCTTACCACTTTTATTGCCGGGGATAGTTAAATAAACTTCGGCAGACCTGTTCAGCGTGTTGGATAATTTAAAGGAATTGTCTTCGGCTAATTTTTGTACCTGTTTGATGATCAAAAAAAACAAAAGCACAAAAGCCACACCAACTATAAATGCCAAACCTATCAGGAGGCCCGGTGATGAAATGCTGTTATAAAAAGAAATGCCGGCCCAGCTAAAGCCCAGCAAAAAATTGATCAGGTTCCTTAAAGAGAAAAGCTGAAACGGGGCATCTGTTCCATGCAGGTTGCTGTCAAAGTCGGCATCTACACCATCTGTTGCATCTGCGCCCATAAAGGTCATGATGGTTTGAATAAGAAAGACCAGGCTTGTTGGTATGGCAATGAACCAAAAGGTTTTAAGCAGCGGGGCCATATTTTCAAGAAATTCCATTTGGGTAAATTTATATTGGTTGTTATAAATTCAGGGTTTTAGGATATGGTTTGTAAAACTATATCCGGGAGCTAAAGATAATTAGAATTGGATATGTGTGGGGAATAATTTTGAGGGTCATTTTCTTATCCTCCTTTCGCCTAAATTCGCAAATAAAACTCACATGGATATTAAAGAACAATTTGAAAAAGCAATAACCGACAGTAAATCACTTGCAGAAAAACCTGACAATGAGACCCTGTTACAACTGTACTCTTTGTACAAACAATCAACATCCGGCGATGTAAGTGGAGAAGCGCCATCTAATCCATTTGATTTTGTAAACAAAGCCAAATACGAAGCCTGGGCTGCCTTAAAAGGAAAAACATCGGAAGAGAGTATGGAGCAATATGTTGAACTGGTAAATAAATTGAAAGGATAGCCGTGCTACATAGTTCAGCAGCGATCAATTAATTGAAAACGATTAAGAGCGGGGTAGTACTAAAACCTTTCCATGTGCAACACCCTGGGTTCTAAAGTCCCCCAGGGCGCCAGTTCCATAATTGGCAAAGATTTTTTGGTAAACTTCCAGTCCCGGTTCAAAAAAACAAATTCAGCCTGGGCTGATGGGAAGCTGATCACCAATTTACTATAATCCTCATTACTGCTCCAGGTGCCGTTGTAGGTAATGCCGTTCCTGGCAGCGGTCATTGTACATTGTAATAGGTAGCTTTATAAAGAACATAAGTGTAACGCTGTATTGTGCTGTCAGGTCTATACCATTATCTACCGCCAAATGCACCCTGAAATTCTTATTGAGAATATTGTTTTCAAATTGGTTTTCATAGGCAGTTTGCTGAACGGTTTCAACAGTTTTACTACAGCCGTTAAAAATAAATAGTATTATTATTGCTGTAAAAAAACAACTGCCGGCCTGTACATTAGATTTTTCATTTGCTTATATTTTATGCTGTATAAATATCAAAATATTTTTTATTGGCATAGTCCATAAAATATCTGCTGTTGAGGGTCTCTCCGGTTGCATTATTGCATAGTTCTTCCGATGTATAGTAACGTCCGTATTGGTGAATCTGTTGTCGAAGCCAGTGCAATAAACGTTCATTATTACCTGAAGCCAGTTCTTTTTCAAAAGATGGATTTTGGCGGCCATATGCTGCATATAGCTGGGCTGCATATAAACTACCCAGGCTGTAGGTGGCAAAGTAGCCAAAACTGCCGTGACTCCAGTGTACATCCTGCAAACAACCTCTTTTATCATCGGGCACCTGTATACCCAGGTATTTTTCGTAATGTTCATTCCAGTATGCCGGTATATCTTTTGTTTTGATACTCCCGTCGATCAGCATTTTTTCAATTTCATACCTGATCATCACATGAAAATGATAAGTAAGTTCATCAGCTTCGGTGCGTATCAAAGAAGGCTGCACTTTATTGATACCGTGGTAAAATTGTTCAATGGTTATGTTGTTAAATTGTTGGGGGAAGTATTTTTTTACAAGCCGCATATTGTGCTTCCAGAATGCTAAACCACGACCAACACAGTTTTCCCAAAGCCGGCTTTGACTTTCATGAATGCTCAAACTGCAATATTCACCAAGGGGCAAACCATATTCTTCTCCCGGTAAACCTTGTTCATACAAGGCATGCCCGCCTTCATGGATACAACTCCAGGCCATATTTCCAAGATCCTTTTCATCGATCCTTGTAGTTATTCTAACATCAGCATTGCTAAAATTAATGGTGAAAGGATGTTCGCTGATATCCTGCCTGCCGGCTTCAAAATCAAAATGCATTTGCTTTAAGATCTCCATACCAAATTGCCATTGACTGTCCTTATCAAAATGCTGATGCAGGAAACCGTTGTAAACCTGGGTTTTATTTTTGATGGTATCAAGCAGGTCAGATAATTGCGGTTTCAGGTCAGCAAAAACGGTATCAACTATGGCAACACTAAGACCTTTATCATAATCATTCATCAAAGCATTGTAAGGATGCTGCTGGTAACCAAGCATATCTGCTTCCTGCTTTTTTAATTGTATCAATTCATCCAAAGGCTTTTCAAAACCGGCAAAAGAATTTTCCTTGCGTGCCTGTATCCAGGCATGAAAACTTTTGGTAACCGTTTCACTCATCTTTCGCACAAAATCGCTGCTTAGCTTTTTACTTTTGTTATGATCATAGAGGCTGAGCTCCACATTTTTTTGTTCTTTGTCGTCCAGCCCATTTTTTGTGACCAGTTCATTCAGCAATGCACCGGTGGCATCATCAGTAAATTGCCGGTGTGCTATTTCGCTGAGTGTTGCCAGTTGCCTGCCTCTTATATCATTGCCTTTGGGAGGCAGGTAAGTTTCCTGGTCCCATTGCAAAACAGCTGAGGCATATTTAACGTCAGCAATTTTTTGCATCTTTGTTTTGTACTGGCTATACAGTTCTTTCGAATTCATGTTTTAATTTAGTAAAATGAAGATACAGGAAATTACATCTTTTTTAGAATCGGTTGCACCAGCATCATTGCAGGAAAGCTATGATAATGCTGGCCTGCTCACCGGCAACAGCAATTGGGAATGTACCGGCATCATCACCACCCTGGATGCAACAGAAGAAGTGGTGTTGGAGGCGATCGAAAAAAAATATAATTTGATCGTAGCCCATCATCCCATCATTTTCGGTGGGCTCAGTAAGATCACCGGAAAGAATTATGTAGAGAGAACGATCATTACAGCCATTAAAAATGATATTGCCATTTATGCCATTCATACCAATTTAGATAATGTGCTGCATGGCGTTAATGCGGCTATTGCAGATAAACTGGGTTTAATGAACCGGAAGGTACTTCAACCCAAAAAAGAAACACTAAAAAAACTCTTCACTTTTGTACCCATTGAGTTTGCAGAAAATGTGCGGTCTGCAATTTTTAATGCAGGTGGCGGCCATATCAGCAACTATAGTGAGTGTAGTTTTAATATGGCAGGGCAGGGTACTTTTAAGCCGGGAGAAGGCTCCAATCCTTTTACGGGGAAACGTGGTATACGGCATACCGAAGATGAAATAAAAATGGAAATAATTTTCCCTGCCTGGCTGGAGCAGGGGATTATGAAAGCCCTGCAGGCAGCCCATCCTTATGAAGAAGTGGCTTATGATATTATTGCCCTTGAGAATCAAAACCAGCAGGTTGGAAGCGGTTTGGTGGGAGAATTGCCTGAACCAATGAGCGAAACCGTTTTTTTAGAGCTTTTAAAAGAAAAATTCGATCTTTCTGTAATACGGCACACGCCTTTATTGGATAAACAGGTTAAAAAAATAGCCCTTTGCGGGGGCGCCGGCAGCCTCCTGATCGGGGCCGCAGTAGCCACCGGCGCCGATTTCTACATAACGGGGGATATTAAATACCACGAATTCTTTGATGCCAACAACAGGCTGGTTATTGCAGATATTGGCCATTATGAGAGCGAACAGTACACAATCGACCTGTTATTTGATCTTTTGAGCCAAAAATTCCTTACCTTTGCCGTCCTAAAAACAGGGGTAAAAACCAATCCGGTACATTACTTCCTGTAATTTCAAATATCAAATTTCAAAAATAATATGGCCGCAGTTAAAGAATTCTCAATTGAAGAAAAATTAAGCGCACTGGTACTTTTACAAAAAGTAGATTGTAAGCTGGATGAAATTCAAATTCTGAAAGGTGAATTACCGATGGAGGTAAAAGACCTGGAAGATGAAATTGAAGGCTTGCACGCCAGGCAAACCCGTGTTGAAGAAGAAATAAACGGTATCCAGGAGTTTATTGCCCAAAAGAAAGAAGGCATTAAGGACGCTGATGCCCTGGTTAAGAAATACGAAAAGCAAAGTGATAACGTAAAAAATAACCGCGAATTTGAAGCGATCAATAAAGAAATTGAAATGCAAACGCTTGAAATAAAGCTTTGCGAAAAGCATATTAAAGACGCTACCGAAGAGATTGCTGAAAAGGCAAGACAGCTGGAGATCGCCAAGAAAGCGGTAGCTAATAAAGAAGGCCATTTGGTTGGAAAAAAGGGTGAGCTTGAAAAGATCATCAGCGAAACTGAAAAAGAAGAAAAGCATTACAATAAGGATGCAGAGAACGCCAGGAAGCATGCTGATGAGCGTTTGCTGACCAGCTATGACCGTATCCGTAAGAACTATCGTAATGGTTTGGCAGTGGTTGCTGTGGAGCGGGACAGTTGCGGTGGTTGTTTTCACGCTATCCCTCCTCAAAAGCAAAGTGAGATCAAATTGCGGAAGAAGATCATGGTTTGTGAGAACTGCGGCCGCATTTTAGTGGATGCTGATCTGAATGATTCGGTGGTGGTAAAATAACTCTTGGCATTAGCTGTTAGCCATTAGCAGCAGTAATAATATTTTTAGCCTATTCTTTTTGAGTAGGCTTTTTTTATCGCTAAAGACTAATGACTAAAAGCGAACAGCTGCATTCCCAACTTTTAACTAATTTGCTGCTCTATCTATGCTTCAAAGATTAAACATACAGAACTACGCCATTATTAAGGAACTGGAAATTGATTTTTCAGATAAACTCAATATTATAACCGGTGAGACGGGTGCAGGTAAAAGTATTTTAATGGGTGCATTGAGTTTGATACTGGGCGAAAGGGCTGATAGTACTGTATTGCAGCAAAAAGAAAAGAAAGCAGTGGTGGAAGGAACGTTCAAGGCCATGAATAAAAAAGCTATCCGGGAGTTTTTAAAAGAGAATGACCTGGATGCCGAAGAACTGTTAATGATCAGGCGGGAAATAGCTACCAATGGGAAATCCAGGGCTTTTATAAATGATACCCCGGTTAATCTTAACCAGCTTAAAGCCCTGGGCACATTACTTGTTGACCTGCACCAGCAGTTTGATACATTGCAATTAAGCTCTTCAGATTTTCAGCAGGAGGTTTTGGATGCACTGGCAGGCAATGCAGAGTTGCTACAACAATACCAACAGGGTTTTCAACAATATACAAAAGCAAAAAAGGAGTTGCTTGAATTGCAGGTGGAACAGGCTGCTGCCAATGCAGCCCTGGATTATAACCAGTTCCTGTTTGATGAACTGGATGAAGCAGGTTTTATCCCAAATGAACTGGAGGAACTGGATGCAGAATTAAAACTGCTGAGCAATGCAGAAAATATTAAGCAGGAACTCTCCGGTATCTGTTATGAATTGAAAGAAAGTGAACAGCCGGTTGTGCAGCAGTTAAAGGCATTGTATAATAAGTTGCATGCGCTTGATCAATATCAGGGAGCTATTGCTGAACTGGCAAAACGATTGCAGAGCACGCAACTGGAACTTGCCGATATTGCAGATGAACTGGAGCATATCAATAACCGTGTGAATTACAGTGCAGAGCGTATTCAACTGGCGAACGACCGCATTTCGATGGGCTATAAATTGCAAAAGAAGCATGGGGTAACCACTACCAATGAATTACTGGTTTTAAGAGATGAACTGCAGGAAAAGTTGAATCAGATTTTAAATATTAGTGAAGCCATTCAGCAAAAAGAAAAGCAAACCAATGAATTATTACAGCAGTGCGAACAAACGGCAAAACTAATTTCAGGCAACCGGAAAAAGGCCATCAAACCATTTACAGAAAATGTAAATGATCTATTGGCATGTGTGGGCATGCCCAATGCACGGTTTAGTGCTGAAGCAATGCCTCTGGATGCTTTGGGTGAACTGGGTATTGATAAGATCGAATTCCTGTTTGATGCCAACAAAAGCAACCGTTTTGAGCCTTTGCGAAAAGTGGCGAGTGGGGGAGAGTTAAGCAGGCTGATGTTATGCATTAAATCGCTGGTTGCAAAAAAATTACAATTGCCCACATTGATATTTGATGAGATCGATACGGGTATCAGTGGCGAGGCAGCCAAACAGGTGGGTAATATTATGAAAGAACTTTCGGGTTCTCACCAGTTGATCTCTATAACACACCAGCCGCAGATCGCAGCAAAGGCAACTGCCCATTATTTTGTGTATAAAGCCATCGACAAAGATAAAATTGTTACTTCCATCCGCCTGTTGAATAACGACGAGCGCATTACCACCATTGCACAAATGCTGAGTGGCGAAAAGCCTACTGCCGCTGCATTACAGAATGCCAGGGAGATGGTGGGCAATTAATTCAATATGAAATTAAAAATATAACCTTGTTTAATTTTAAAGTTTTACTGCTGATATCCGGTACTGCCTTGCTTGCTTATTTTGTTCACCTTGGTCTTAAAAGAATGATCGATCCCAGGCGCTCAGTAGTTTTTTTCCTGTTGTATATAGCGGCGCATTTAATGACTGTTTTGCTATTGGTTTTTATTTTTGGATTGGTCTTTAATTATTACAGGCCGTTTTTTATTAGCTAATTTTCATATTCAGGCAGCTTTTATAAATTAAATCTGTAATTACTCCGGATTTTTTTTATTTTCAATTAGGGTTATCTTTACCGCACAAAAACCAAAACATGTCAGACAACTTATTAAAAGGAAAAAAAGGTATCATATTTGGTGCATTGGATGAAAGATCTATTGCATGGAGAACTGCATTGCGTTGTCATGAAGAAGGTGCTGAACTGGTATTGACCAATGCACCTGTTGCCATGCGTATGGGTGAGATCAACAAACTGGCAGCCATAGTGAATGCACCAGTAATTCCCTGCGATGTGAGCAGTAACGAAGATGTGACCAACCTGATCACAAAATCTATGGAACATTTTGGCGGTGGTGTTGATTTTATTTTACACTCAATAGGTATGAGTATCAATGTGCGCAAGGGAAAACATTATACCGAAATTGATTATGGCTTTAATACAAAGTCGCTGGATATTTCTGCAATGAGTTTACACCGTGTTCTGGCAACAGCCATGAAACTTGATGCTATAAACGACTGGGGCAGTGTGGTAGCCTTAACCTACATCGCGGCGCAGCGTGTATTTCCCGACTATAACGAAATGGCCGATGCAAAGGCTTTACTGGAAAGTGTAAGCAGGAGTTTTGGATACCATTACGGAGTTAAAAAACATGTAAGGGTCAATACCATTTCGCAATCTCCGGTAAAAACTACAGCAGGAAGCGGTGTAAAAGGATTTGACGGGTTTATGGAATATGCAGAAAAAATGAGCCCGCTGGGTAATGCCAGTGCTGATGATTGCGCTAATTACTGCGTAATGATGTTTAGTGATATGACGAAGATGGTTACCATGCAAAATTTATTTCATGATGGAGGGTTCTCTTATACAGGAGTAACTGAGGCGGTGATCAATAAAATGTAACAACCCCTCCGCCCCCTGAAGGGGGAGCCTGGTGCATGAAAACTCAAAAAACTTCAAATAATTTAAAAAGTAGAGCCTCTCAATTTTTGAGAGGCTCTTTAATATAGTAGAGTCCGAAGTTCCCCCTTCAGGGGGCGGAGGGGGTTAATATTCATCTTCATTAAAAAAGAAATCTTCCTGGCTTGGATAATCAGGCCAGATATCATCAAGGCCCTCATATATTTCACCTTCGTCTTCCAACTCCTGTAAATTCTCTACAACTTCAATGGGCGCACCACTACGGATAGAGTAATCAATCAATTCATCTTTAGTAGCCGGCCATGGGGCATCTTCCAAATGTGAGGCTAATTCTAGTGTCCAAAACATCTTCGTAAAGGGTTTATTTTTTTGCAAATGTATAAGTTCATTTGGAATAACCAAAAGTGTTTTTTAAACGCCCTTTTATTGCCTTTATTATTTAATATGAATAAAACGGCAATAGTTGGCGTTTTTAAAGCTGAAACTTCCAATTATTAACTATTTTCGAAGCATGTTAACCGCTACAGGTATTTATAAAAGATATGATCATCTTACCGTATTAAAAGGGGTTGATATATCCATCAGCAAGGGAGAGATCGTGAGTATCGTTGGATCATCCGGTGCCGGCAAAAGCACGCTGCTGCACATTTTAGGCACTTTGGATAAGGCAGATAAAGGCCAGATCATATTGAACGGGCAACAACTGGGATCGCTCAACGGGAAAAAATTATCGGCCTTCAGAAACAAACATATTGGCTTTGTTTTCCAGTTTCATCACCTTTTATCCGAATTTTCAGCATTGGAGAATGTTTGTATCCCGGGCTGGATCGCAGGGGATAAAAAGAAAGATGTGGTTATAAAAGCTACAGAATTGTTGAAAACTTTAGGGCTGGGCGACCGCCTGGAGAACAAACCTCAGCAACTTTCGGGTGGAGAACAGCAAAGGGTGGCTGTTGCCAGGGCTTTAATAAACAACCCTTCCATCATCATGGCTGATGAACCAACCGGCAACCTCGACAGTGCCAATGCCAAAGAATTACACAAATTATTTATTGACCTGCGTGATCAATTCAAACAAACATTTTTAATTGTTACCCACAATGAAGAGCTGGCAAAAATGAGCGACAGGACTTTGATGATGAAAGACGGTTTGATGATTAATGGATAATTGATAATGTTTTAAAATCGGGATAGTTGATATTTTCATGGGTCTCCGATCATCCATTATTAATTATAGCATTATCCATTAAATTCTGGGTTTCCAGGGTATATCTTCCACACCTAACAAATGTCCGGCATACCTGGCTAAAACAAAAAGGTAATCACTTAAACGGTTCAGGTATTTTATAACCAGGGGATCTATAAACATTTTATTTTCCTGCATATCCACGCAAATGCGCTCTGCACGCCTGCATACACAACGGGTAACATGAGCCGTAGAAATGGCCACATGGCCGCCGGGAAGAATAAAAGATCTCATCTCTGACAGTTCCTCATTCATGGTATCAATTTCTTTTTCCAGCAGCCCGATATCTGTTTCTTTCAGGTCTGGAATTTTAAGTTTGGATTCTTTATCCGGATCACAGGCTAATGAAGATCCGATGGTAAATAAGCGGTCCTGAATTTCTTTTAAAATGATTTTAGACGGATCGTGTGTAAGCTGGTCAGCAGTTAAGCCGATAAATGAATTCAATTCATCAATAGTACCGTAAGCTTCTATCCTGGTATTGCTTTTGGGAACTTTGGTACCACCTATTAAACTGGTTTTACCCAGGTCGCCTGTTTTGGTATATATTTTAAATGCCATGATGAGTTTTGTATGTAAAACAACAAAAATTCCCCGAAATAGTTATGTGAATGAAAAAATTAAGCCGTGACTGCAACTATGGCCGGGTTTGCATTTAATTTATCCGTTTCAATAACACCATCCCTTAGCCTGATCACCCGGTGGGCATATAATGAGATATCTTCTTCATGGGTTACCAGGATCACCGTATTGCCGTCAGCATGTATCTTGCCCAGTATTTCCATGATCTCATAAGAAGTTTTAGAATCAAGATTACCGGTTGGCTCATCTGCTAAAATGATAGAAGGGTTATTGATCAGGGCCCTGGCAATAGCCACCCGCTGTGCCTGTCCGCCACTTAATTCATTTGGTTTATGATGGCTGCGGTCATCGAGTTTAACTTTGACCAGCACTTCCATGGCCCTTTCGTTTCTTTCTTTTTTGCCAATGCCGCTGTAAACCAATGGCAGTGCCACATTTTCGGCTGCAGTTAAACGTGGCAGTAAATTGAACTGCTGAAAAACAAATCCAATTTCTTTATTGCGTACTTCGGCCAGGTCATTATCAGGCATGCGGCTCACATCTTTTCCGTTTAAAATATATTTTCCCCCCGATGCTGTATCAAGGCAACCCAACAGGTTCATTAAAGTAGATTTACCCGAACCACTTGGTCCCATCAATGCCACATATTCATTTTTAAAAATATCAAGTGAGATACCTTTTAAGACCTGCAACTCGTTTTTGCCGAGGTAGTAACTTTTGCGAATATTTTCCAGATGAATAATTGCCTGCATAATTTATTCTTTAGAGGTTTAGAAAGTTTAGAAAGGTTAGGAGTTTGTATGAGATCAAACTAAACTTTCTAAACCAGCTAAACTTACTCAACCAGCTGATTTATTTCTTTATAACTTTTGGTACTTTAAAAAATTGTTCGTCGTGTGTGGCGGCATTTTTTAGGCCTGCTTCACGGGATATAGAACCCTTGACCTCATCTGCCCTTAAAATGTTTACATTGTCGCTCATGTGTAATAGCGGTTCAACACCTGTCGTGTCTAATTCATTCAGTTTTTCAACAAACTGAATCATTTTTTGCAGGTCATTTTTAATAGCTGCTTTTTCAGATACATCAAAGCTTAGCCTGGCCAGGTTGGCCAATTTATCAACCAAAGCGTCATTAACTTCCATAATACAAATATAACGATAGTTGGCTCCCGATGGCTAGAGGCATGGCAGTCGGTACATTAAAATTATGAATGGAAAACAGGGAGCCACCATCGCCAACTGCCAACTTTCCCTATCTTCGCCACCTGACAGTGTAATACGAAGCTGTTGCGAAGTTTTATGGAAAAGAAAAAAGAAATCATGCCTGCCGGCAGGGAGATTGTAATGAGTGGTATCCGGCCAACTGGATTTTTGCATTTGGGCAATTATTTTGGGGCCATTCGCAATTATGTAAAAATGCAGGAAGAATTTGACTGTTTTTTTATGGTTGCAGACCTGCATTCGTTGACTACACATCCTGATACAAAAGAGCTAAGAGCCAATGTACATAGGGTGCTGGCAGAAAATATTGCATCCGGACTTGATCCTGATAAGGTGGCTTTGTATTGCCAGAGCCACGTACATGAAACATCTGAACTCTACCTGTATTTGAATATGATGGCCTACAAAGGAGAGTTGGAGAAAACAACCACTTTTAAAGAGAAAGTGCGCTTGAGTCCTGACAATGTGAATGCGGGTTTATTAACTTACCCTGTATTACAAACCGCTGATATTATTTTACACCGGGCAAAATATGTTCCGGTTGGTAAAGACCAGGAACAGCACCTGGAAATGGCAAGAACATTTGCCAACCGTTTTAACCACCGTTACGGAGAAGTTTTTCCAGAACCCCAGGCGTTTAATTATAACCAAAGCCTGGTAAAGGTTCCAAGTCTTGATGGGGTAGGGAAAATGAGTAAAAGCGAGAACCAGATGGCTACTTTATACCTGGCCGATACTGACGACATGATCAGGAAAAAAGTTATGAAAGCGAAAACAGACAGTGGCCCCGTTGAAAAAAATACACCCAAGCCTGATTATATTGAGAACATTTTCCTGTTGATGAGACTTGTTTCCGGACCTGGTACCATTCAAAAGTTTGAAGATGATTATAATAACTGTAACATCCGTTACGGCGATATGAAAAAGCAACTGGCAGAAGATATGGTGAACTTTATTGCGCCCATCCGTAATAAGGCAGATGCCATTTTGCAGGATGAGGAAGGGCTGAAACAGATCATGCTGAAGGGAGCTGAAAAAGCTAATAAAAGCGCCGGCGAAACAATGAAGCTGGTAAGGGACGCAATTGGATTAAATTATTTTTGACCCCTATCCCCTAAAGGGGAATAAAAGGCGTAATTATATTTGTGATATTGTTAAGTTTGCATACTTTCATTCATTAATAACAGAAAAGCTAATTAGAATTTTATAATCGTAAATTCCCCTGTAGGGGATAGGGGTATGGCAAAAACAAAAAAACCGAAACATATAGCCGTAGCAGGAAATATCGGTGCAGGAAAAACTACTTTAACTGAAATGCTGAGCAAGCATTACAAATGGATACCACAGTTTGAAGACGTAGATCATAATCCATACCTGAATGATTTTTATGAAGATATGCCCCGCTGGAGTTTTAACCTGCAGATCTTCTTTTTGAATAGCAGGTTAAATCAGCTGTTGGAGATACATCATGGAACAGAGACTGTGATACAGGACAGGACCATTTATGAAGATGCCAATATTTTTGCACCAAACCTGCATGATATGGGACTGATGACAAAGCGTGATTTTGATAATTACTACAAGTTTTTTGAAACATTAAAAAGCATGGTGCAGCCACCGGATCTTATTATTTACCTGAAAGCATCTGTACCAACACTTGTTGCACAAATACAAAAGCGGGGGCGGGAATATGAAGAAAATATCCGGCTGGATTATCTAAAAAAACTGAACGAGTTTTATAATGGCTGGATAGATAATTATAAAGAAGGGCCTTTATTGATCATTGATGCTGATAAAAATAAGTTTGCTGAAAATGAAGAACATTTGGGCCAGATCATTAGCAGTATCGATGCCAAATTGTTTGGATTGTTTTAACCATTGCCGGCATTAATCGATCAGCGAATTTTTCATAGCATAAAAAACCAGGCCTACAGAATTTTTAACACCAAATCTTTCCATTAGCCTGTCTTTTATAGCTTCAACTGTCCTGGCACTGATCTCCATTTTAGCAGCTATCTCCGTTGCTGTAAATTCCATACAAACCAGGGTAAGCACTTCTTTTTCCCTTTCGCTGAGCACCACTTCTGATGTTAGGGAAGGATTGAATTTTTGTTTAGAGTAATTCTTCTTAATGAGTACTTTATTTACAAATGGGTTAAGATAAAAACCGGTACGCATCACGTCGATGATCGCTTTTTTAATTTCTGTGGGGTCGGTATTTTTTAGCAGGTAACCTGCGGCTCCGCAATCCATCAAGTGCCCCACAAAGCGCTCGTCTTCATACATAGTTAATATGATAACACGGATATTGGGAAAGTTCTTTGTGATGAGTTTGGTGGTATCTATGCCATCTTTAATGGGCATTTTCAGGTCGCATAATACTACATCGGGTTCAAATTCAGGTATTTTTTCTAAAAGTTCTTCGCCATTTTCTGCTTCCATTACAAATTTAATATTGGAATATGACCTCATGGAAAGGATCACTCCTTTCCTGAAGAGTTTATGATCGTCGGCTATAGCAACTTTAATCTCATTCATAAGTTTGGCTCTACAGTAAAATTACATAAAACTACGTTCATTTGTAAACGAATATCATTATTCGTAGTTTTTGTAGTGCAATAGATGATTTATCGGGCAAATAAAAGTTGTTATATGGCAGGTTCGCGGGGGATTTCTATGGTTACTTTGTAATAGGTTTTACTTGGGTCTATTTCAAAGAATATGCGGCCATGGAGTACTTTAATGCGGCTGGCAATATTTTTCAATCCAAGTCCAAGCGTGCTGTGATTCAGTTTTTCAAAGTCTGCCTGAACAATGCCTGTACCATCGTGGTGAATGCGGAAATACATTTTATTGGCGCTGATATTTTGTGTTAGGTGAATAAAGCCCGGGTTACTGTGTTTAAGGATATTGTTTACCAGTTCCTGTATAATGCGGAACACTAATAATTCCTGTTCAACTTTTAGCCTGGTACGGTAATCGTGAAAGCGGGCGCTTGCATTTAAGCTGCCGCTGGCACCTATTTTTTGAAACAGGTCGGTAGCTGCACTTTCCAGTCCGAAATTCTTAAGTGTTGGGGGCATCAGGCTATGACTGATATTGCGTATGAGTAAAATGGCATCGTCCAGGATCTGTTTGGCGCTGAAGATACTTTGCAGTTGCTGGGCTTTTTCCTGGTTTACCAGGTTTTCGTTCAGGTAAAGCCGTGCAGTTGCCAGCAATGGGCCGGCATCATCATGCAGGTCGGCTGCAATGCGGTTACGCTCTTCTTCCTGGAAGCGGATGGATGCATTCAACAATATCTGTTGCTTTTCTTCCTCCAGTTTTTTTAACTGGTTATTATAACGGATAACTTTTCGCTGGTGAAAAATTACAAAACCAACAATAGCAATGGCAAGCGTGAGCATACCTAATGTTCCGAGGAACATAATAGGAGTAATTCCAGACGAGCCAGTTTGTAAAAAATACATTTTGCTGTGATTAGTTTAGTTTTTAAGGTAGGTATGTGTCAAGTTTAGAGTCAATGGGGAAATTTTCAAATAATGTATGTTCATTCTCTTTTTCTTTTATCGTTACTGCCACACACAATAATATATTTTTTAGAATTGTTACTGAACTGTATATTATTGTAAATGCATTACGAAAAGCCTCATCTTGGAAACTACTAACTGAAGATAATAACAAGAAGAAATTGCCAGAAAAATTAATTATAAAAGCAACTGATATCCAAAATATTGTCTTGTGATAAATTGGTTCAAGTATACTTCCTTGAAGTACTTCAAAGAAATAAAATACTATGAAAAGCAATAAAACAAAATACTCAGTTATTAGAGGTGAAAAGGCCAATGAGGGTTTTTTCACAACAATAAAATCGTAAATGCAAAATATAATGTAAGGAATTATTGAGAATATTAAAATCTTACGGATTATTTTATTCTTTATATAGAGGTAAAATAGATATGAAAGTAAGGAGTATTCTAATATGTTATATGCTCTGGTAACTAAATAATAATTTTCTAAAGATCCGTAGACATATCTCGTAATTATTACTGCAAATACTAATATAGCAATGACTAATGTATATAAAAAAAATACCTTTTTATTTTTTGTATTTATCCTCTTAATAAAAAGGAGACAAAAAATAAAAGGTAGAATTTCAGTAAAGTAAGTTATATATTTAAGATTCTGTAAGATAAAAAAAGGTTATTTCATCAAAAATAACCATTGGTTCTTAAAAATCAAAAATATAAATTGATCTGAGTTAGTTAACAAAAGCACTCAACCAGCAAATCAAGAAGTCCGTTTAACATAAATTGTTAGTTTTAAGGTTTCTAAAAGTAATTTTCTGATGTAAACTTGCACCAAAAGCTAAAAAGGACCAACCCCATAAATCTTTACAGCAACATGCAAAATTCCTAAAATGTAGTGCTATCAAGGATTCTGAATAAAATGTGCGTAATTTAACGAGATAAAGTAGGGTAAATATACGGAAATAAGATAGTAAAATTACTATGGAAATATTTAGTAACTTTACCCCGTATTTATACGCGGAGACGAATTTAGAAACTGTGGCTTTTACTAAAAAATGAGGTTGGCGGGAGAATGCCAAGTTTTATAATGCTGTAGGTTAACATACATGACATATATTACTTATAAGAATGTGGGATATTGGATTTTCAGCGGGACATTTAAAAAAGTTGATCGACACTGGCAAAACAAGCACAAACTGGTTTTCCCTGGATAATTGGAAATCTTTTGTATTTCTATTGGATATTTGGATATTGAGATATTCATTTAACCAATG
>JBDSGK010000010.1:0-4715 GCA_039919015.1 Ferruginibacter sp.
CCAAAGAATTAAAGACAAAACCTACACAACATAGTGTTCGTATGCTAAGCCAGGAAGGTGTGCATCCGAATGTGATCGTTTGCCGTACCGAACATCCTTTGAATGATGAGTTGAAGAAAAAGATCGCATTGTTCTGTAATGTAAAACCCAATGCGGTTATTGAGGCTATGGATGCCAGCACCATTTATGAAGTGCCGCTTAAAATGCTGCAGGAAGGTTTGGATGTGATCGTGTTGAAGAAATTACAGATCAATGGATATGCCGCTCCAGAATTAACAAAATGGCGTGCATTTTTGGATAAACTGAAATACCCGCAAAGCAAAGTTACCATTGGACTTATTGGGAAATATATTGAATTGCAGGATGCCTACAAATCGATCCTGGAATCTTTTATACATGCAGGTGCCATCAACGAATGCAAGGTGCAGATCGTAAATGTACACAGCGAATTCATTACTGATGAGAACGTAAAAGAAAAGCTGAAGGAACTGGATGGCTTATTGGTAGCCCCGGGTTTTGGCAACCGTGGTGTTGAAGGAAAAATCATTGCCGTTAAATATGCCAGGGAAAAGCAGTTACCATTCTTCGGTATTTGCCTGGGTATGCAGATGGCGGTTATTGAACACGCAAGGAATGTGTTGGGCTGGGCAGATGCACACTCCACAGAAATGGACAAAACAACGAGCCATCCTGTAATTGACCTGATGGAAGAACAAAAAAATATCGTGAACCTGGGCGGTACGATGCGGTTGGGTGCATATCCCTGCGAAATTAAAAAAGACAGTCTTGCCCATAAAATTTATGGCACAACTGAAATAAGTGAGCGCCACCGCCACCGTTGGGAGTTCAACAATAAATATTTAGATGATTTTGAAAAAGCCGGTTTGATACCAAGTGGAAAAAATCCGGCAACCGGTTTGGTGGAGATCGTGGAACTGAAGGACCATCCTTTCTTTATTGGCGTTCAGTACCACCCCGAGTTAAAAAGTACGGTAGAAAATCCGCAACCCATATTTGTACATTTTATAAAAGCGGCAAAGGAGTTTGGTGAAAAAAAGACCAATGTGAAAACGACCATTATGCAGGGAGAGATGATATAAAAGCCCGCCCCACCTTGAGCTACGCTCGTTCCTTTATCAAGGAACGCCGAAGGAGAGGGAAATGTAGTAGATGGAAGCGAAGATGGTATTTTAGTCCTGAGCGAAGTCGAAGGATAATGGATCTAGTTTCGAGCGATAGTCGAGAAACGATATTTGGAACAAGCATTACTAATTCAAGCATCATCGTCCCCGCCGCCGCGGGGCTCACTTGTACTACACACCATTGAGCAACGCTTTAAATTCAAAACATTTTTCAAAATAATTCCAGTCCAAACATTGCAAAATAAATTCTCTTTAAAATATTATACTGCTGCTAACTCCCCCCTTGGGGGGGCGGGGGGGCTTGGGGGCGTTAAACTTTCCATGGAAGAACTCAACCGCAAAACGGTGGAGGAATTTAAACGCTCAGACAAAACTCCGGTAATTGCAGTATTGGAAAATATACGCAGTGCATACAATGTAGGCAGTGTATTCCGAACCGCGGATGCATTTTTGCTGGAAGCCATTTACATAACTGGCTATACCTGTGTACCACCTCATAAAGAAATAAAAAAGACAGCCCTGGGCGCCGAGGAATCTGTTGACTGGAAACATTTTCTCAATGCAGGCGATGCTATCAAAGCGTTAAAAGAAAACGGTTATAAGGTTTACGCCATTGAGCAGGCCGTGAACAGCCACCAGCTTCAGCAGGTGGAATTTAATGCAAATGAAAAAATTGCCGTTATTTTTGGCAACGAAGTAAGTGGTGTAGAGCAGGAAACCATTTTGCAGTGTGATGGCTGTATTGAAATTCCGCAACTGGGTATGAAGCATTCTTTGAACATTGCAACGGCGGCAGGTGTTGTACTTTGGGAAATTGTAAGAAACCGTATTTCTTGATCTCCCCAATTGAACATTGAACACTGATTATTGATTATTGAATATTATTTATAGTGAGAAAATAAAAAACTACCTAAGCCTCGTAAAATTCTCCCATACCATTTTTGCAATGCCTGTGCCCCTAACGGGTGCATTCCAAATTGTCGCAGCGGCAAGTGGTTTGTGGGGACACAAACCACGGCACCTCCTTGGTCGGTGTCACCACCGACCGAAATCAGTAGCGACAATTTCGAATGCACCTCTACACCCGTCCGTAGCGGCACGGGCGGTCCTTATGGGGAATTTTAACTTAGCAACGTATCTTTGCGAATATATGAATCGTGTAAAAAATTACCTTTCTCTTGTAAAATTTTCCCACACCATTTTTGCAATGCCCTTTGCATTGATCGGATTTTTTTTGGGCATGAAATCTCCTGAAGGATTATATACCGGTCAATCTAATTTAAATACCACAATAGGTTGGCAATATGACATAACAAATCTTGTGATATGGCGGATAATCTTATGGAGGTTTTTTCTTGTATTATTCTGTATGATCTTTGCCCGATCCGCTGCCATGGCTTTTAACCGCTGGCTCGATAAGAATTTTGATGCAAAAAATCCGCGTACCGCAGTAAGGGAAATACCGGCAGGTATTATAAATTCAAAAAATGCTTTATGGTTTGTGATTATAAATTGTATCCTTTTTATTGTTTGTACTTTCTTTATCAATAAAATTTGTTTTTATTTATCGCCTGTGGCTTTATTCGTGGTGTTATTTTACAGTTATACTAAACGCTTTACGGCTTTATGTCACCTGGTATTGGGTGTTGGGTTAAGCCTTGCTCCCATTGGTGCCTACCTGGCTGTTACGGGCCAGTTTGCATTATTGCCAATATTATTTTCATTCACGGTTTTATTTTGGGTAAGTGGTTTTGATATTATTTATGCGCTGCAGGATGAAGAGTTTGATAAGAGCAACCAGCTTCATTCTATTCCGGCAGCATTGGGCAGATCAAAAGCATTGATGGTTTCCAATTTACTGCATGTACTTTCGGCGGCCTGTGTGATCAGCGCAGGTGTGTACGGCCATTTTGGATATTGGTATTGGATCGGCGTTGCATTTTTTATCTGCTTACTGATCTACCAGCATATCCTGGTAAAACCAAATGATCTCAGCAAAGTTAATTTGGCTTTCTTTACAACCAATGGCATTGCATCCGTAGTTTTCGCCATCTTTGTAATAATTGATCTATTTATAAACAGTTAATGATTAAAATTCGTCACAACTTTTAACCATTAACTTTTAACTTTTAACTTCCCTTGGCCCGAATCCTTGCAATAGACTATGGCGGTAAACGAACCGGTTTGGCAGTAACCGATCCGCTGCAGATCATTGCAACCGGTTTAGAGACCATTGATTCCCGGGAGCTCATCACCTGGTTAAAGAAATACCTGTTGCGCGAAGACGTTGAATTGATCATCATTGGCCTGCCCAAAAACTGGGATGAATCCGATACCCATGGCACCCCACTGGTAGAAGCCGCAATCAAAAAAATACAAAAAGAATTTCCGACCATGCCCCTTAAAACCGTTGATGAGCGCTATTCGTCCAAAATGGCTAAAGATGCCATGATCGAAATGGGCATGAAAAAGAAGGACCGCCGGGATAAAAAAAATGTGGATTTAATTGCTGCCACGATCATCCTGCAGGAATATCTCAATACCCCAAACCCCTAAAGGGGCTTTAAAACTCATTTATTGAAACTCTTTTCTATAAGCATATTATGGGTTATTTTCGTGGCATTATTTAATAATTAAACTCTCCCTTTAGGGAGATGGAGGGTAATATGATTTTACCAATAGTAGCATACGGTTCACCGGTTCTCAGAAAAGTCTGTGATACAATAACCCCTGATTATCCCGGGCTTGATAAACTGATCACTGATATGTGGGAAACCATGTACAACAGCAATGGTGTTGGGTTGGCTGCGCCGCAGATTAATGTTCCTATCCGCCTTTTTGTAATGGATAGTGAGCAGATCTTCGAGAACCAGGACGAAGATGAAAAAGATGATTACCCCGATGCGCCCGGTTTTAAAGGCGTTTTCATCAATGCCCGCATCATCAAACTTAACGGTGCAGAATGGCCTTACAACGAAGGTTGCCTGAGTATTCCCAAGATCAGGGAAGATGTTTACCGTAATGAAGAATTAACGTTGGAATTTGAGGACGAAAATTTTCATCAGCATACGATGGTATTCAATGGTATTACCGCCAGGGTAATATTGCATGAGTATGATCATATTGAAGGCAAGCTGTTCATAGATCACCTGAAGCCGCTCAAACGCAAACTGATGAAACGTAAGCTGGATGATATTTCCAGGGGAAAGATCAAGGTAGATTACCGCATGGTCTTTCCGAAATAAAACGCAAATTCAGCTATACTTCTCCGTAGGTAATTTTCATTTATAATGCATTGCCTTTAATTAACTTATCCACACCCGCCGGTTTCTCAAAATAACCTGTTATAGGTATTGGATAATCCAAAAATAGATTATACTTTAGTAGCTCAAACTAACAACTAATATTCACCCTTAAACATCGCTTATGAGAAAAGTACGACTACTCTTTCTTTCGGTTGGTATCTTTCTCTCTCTTGGAGCTTATTCACAAAGTGTTACTCCGGCTACTTTAAACGCAACAGGTGGAACTAATTTTTTCACATTTTACCGTTTTGAGTGGAGTTTTGGTGAG
>JBDSGK010000011.1:0-8593 GCA_039919015.1 Ferruginibacter sp.
TAAGAGCAGTTCTTTCTTTCTTTTTCTATTGGCCTGTTTTGCTATTGGTATAATTGTTGAGATCACAGGTGTTAATACCAAAATGCTATTTGGGGATTATGCTTACGGAAACGTACTTGGGTTTAAAGTACAAAACGTGCCTGTATTGATCGGCGTGAACTGGTTCATCATTATATATTGCTGTGGTATCAGCATTCATACCTTATTAATGAAAGCCATTAACCGTATTGCTGCTGATACAGGGATGGCTCCAACGGCACTTAAGGCACTGTCTGTAATAATAGATGGCGCTACCATGGCTGTTTTTTTCGACTGGCTGATGGAACCAGTGGCAGTAAAACTGGGCTATTGGACCTGGAACGGGGATGGTTCAATACCTATGTTTAATTATATATGTTGGTTTGTGGTAAGTTTATTGTTATTAACAGTATTTCATACCGCAAAATTCAATAAACAAAACAAATTCGCTGTAAATTTGTTGCTGATACAAATGATGTTCTTTTTACTATTAAGGACCTTTTTGAAATAAATTTTAATGACCTCGATTTTATACATAGCAATTACATTAACCACTTTCATTTTGATGGAAGGGTTTACCTGGTGCCTGCACCGCTATGTAATGCATGGTTCGGGCTGGTTCCTGCACCAGGATCATCATCAAAAAGGCCCTGGTTTTTTTGAAAAGAATGATGCTTTCTTTCTCATATTTGCTATACCAAGCTGGTTGCTGATCATGATGGGGGTTATTTATAAACAATACTGGATGATCAGTATTGGTGCCGGGTTTACCATGTATGGTATTGCTTATTTTTTGGTGCACGAAGTGATCATTCACCAGCGCTTTAAATGGTTTAGCCGTAGTAACAATACCTATGTACGTGCCATACGCTGGGCACATAAGATGCATCATAAACACCTGGAAAAGGAAGAAGGTGAAAGTTTTGGAATGCTTTGGGTTCATAAAAAATACTGGGATAAAGTAAGGGCGGATAAAAAAAGAAATACAAAACAAGTTGAAGTGGCTGAAACCGTTTCGGCTTAAACTGCTTAACAAATTTACTGTCAGCCTGTCCCGATAGTTATCGGGATGTCGGCCGGTTGAAGTAAACAAGGATTATTTATTATCATATTCACCTTCGGCATTCCGCAATGGGCGGTAGATAAATTTTTTTAGCAAGACTAATTTTTGAATCCTCAATACACATATTTCCTCATTTTGGCGGCTTCACTGGCAGGCCCGTTGGCATTGAGCTTCGATAAAAAAGTAGCATTCTATAAAAACTGGAGATATCTTTTTCCGGCCATGATCATCCCCGCATTATTGTATATAGGTTGGGATATTTATTTCACTGCAAAGGGAGTGTGGAACTTTAATGAAGCATATATCACCGGTATAAAACTATATAACCTCCCGCTGGAAGAAGTGCTTTTCTTTTTTATTGTGCCTTATTGCTGCGTTTTTATTTATGCCTGCATCAGAAGTTATTTTCCCAATCTTGCAAATAAAAAAACTGCTGACCTGGGCTTAAATATACTAGGAATAGGATTGATCATTATAGGTTTAATTTACAGTGATAGACTTTATACAAGCTGGACCCTTAGCTTTACAGGCGTATTTATCGCTATTGTATATATGTTCCGGAAATTTTTCCAAGGCTTTGATGCAATTTCATTTATAGTTTCCTACGCCATTTGTTTAATCCCTTTCTTAATTGTAAATGGATTTCTCACTGCAATTCCTGTTGTACAATACAATGACGCAGAGAACCTGGGCATGAGAATTTATACTATCCCTTTTGAAGATACTTTTTATGGTATGCTGCTGGTAATGATGAATATTGTGATTTATGAGAAATTGAGAAGCAGGTAAAAATTTAGTTGAAGAGTTTATGGCTCCGTTAGGAGCAAAGATTGGTAGAAAAAAGAGGCTTAAATTAAGTGCCGTAAGGCACGATAGATGATTGAGATGTTGCGTACCTACGGCACGCTGTACGTTTTTTTATTAATATTCTACCAAGCTACTTTGCCTACGGCACATAACACCTTTAAAAACTCCTAGCCCTAATGCCTTTGTAACTTTCCGCTGCCAGTCATGGGAAGTGATCCAACGATCGTTAGCCGTTGCGGCGCTTTAAAAGACGAGAGTCTTTTTTTGCAATAGGTTAAAACATCTTCCACATCTATTGCCGCTCCTTGCTCTAAAACAATTTCGCCTACAATGATCTGTCCTAACAAAGGGTGCGGACTGCTGCTGATACGTGCCTGTTTGATTTCGGGTATCATTTCCAGCAGGGCTTCTACTTCTTCAGGAAAAACTTTTAAGCCTGATATATTGATAACCGATTTTGAACGGCCTTCAATTTTTATTAAACCATCATCGGATCTTGATGCCTGGTCAGCGGTTAAAAAATAACCGTTCTGTAAAATATCTTTTCGCAAAGTAGGGGGTAAGAGGTAGGCATCAAACATACCGGGTCCTTTAATACCTAAATTACCAATGCTGCCATTGGGCAGCGGGTTATTGTACTCATCTAAAATATCAACAGTGTAACCCGGCAGTGCATAGCCAACTGCTTCGGGGTGTTCAGCAGATTTTACATAATTTAAAATCGGGATCCCGATCTCAATAATACCATATGCCTGGCTCACATCGAGATCAAATCTATTTTTAAAAGCTAAACATACACCTAAGCCAATACCTGCAGAAGTAGAGATCACTTTTTTTAGCGAAGGCATTTGTTCTGTTCCGGCATCATTGGCCAGCAACCTGATCTGTACAGGCGATGCGTATAATAAAGTTCCTTTGTGCCGGTTGGTGATATCGATAATATTTTTTGCCAGGAAATCTTTCGCAATGGCAATAGCGGCTCCGAATTTTACGTACAGGATGATCGAAACAATAAAATGGTAAGCCATGGGCAAAACCCAGATAACGGTATCCGTTGCCCCCAGTTCCAGGCCATTGTTTGCAGCAGTTATTCTTTCCAAAACAGATCGATGTGAAACAAGTACGCCTTTTGATCTGCCGGTAGTGCCCGAGGTGAAACGTATGAATGCAGGCTGATCCACAAAGGGAGCAAATGGAAGCGATCTGTCAACATCCGTAAATGAAAACCGAAATGAACCCTGTTCCATAGGGATAACAGTTTCGATCGTATCTAATGGTTGTGCCGATGACCTGTCATCTATTATTGCATGCAATTTTGAATCCTGTAAAATATCATCGATCTCTGCTCTTTTTAATTGAGGACTCATCGGCATTACTGCAGCACCAGTGCCAACTGCTGCAAAGATCCCGATGATGAAGTGCCGGCTATTACCTGCCATTACACCAATGCCCATACCTTCTTTAATGCCCAGGTTCAATAACTGAATTCGTAATGCTTCGGCTTCGGTAAATAATTGTTGAAAACTGATCATGCCCAGGTCATCATAAACGGCGGGGTTACCGGGCCATTTTTCTGCAGCTTCCCTCAGTATTTCGTAAACAGGCAATTGATCCATCCTGCAAAAATACTTATAATTGCTCGTTTTGAATTTGCTTGACAGCATCGGGTAAAGAAACATTTGATGCAGCCGCAGCGGCCAGGCAGCCTGCAGCATAGCCCGTTTGCAGGCAAATGCCCATTACACGGGCACTGGCAATGGCCCCGTCGGTTGCCGAAATATTCCGCCCTGCAAAAAATAAATTGTTGATATGGTCCGATCCTAAACAGTCGGCAGGTACCTGGTAATGATCATCTATGGGTAAAAAACGCATGCTCACCCTTACCTGTTGCCCCCATTCTTCAACAGGCCATGCCGCGTTGGCAATACCGTCGTCAAATTTTTTGCATTGTAAAACATCTTCTTCGGTAAGGGTATATTTTCCAATGCTGCGCTGACCGATCCTTGTTCCCACTTCGGGAGCAATATGCTGCACGGATGCATTTTTAAAAGCAGGAACCTGGTTAATTAAAAACAGCGACAGGTTTTCAACAAAACTATGGGCAACAGTTTCCAGCTCCTGTAAATTGCCCGGGGCATGTGTAACAGCTAAAGGAATACCTATTTTTAAATTAACTGAGTTATCTTTTAGAGATCCGGGAACTATATAAACACGGTCATAGAAATCAGCCAACTCATTTTTATCAATAGCCGATCTCAGTGCTTTCATCAGCATCATCCCAAGCCTTGCTTCATTTTCTTCTTCCACTCCCTGCACGGTAAAAACCTGTGCCGCGGCCTGGTAGTATTCACTTTTTATTAAAGGCAGGTCTGCAGTTCTGCTGATGATACTATCGCCCGAGCAATCAATAATTGATCTCAGATGAATAGAAATGGGATTGCCTCCCGCTATAACCGATACAGAAATAATTTTTCCATTTTCCATTTCTACGGTTTTCAATACCGAATTAAAATAAGCTGTTATTTTATGAGCATGTAAAAATTCGAGCGCAACATCCTTAAAAGCATTGATGTCATAGGGTAAATAATGAAGGCCATCAGCATTGTGCAATGGTTTTGTATTTGACCTGTTTTGCAAAGTTTCTGCAAACTCTTTTGTAAATCCTTTTACAATAAACTCAGAAGTCTCTTTTTTATTGATCTTATATAACCCGCAGATGGTGCCCACTTCGGCAGCAGTTGCCTTTCCGCCGGGATAAGCATTCCGTTCAATGAGTATCACCTGCGATCCTTTACGGGCAGCAGCTACGGCGGCTGCAACACCGGCTGAGCCGCCGCCTACAACTACAACATCGGTATGTAAAATAGTATCCATTAAAATTCGGCTAGCAATATTTCTTTTATTTTTTGTTCAATTAAATGTAGTTCATTATTGCTGATAATATCAGGAGAGTAAGCAATATTTATATTGAGCGTTTCATCATGTTTTAAAAAGACAAAAGTCAATCCCGGCGGAAAAGTAAGTGCAGGGATCATGTTAATATTTCTTATCGGTTCGCCAAAAAGTGACCTGAGATCATTGAAATTGTCGCCTGTAGATGTATACAGGAAACTTGCAAATACACCTTTACCGGTACGGCTGATGAGAAAATAATACAGCCAAAGTGGTATATGCCGCATCATGTTCAGGAACATGGTATACTTTTGCGGTATGCCTTCTTTCATCTGTGCCATCATTTGTGCGCTCAACCATTTTACTGTTTGAGGAACAGTACCCAGTTCATTTTTGGGGATGCGGTAAAATAAGAACGAAACACAGTTTGTAATCAACGGACCGGCAGCACCTCTTAATCTCCCATCGTAAGGCACGGGCAGCCAGAGATCTCCTGTTTTATTTCTTTGTTGATTAAGAAAATGAATGACATGCGAACAGCAGGCCACAAAATATAATGTAAGCCCAAACCTGGAACCCGACTTGAATGCAAGTTCATTGATCTTGTTGGTTTCAGTTTCGGTAAATGAAATAACCCTGGTAAGTGTTCTTCCATCAGCAGTTGTGTCTTTTGTACTTGCCACAGAGCTTACCGGTGGTTTTGAAGAGGTTTGTACAAATTTTTTAACCTTGTACATGTTGCTGATGTAAGTGGCAATATTTGTCCTCTCTTCTATGGCAGGAAAAAAAATACCGGCATTTTGTGCTTTGTTCTCCGATAATTGATTTAAATGTTCAAATAGCAGCGTTGTCCCTTTTGCATCAAGCAGTATATGGTTCCAGGATAAAACAAAAGCACAACCACCAGACGGGTAATGAACAAGGTCGGCTTCAATGAACCTGGTTGATTCAACAGTAATATCTCTTGTTAATATGGATTTCGGAATTTCATTTTCAACTTGTGTATGATGCTCCAACAGGATGACTTCATTTCCCCGATCAATATACTTCCAATAGGGTAATTTGAATAAAGAGCCCTGCACAATTTTGATATTACAGAGCCAGTAAATAACAGGGGAACTTTTGAGGATGCTGTTTATCTTTTCAAATGATAATCGGTTGGTGAAATAAAACAGCTTACGCATTACATTACCACCGGCACCGTGTTTTTTCGCATGCTTATCCAGTACCAAATGAAAACAATCAGCACCGCTTAAAATTACTTTTCCGGGAAGTTCAGCTTTATTAAAAGATGTCATGCTCATATAAATAAGTTAATCCGTTAACCCGTTAATCCGTTGATTCGTTGTATAGCGATTTGTTAACAGAAACTCTACGGATTAACAATTTAACCAATTAACGGATTAACGGATTGAATTACCTTATGACGAACCGGGTATCAGCTCCTGCACGGTTGCAGCAAGTGCCTGCAGTGTTTTAAAATTATCCGGTAATAATTTTTCATCAGGTATCGAAACTCCAAACCTGCGCTCTATAAACAGGATGATCTCAACGGTTGAAAAAGAATCAATACCGGCCTGTTTTAAATTTGTGGTGGCATCAATATGTACAGCTTCTTCCAGTATATTTTTTTCGATATACTTTTTTATTTCCTCTGTGATGATGTTTGTATCCATGCTTTAAATGGTTCTTTTTTTTCGGTTATATAAGTAAGAGATGTACATGGTTGCAAAAAAGAACAACATCAGTTTACATGCATCCATTAAAATATCTGATATATGCCCACCCCTTAAAAATAGTTTATAAAAACCTTCCAATGACCAGTTCAGGGGTGACCAGGCACTAATGTTTCGCATCATTTCGGGCATTACATAACTGGGCACCCAGATGCCCCCGAGGGCCGATAATAAAAGTATGGAGAGCGACCCCATGATGGCCGCCTGGTGTTCGGTTGCTGCCAATGTACCCACCATTACCCCATAACCGGTTGCAGCAAATGATGTTGCCAGGGCTAAAATAAAAATACCGGCCAGGCTATTGCCCAAAACCAGTGCAGGTAGACCAAGCATCGGTAAAAATATTTGTCCAACAGAAAGCATTAAAGCAAACTGAATTAAACAAACCATCACATAAACAACTATTTTTCCATTCACGAGTAATAGATAAGGTGTGGGCATGGTATGAAGTCTAAAAACACTTCCTTCATTTTTTTCTTTCAGGATACTGCCCGAAAGCGGAATGGCTATGAAGAACATCGCAAAGATCGTCCAGGCAGGAACATTGTGCTGCACAGCATTGGGCACGATCTTGTCTTCAGATTTTGAAGCATACACTTCTTTATACTTGATGATCTGGGATCTTTGGTAAGAATTTTTGGGTGCATTTTGTTTATCAGGGATCACTTCTGCTATCTGCTCCGAAAAGGTCTGGAACATGATCTTTGTTTTCACTTCCGAAATAAATTCACGCAGGTTGCTGGTGACAGAAATTAAAAATGATTTTTTTGCAACCGGGTCTATCATGATGGTGATCTCCACCGAATCCTGTAACTGGTTAAGTTTTTGTGCTGCTGAATCAACACCATTCAATGTTTCATTAACCAGCTCAGTTACATTTTTCCTGAGGGCATCAGTCGCACCTTTGGGAATAATGATGCCCACTAAAAATTTTCCTTCACCCACTGCTTTCAATGCAAGTTCCGTAGTGGCGGGCTTTCCGTCAATGCTGTCGTTAAAAGTGCAGAGGTCGTTATTGCGTAAACCTTCTTCTATCAAAATGCCTAAAGAATCTTTATCATGATTTACAAAAACAATGGGGATACCTTTTTCATTCATGGTTTTAAAAGCCGAATCCTGGATGAGCGTCATCACAAAGATCAACGCCATCGGCATCAGGAATAAAATGGACAAACCCACCCTGTCTCTCAGGAGGAGTAATATCTCTTTTTTAACCGTTGCCAATAATTTGATCATCATCAGTCTCTTAGTTTTCGGTTGGTTAAATTTAAAAACACATTTTCCAGGTTAGTTGATCCGGCATTGTTACGGATCAATTCACCCGGCGTACCCTGTATCAAAATTTTTCCATGATCAATGATAGAAACCTGTGTACAAAAATTTTCAGCTTCTTCCATGTGATGTGAAGTGTAGATAATAGTTGTACCCGCTGCATTTATTTCTTTTAAATGTTCTATGATCACGTTACGGCTCTGCACATCCACGCCAACCGTTGGTTCATCCAAAAATAAGATGGCAGG
The DNA here is from genome assembly GCA_039919015.1 of Ferruginibacter sp. Taxonomy (GTDB): domain Bacteria; phylum Bacteroidota; class Bacteroidia; order Chitinophagales; family Chitinophagaceae; genus Ferruginibacter. The sequence continues at coordinate 8,037 of JBDSGK010000011.1, forward strand.
TTGATGTAAAACTCCGGCAATTAAATTTACCCTTCGCTTCATGCCTCCAGAATAAGTGGATACCTGTCTTTTTGCAGCATCAATCAATCCGAGTTTTTCTAACCAGGCTTCAATTTTATTTTTGAGGTCTTTCCCGCGCAAACCATACATGCTGCCATAAAATGCTAAATTTTCCCAGGCCGACAGGGTTGGATAAAGTGCAATATCCTGGGGCACGATGCCGATGATATTTTTGATAAGGGGTAATTCTGTACGCAGGTCTTTTCCGTCGATCAATACTTTGCCACTAGTCGGCGGAAAAAGGCCACAAAGAATAGAAATGGTTGTTGTTTTGCCGGCGCCATTTGGGCCAAGCAGGCCAAAGATCTCGTTGCGGTTTATAGAAAAAGAAATGCCGTCAACTGCCGGCTCAGTTTCATTTTTAAAGGTCTTGGTTAAATTTTGTATTTCTATAATTGCCGGATTGCTCATGTTGTTTTGCCCCCTTCCCCTAAAGGGGTGTAATATATTGTTGGTAAATGTCTATACCGGTAGATATTAAAGGAGTTTTTAATTCT
>JBDSGK010000012.1:0-9040 GCA_039919015.1 Ferruginibacter sp.
ATCAATGTCTAAAGAAAAATGTTGTTTTTTATGCAGGTCCAGTGTTTTGTCATCATCAAGTCTCAGTGTTTTTTGAACAATGGGTTTACCAACCCTTCTCAACTGATCGGTTCCGCCGAGGTCGTTCTCCTGTAAGAACTGCGGAACATTATCTTCAAAGATTTTAATAATGCTGATGTCAACTGCATTCAGGTTGATGCATTCAAAAGGGAGGACCAACCTGCCGCTGTTTGGCAAAATATTTCCTTTGCCATGGATCTTTACAGAAGGCATCCTGTTCTCAAAATTGATATTGGATGCAAAACCTTTATCCAGCACATCGCCCCAGGTATTTTTTATCCCGGCGTTAACGTTAACTGTATAATTGCCATCTAATTTACCATTGCCAAAAACTTTTACTTCACTGCCATTGATGGTGTAGGAAACATCACCCTGGCCGCTGATGGTTATCAAACCGTTCAGATCCTGTCCTACAGCGATCATATCACTGAACTGAACAGAAGCATATTGTTGTGCATCATTGATCGCAACAACATCCAGCACTTTATAATCACCTGCAGCAGGCACGGCTATTGCGGCTTCACTTTTTACATCCATACGCATGGGCTTACCATCCCAGCGCAACTCAATATTACCGGACGATTTCGACCGGTCAATATTTTCAATGGTATAGCGGTGTGCTTTTGTGGCATCATTATGCTGCCAGGTTATTTTTAGTTCTTTATGCCCAGCACCCTGTGGATTATTTTGAAAAGCGGTTAATAATTTTTCAACCTGTTTGCCATCTTCAATGTCGGCAGTTTCCAGGTCGCCGCTCAAACTCATTTTATTTTTTACGCCGTTGCTGCGCAACCCATCATTGTTAACTTTAAATGAAGGCTTCACGGTTTTCATGCTGAAACGGAATTCGGAGAACTTATCGCTCACTTTGGTTACTTTGCCGAGTTTGAAAGTTACCTGGTACATCTGGTCTGGCTTTAACCAGTTGTCGGGTTTAAACTCAATGGTTCGTGCATCCAGCCAGAATGCTTTTCCTTTTACAGCAGGGGAGATGCTGAATAAGGATTCTTTTACTGCTTCGCCAACGGCATGCGTGGTGTTGGCATCGGCAGCGAGTTTGATGCGTACAGTGGAAGTTTTGGAAATGGTGCCTGTAGTGTAGGCATCAATGTACTTGCTGAAAGCAGGATCTACATCGATCCACTTGTCTTTCTTGCTGCAGGAGAATAGAGAGCATGCTGCTGTTAAAAACAACAAGGTCCGTAAAAAAGTTGCGTTGAACTTTTTGTTACGGGGTTCACGGTCGTGTTCCATAAATTGAAGTTGGTTGTTGAAGTTGGTTTCCCGATAGCCATCGGGATTGATGGATTCATCTCCCGATGGCTATCGGGACGGCATTTTTTATTTGCTATGTAAATGTGGAGAGAAAATTTGATATCTGCAAGAGGAGTAGAAACTAATTTTAGTTAAAAGATGTATAAAGATCATTGGTCATTAGTCATTGGTCATTAGGATTTAAGAGTTAGCAAAAGATGCATGTGCTGCTAATGACAAATGACTAATGACGAACTTTATTTAGTTGATCTTAGTCACAACAACATTATATGTGCCGTTAGTTAAGGAAGAACTTGTCTCCTGTGTATAGCCACTGGCCGATGTTTGAATGATCTTTACCCGGATCTGCATGTTTGCCGGGAAGTCGATCTTGTTCTCGTTCCTGATCACTTTATCCAGCTTGAGGGTATAAGAACAGTTATCCTGCCAGGTAATTTTAAAACGAACAACTGCTTTTAAGGTTTCACTGGATTCTGTTTGGTACATGCTGTTCCTGTCGGCAATGGTAACTACGCCTGCCCGGGTATCGGCAATGCGGAATTTGCCTTCACGGAATTTGCCGCAGTCGGGGGTTTGGCTGAAAGCAAAAGCAGGCAGGATCAGCAAAAGGAGTATGGTTATTTTTTTGATCATAGTCATAAAATCTGGGTTCTTAATAAATCCTCAAACTCATCCCTTCGCCTTATCAATTGCGCCTTGCCATCTTTCACCAGCACTTCGGCTGGCTTATAGCGTGAGTTAAAGTTACTGCTCATTTCAAAACCATAAGCACCGGCATTGTAAAAGACAAGATGGTCGCCTTCCCTTACTTTGTTCAGTTTCCTGTCCCAGGCAAAAGTATCCGTTTCGCAGATATTGCCTGTTACCGAATATGTTTTCTCTTCGCCTGTTGGATTGCTGATGTTCTCAATTTTATGGTACGCTTCATAAAACATCGGGCGTATCAGGTGGTTGAATCCACTGTTGATACCCGCAAAGCTTGTTGATGCGGTCTCTTTTAAAACATTTACTTCGGTGATCAAATAACCTGCACCGCTCACTAAGAATTTTCCGGGTTCAAACCAAACTTGTAAATGCCTGCCATTTGGATTGGGGTGATTATTGAAAGCCTCATTTACTTTTTTTGCCAGTAACTGCATATCTGTTTCTGTATCCCCGGCTTTGTATGGTACTTTAAAACCACCGCCCAGGTCGATCGACTCCAGTTCATGAAACGCAGGAATGATATCAAACAGTACTTCTATTCCTTTTACAAAAACATCTACGTCTTCAATATCACTGCCCGTATGTATGTGCAGGTTTTGAATGAAGAGATTGTGTTCTGATACGAGCGCAAGTATCTCAACCAGTTGATCAACGGGTATTCCAAACTTACTCATGTCATGCCCGGTAGAGATCTTTATGTTGCCACCACCCATGATATTGGGCCTAAGCCGTATGCCGACAGGATAAGCATGCCCAAATTTTTTGCCGAATTTTTCCAGGTTACTCAGGCTGTCAATATTAATATGTACACCCAGTGCCTGGGCTTCTTCTATTTCACTAAAATGAATGCCGTTACTGGTGTACAGGATATTTTCTTTTTCAAAGCCGGCAACCAACGCAAGTTTCACTTCATTGATAGAACTGCAATCAACATGACAACCAATACTTTTAATGTGTTTTAAAATATGCACATTGGTTAATGCTTTGCAGGCATAAAAGAACTTTTTGTCTGTTTGCGCAAAAGCATCGGTGAGTTTTTGGTATTGTGCTGTTATATGCTCTGCATGGTAAACATAGAGCGGGGTTCCAAACTCTGTTGCAATGTTATTTAGTTGTTGATGTGATAAAGACATGTTGCGAAAGTAAGAAAGGAATCGCGGATTGTGATGATTGGAAATGATTTCGCAGAAGTTCCTGAGTAAAATGCAGCTCTTTTTATCCAGGTGTAAAAAAAGCTGCAAATCCTGTTTGGGTTTGCAGCTATCAATTTAGACTTTCTGAATTTAAAATTTATCATCAGCAGTTGGGCCGTAAAGTCCCGGAACTGCATGGCCTGTTGATCTTAGATAAACAACCATTTCTCCACGATGGTGATATAGGTGATTGAATAAAAACCCACGTGCAACCTGGACCCTTGGCATCACCGGAAAAATGGGTTCATCGCTACCTGCCACCATTTTCCAGTTTGTGAACATGCTTTCGTCAGTGGCTGTTTCCAAAGCCCGGCGTGCATTTATTAAATTTTCTTCAAACCTGGCAACGATATTTGCTGCTTTGCTGATATCTCCTTTATCGTATTGGTATGTGGCCATATCAAAAATATCCTGGTGCAGGGTTGGCTGGTACCAGTTATACACTTCTGCAATATGAGAGGCCAACTGGCCGGTGGTCCAGTTTTTTTCAGATGGTTTGTAATCCAACGCACTGTCGGGGATAGCCTTTAATAATTTACGGGTGTTTTCGGCTTCGTGTTCAAACTCGGCCAGTAAAGATTTTACGATCATGCTTTTTTGTTTTAAGGTTGATTGAACTGGGTAATAAATCTACATCATTTCAGCACAAACCCCAACAGATTTATATAAGATGATAATTTATTAAAATGGCTAGGCAACAATTTCCACGATCTCTGTTGGTTCCAGGTTTGCATTACGCATAGCAATACCCCTTACGGCATTGGCTGTAAAATCCATGAATGCTTTTTGTGTAATGGCATCATCACCAACCATGGCCGGCACGCCAATATCTCCGCCTTCACGAATACTTTCTACAATGGGTATTTGCCCAAGAAAGGGAATATCAAATTCTTCTGCCAGGTTCTTACCACCGTCTTTTCCAAAAATGTAATATTTGTTTTCGGGCACCCCGATAGCTATCGGGGGCGGTGTGAAATAGCTCATATTCTCAACCAAGCCAATAACAGGGACTTTTAACTGTGCTTGTCCAAACATGGCAATACCTTTTTTAGCATCTGCTAATGCAACGGTTTGTGGGGTGGTTACCACAATAACTCCGGTTACAGGCACGGTTTGTACAATGGTCAAATGAATATCGCCGGTGCCGGGTGGCATGTCGATCACCAGGTAATCCAGTTCACCCCAATCCACTTCGCTCACAAATTGCCTGATAGCACTGCTTACCATTGGCCCACGCCAAACCACAGCCTGCTTTTCATCAATGAGTAAACCAATACTCATCATTTTGATACCGTATTTTTCAATGGGTACAATTAAGCCCTTACCCGAACCATCGTCTTTCATCAACGGCCTTTCGCCCCTTACACCAAACATGATATGCTGACTGGGTCCATAAATATCTGCATCCATTAATCCAACTTTTGCACCGCCTGCTGCAAGCGCCAGTGCAAAATTGGATGCAACCGTGCTTTTGCCAACACCTCCTTTACCACTAACCACTGCAATGATATTTTTTACGCCGCTTAAAATGGTTTTGCCATCCTTCCTGTTACTGCTGGTATTGCTGGTAAAGTTTACGGTAACAACCGCCTCTTTATTCACCAATAATTTTACAGCATTGATACAGGCATTCATGATCAGATCTTTCAAGGGGCATGCAGGAGTGGTAAGAATTACCGTAAATGAAACATTATTGCCATCAATTACGATATCCTTTACCATATTCAATGTCACCAGGTCTTTGCCAAGGTCGGGCTCCTGCACATTGCTCAATGCTTTTAAAATATCCTCGTTCGTCATCGTTCAATTATTTGTTAAAAAACTCATGTGAACAGCAAATTTAAACATTGATGCCCTTACTTTGTTTATTAATTAAGGAATGTTGGTATTTTTGACCATAAGGATCAGGATTTCGTGTGCATGAAGTAGTTTAAATTTTCAATATACAATGCTCAATTTTCAATGTTCAGGCAAGGCACTCAGATTTAAAATTCTGTCACTTGAACATTGATCGTTGAAAATTGATTATTGAATATTTTTTTATAATCCAGATTACCGGGAAGTTAATTTTAATAATTGAATGAAAAAACTTATACCATACTTTTTTATTACTGCTTTGATCTTACCGGTTGCTGCCAAAGCACAATTCGAAACCTTTAAAGACTCCGTTGTACAGTTATACGGTATTGTAATGACAGCTGATAGCCTGAAGGGCCTGGAATCGGTGAGTGTGGTTGTAAAAGGACAGAACAGGGGTACCATTACCAATAGTAAAGGCGTCTTCAGTATCGTGGTTTTAAAAGGCGACCAGGTAGAATTTACCAGTATCGGCTATAAACCGAAGATCGTATCCATCCCCGCAAATTTAGAAGGCAACCAGCACAGTGTAATTCAACTAATGGTTACAGATACTATTTATTTAGCTGCAACAATTATCAAGGCAAGGCCAAGCAGGGCACAGTTTGAACGGGATTTTTTAAATACCGAAGTGCCCGACGATTATATTACTGTGGCCCGCAAGAACACCAATGAAGCCACACGAAGAATATTGATAGCCAATCTTCCTTCCGACGGGCGGGAAGCCAGCAGCCAGTATTTAAGGCAAAACGCCAATAAAGCTTATTATGCCGGGCAGACACCTCCCATGAATATCTTTAATCCATTTGCATGGGCCGAGTTTATCAAGGCCTGGAAAAGGGGTGATTATAAGAGTAAGAAATAAAACCCCCTCCGCCTCCGCCAGCTTGCGGAAGAATTTAATGCACACAGTATTCTTTTCATTTTGTTTCTTTGCTGTTCAGAAGATAAACGCTTATGACAAACGCTTCGGACAATTCCCTTTTTTCACAGAACCCTGCGGGTAGGGCGCAAGAGGGTAAAATCTTCTTGATCGGCTTTATGGGCAGCGGTAAATCGTATTGGGGGAAGAAATGGTCCCGAAAATACCAATTTGATTTTTACGACCTGGATAAAGTAATTGAACATGATCAGCAAAAAACCATCGCCACCATATTTGAAAAGGAAGGAGAGGAACACTTCAGGCTGTTAGAAACAGCCACTTTGCAAACATTTTCAGAAAAAGATAATTGCCTGATTGCCTGTGGCGGTGGTACTGCCTGCTTTAATGATAATATGAAATGGATGAATGAGAACGGCACAACCGTTTACCTGAGTGCAACCCCTCAATATATTTACGATAGGATTTATGAGGAAAAAGACAGGCGCCCACTGGTGAGTAAATTAAACCAGGCAGAACTCTTTTTTTTTATTGAACAAAAATTAAAAGAACGGGAGCCCTTTTATAACCAGGCAAAAATAACAATACGCGTAGAGGAACTCAGCGGGAATTTTGTACCCGGATTTATCATTTCAAAACCACCGGCCCACGGCAAAGCTCCGGCAAAGCGAAGCCCAAAAGCAGGTTCATAATTAATATACATGCATAAAGGGTTCTTAAAAACAGGCGCATTAACCGGCGCATTGTCAGTCATGCTTGGTGCATTTGCTGCCCATAGCTTAAAGAATTTATTATCACCTGATAACCTGCAGGTGTTTGAAACAGCCGTGCGTTACCAGTTCTATCATGTGTTTGCTTTATTGGCTGTTGGTATCTTATACGCGGCATTCCCGGGTAAATTAATGGTATGGGCGGGTAGACTGTTTATAACCGGCATGATCCTTTTTTCAGGCTCCTTGTATCTACTCTGTTATGTAAAATATAATGAGATGCCTTTGAACTGGCTTGGCGCCATTACCCCATTTGGGGGTGCTGCATTTATTGCCGGCTGGGTAATGATGTTTTGGGCAATTATAAAAAGGAACTAAAATGTTGTAACCTTCCTGTGCATCGTTATCAATGTGCCATTCTTATTTTCAATGGTAAATTCTACCCCTATATCCTGCATGCGTTTTTTCATGTTCTTTAAGCCGTTACCAAACTGTCTTAGTGCATTCATATCTATACCCAAACCATTATCGTGAATATATAGGATAAGGCCATCTTCAACCCTGGTGAGTGTAATACTTACCTCTGTAGCTTTTGCATGTTTGAGTATATTATTCAGCGCTTCCTTTATAACCAGGAAAACATTTCTCCTGATCTCCCCGATAACTTCAATATTCGGAAGTTTTTCCGGGATGTTGATCTTGCAGTTTATCCCCGTGTTTTCAAAATATTCCAGTGCATAAATTCTGATGTAAGCGATCATATTGCCAAGTGAATCATTACTGCTGCTCATACTCCAGATGATGGCATTCATCTTGTTCAATAATTCATTGGCAGCCGAAGATATCTTTTCAATTTCGGGGATAGGATTAGCTGACAGCCTGGTCTTGGCCAATTCACTATACAGGCTGATGGTGGTCATACCGGCACCCAGGTCATCGTGCATATCGGCACTGATCCTGTTCCTTTCTTCCTGCTGGGCTTTAATCACTGCGATCTGTGTTTCATATTCCTGTTTCTCTGCTTCAAGTTTCAGCGCTTCCTGTTCTTTTATACCTTTTATCAATTCGCTCCTGTTCTTATAAGTGAGTCCTAAAAGGAAAAAGAACAATTCCAGTACAATGCCGATGTTATAATAAAATATGGAAGAATAATAAATTTTGTACCCGTTTTTGCCAAGCAGGATGAGGCTGAGTGAAATGAGTGAGAATAATACCAGCATAGCATTTCCGACAGCAATATAATTAAACAGGTGATCCTTTTGTTTTACTGCCATGATGACGAATACGATCCCGATAGCCAGGATCCCGAATTTCATGATATTTTCCACGTAAAACTGTGGCTGGTAGGTATTGCTAAAAAAATGGAGGGAGGTGTAAATACCCAGCAGAATAAGGATGAACTGCTCACCATATTTTAAAAACTTATCCAGGCGTTCATATTTAATATCCGTATCCAGGAATTTCCTGGTAAACCCGATATAAAACAGCGTGCCCACTACCAAAAGAAAAAAATCAAAATAACTATAATAAAACAGGGTGAAGGCACTGGGATTATTTGCAACGATCGAATTAAAATAGATCAATAAGAACAGGCAAAAGGAATACAGGGCATTATATAAAAATACTGATCTATATGATATGATGAAATTGCTGATCATAAATAAGATCATCATTAACAAAACACCACTGATGACCATGCCAAATATCTGCAGGTTGCTTTTATTTCCCACAAAAATTTGTTTATACCGGCTAATAAAATCGGCTTCAATAATTATTGAGTTTATTTTATTGAACTCATTTTTTAAGGGCTTCAGGCGTACCAGGATATAACATGTTTCTCCTGCCACAAGCGTTAATTTTCTGAACCCGGAAATATCGGCGGTATTTTCAATTTTGAGGAGCTGCCCATTTAGCTTGTATAAGTCTATCTGCGTAAAATACGAACCCGGGTATAAATAAACCGAAATCTCTTTTTCTGAATGATTACTGACATGCGTTTTAAGAAAATAAGTAAAAGAAACAGCAGCCGGTGAAATGCTTTTCCTGTCTGCCAAAGGCCAGAAAGTTTTTTGTAATACATCAGCTGTGGTAAGCGCTGAAGTACTGTCGATGAACAAAAAGGTTTTGGAAACTATATTGCTGTCTTCCCGTATCAAAGCAATATCTACAAGGTTAGAATCTGCTGCAACCTGGGCTTTACAAAAATTAACAGAAAAACAAAAAAGGATCAGGGCAACAGGTAGTTTCAATGTGGGATGTTTTATCAAACGTACATAATTTCGTTGAGATCACATATTCCGGATGTGTTTTTTGAATGCATTAATTGTTGGCGGCTGGTGTGGACACCAGCCACGGCAGTC
>JBDSGK010000013.1:0-10804 GCA_039919015.1 Ferruginibacter sp.
TGCCTGTTTTTTTCCTGTAATAATGGAGATAAAACGCCTGATGTTTCAAGCATAAAAGTAGAATTGAGCACCATGCGGTTTGAGAAGGACCTGTTTTCCCTGGACACGGTACATTTTACTGCCAATCTAGATGTACTCTTGTCTACATATCCTTCGTTTGGTGAGAATTTTTTGTCCACCATTTTAAACGCGGATCCCAAATGGTCGGCCGACAGTACCGCAGGTTATGTGCTTGGTTTTATAACAGCGTATAAAAAAGTATTTGATACTGCGCAAATTGTTTTTAAAGATTTTACACCTTATGAAAAAGCTATAAAACAGGGCTTACAATATGTAAAATATTATTTTCCGAATTACAAAGACCGTAAAAAGATCATTACCTATATCGGCCCCATTGACGGCTATGGAGATATACTTACAGATGATGCCATTATTGTTGGCTTACAACATCATCTCGGGAAAAATTTCTCTTTATATAGATCAGAATTTGTTCAGACAACCTATCCACAATACATCAGCAACCGTTTTGAACCCGCTTATATTGATGTAAACTGTATGAAGAATATCATTAACGATCTCTACCCTGAAAAAAAAGAAGATGATCCCCTGGTTCAGCAAATGGTTGAAAAGGGAAAGCGCCTTTTTGTATTAAGCAAGCTATTGCCAAAAACAGAAGAGTTTAAACTGATCGGTTACACCAAAGAACAGTTAACAGGTGTATATGAACATGAGCGTGCTGTTTGGGACCTGTTTGTACAAAATAATTTTTTACAAACCATTGATAACAATATCATCAAAAACTATATTGGCGAGGGGCCAAAAACACAGGAACTGGGAGAAGCATCGCCTGGGAATATCGGCAGCTTTGCCGGGTGGCAGATCGTAAAGAAATTCATGGCGAAGAATCCAAAACTAAGCTTGCCGGAATTAATGGCAACCAGTGCGGAAACAATTTTCCAACAAGCTAAATATAAACCTTAGAAGTTTTACAATTCATATAAAACGATCTTCGAGATTTCCTCCCCCTGCGGGGTTCTTTGCAAAAGAACGAACGTAGTTCAATTCAAGAGGGGGCGAGGGCTAAGCGGCCTGCACCTGCTGCATGGCAGTTTCGGGTTTCTTACCCAGTTGTTTCATTACCCTGAAGTGTGAAGCAACGGCTTCAGACATGGTATCGTATTTATTGTAAGGCATATTAAATTCCTTACATTTTTCCATTACTATTTTGCTAATCTCCGGGTAATGAACATGGCTTATACGTGGAAAAAGATGATGTTCGATCTGGTAATTCAATCCACCAACAAACCAGGAAATGACCTTATTGCCCATGGCAAAATTGGCAGTGGTTTTCATTTGGTGCTCGGCCCAGGCTGTTTCAATATGTTTTGTTGCATCCAGGGGGACATGTTCAAACTCTGTATTTTCAACCACATGCGCCAGTTGAAAAACAAGTGACAAAATCAATCCCATTACTGCATTAAGCACTAAATAACCTACCAGCCAGGGTAAAAAACCCCATACCATCATGGGTAACACAATATAAAATGTAACGTATAAAATTTTTGTTGCCCAAAAAATAATATGATTTTTTGTGGACATCTTCCAGGCATCTGTTGTAAAGATTTTATGCGAAAAATATTTGGTAAAATCCATGATATATATCCAGAAAATAGTTGATAAGGAATAAACCGGCAAAAGGTACAGGTATTGAACTTTATGAGCTGGTACCCATTTTTGCGATTCGCAATGGCGGATGATCGGACTTTTGGCAATGTCATCATCAATACCATCTACATTGGTATAAGTATGATGTATGATGTTGTGTTTTTGTTTCCATAGATAGGAACTTGCCCCAAGGGCATTTAAACTCAATCCTAAAAAATCATTCAATTTAGTATTGGTAGAATAACTGCCGTGATTGGCATCGTGCATTACACTAAACCCGATGGATGCCAGGGAAATGCCCATTATTACACAGGTCAACAATGCCTGCCAGTTACTTAAGGGGGCGAACATTAATAAGCTATACGTGGTAACCGCTGTTGTTACCAGCGTTATTGTTTTGATATATAACCTCCAATCACCTGTCTTCTTTATTTTATTTTTTGTAAAATACTCCTCTACAGAAGATTTTAAACTTTGATAAAAATCGTTGTTGCTGTTTGAAAAAGTAATTTTTGCCATGCTAAATATTTACGGTTTTATCTGAACATTGGTTCTTCAACGTATGCAATATTACTAAAAAAATCTATTTTGACTTTAGTTGAAAAACACCTGTTTTTGAACGCTTAAAGGTAAGCTAAAATAAGGTACTAAAAAGGTTAAATTAGTTCAGTTTAAAGGGGGCACACATTTCAAATGAAGGAATAACTGCATCAAACGGTTTTTTATTATTAATATTTTCCATTTGGTAAGTGCCATACATTTTACCTATTTCAGAACGCAGATTACAACCGCTTACGTATTGATAGGACTCACCGGGATTAATTTGTGGCTGAATCCCCACAACGCCCTCACCCTCAACCTCACGTAAACTTCCATTGCTGTCGTAAATATGCCAGTGCCTTCTTAGAAGTTTGACCGGGAATGCATTATTATTTTCGATGGTGATACGGTAAGCGAACATAAATTCGCTGTTAACAGGATTGCTGTAATCAGGCTGATAGTATGTTTCCACACTAATGGTAATACCCTCTGATATTTTAGAAATCATGTTTATTGTTTGAAGCAAAATTAGGAATAAAATATCCTTTTTATGTAATTTACAACATGCTGCATTGTTAAACTAAATATTTATGCCTCAAAAAACACATCATTACAGTAACGAAGAAATTACAGTTGCCTGGAAACCGGACCTGTGTATTCACTCGGCAATATGTTTTAAGGGCCTTGGAGATGTATTTAACCCGGGCCGCAGGCCATGGATAGATATGAGTAAGGCAGAAACCCGGCAGATCATTGACCAGGTAAAAAAATGTCCGAGTGGAGCATTAAGTATTGAGGAAAATAAGAGTTAGAAAAATTATATTTTTTTTGAAGACTTATACCCGTTTTTCTGTAACCATTGCAAAACCTTTTCCCGGTTATCTCCCTGCACAATTAATTCACCTTCTTTTACTGAGCCCCCTGTACCGCAAAACGATTTTAATTTTTTACCAAGATCTTCCAGATCGGCTGTTGTACCAATAAATCCTTCAACCAATGTAACTGCTTTGCCGGCCCTATGTTTGGTATCCAGCTTTATTTTTAATTTTTGTTGAGCTGGTTCAATGGTTTCCTGTTCCTCTCCCGTTTCTTCCGGCAGTTTAAAATCCGGGTCGGTTGAATAAACCAGTCCACCCAATGATTGTATCTTTTTTTTTGACATGATTTTTGTTTCAGATGATCACCGCTTTTAAACTCAGGTCAAGGCTCCTGGCCTGGTGTATGATAGCGCCGCTGGAGATATAATCCACACCGGTAGCAGCATAATCTTCTATATTATCAATATTGATCCCTCCACTGGCTTCTGTTTCATAGTTGCCGTTAATGATCTTCAATGCTTCGCTAATTTGTTCGGGTGTAAAATTATCCAGCATGATCCGGTCTACTTTCCCGACAGCCATTACTTTTTTTACATCATCTATATTTCTTGTTTCCACTTCTATTTTTAATTCCGCTTTTGTATGCTGAACATATGCCCAGGCTTTTTCAATAGCTTTTTCTATTCCCCCGCAATAATCAATATGATTGTCCTTAAGCATGATCATATCATACAAACCAAATCGGTGATTTACACCACCCCCGATCTTAACTGCTTCTTTTTCCAAAAGCCGGAAGTTAGGCGTGGTTTTTCTTGTATCCAGTAACCTCGTTTTATAAGGCTGCAGCTTTTGCGTGTATCGTTTCGTTAATGTTGCAATACCACTCATCCGCTGCATGCAATTTAAAACCAGGCGTTCGCATTGTAAAATGGTATGCACTTTAGCTTTTACTTCAAAAGCGGTTTCGCCGTATTTCATGGCATCGCCGTCTTTTTTAAAAGCAGTAAAAACGATATCAGGCTGCATATGCCTGAATATCTTTTCCGCAATATCCATACCGGCAATTATCCCATCTTCTTTAATTTTTAAAACGGCTTTACCGGCAGCATCCCCATCAATAGTAGAAATGGTAGAATGATCTCCATCGCCAATATCTTCAGCAAGTGCATTTTTTATCAGTTGTTCCAGTTGTTGGTCAAAATTCATAACAACAAAGCTACGTGAAGAACTACAAAAACAAAACCCCGAAAATTTCGGGGTTTCAACTTCTTATCTATCATCGCTTTATTTATTCTCAAAAGTGATCTCCTGCAAAACCTGTTTATCTCCTTTCTTCTTCATGAATATGGTAGTACGATAAGAACCGTTCTTTGTCACCAATGTACCTATACAATATTGTGATCCCGCATTCTCTCCTTTATGTATCACGTCAAAGCTTTTAACAGTGTTGGAGGTAAAAAAATCCTTCAATACCAATTCTGCCTGGCTCTTACTGTAATTGTTGGTTTTATCCGGAATATTTATCTCAACAGTGTTGTCGAAAAACCGGGCAATATCTGCCGAATTACCTGCCTTCATGGCAGTTATAACCTCGTCAATACTTGAAAAAAGGGAGAAGGAACTTAAGAGCGCTCCTATGGTTAATAATGTAAAAAGTCGTTTCATATAGTAAATGTTTCAGGCTACCTAAAATTGCTAAAAACGTGCCAAGACTTTTGAAATTGCCCTGTTTTAGATGAATTTTATATTCATAAGACAATAATGAATTGTTATTAGCTGCAAATATTTTAGTTTTATCAAATGAAAGATAAGAAAGTTATACTTATTATTATGGATGGCTGGGGGTTGGGTATAAAGAAAAAAAGTGATGCTATACAACACGCAAAGACTCCATTTGTTAGTTCATTATATGCTAAATATCCAAATACAACCTTAGTTACATGTGGAGAAGATGTGGGTCTCCCCGAAGGTCAAATGGGTAATAGCGAGGTCGGGCATTTGAACCTGGGTGCTGGAAGGATCGTTTACCAGGAATTACAACGCATTAATGTTGCCATCAGAACCGGCGAATTTGCTAAAAATGAAGCACTGCTTAGATCTATTTCTTTCGCAAAACAACACAATAAGCCCTTACACCTGATCGGCCTGGTAAGTAATGGTGGAGTACATGCTCATATAAACCATCTAAAAGCATTAACCGGCATGTGTAAAGATGCAGGTTTAACCAATGTGCTGGTGCATGCTTTTACAGATGGCAGGGATACCGACCCAAAAAGCGGGCTTGGGTTTTTAACAGATCTGCAACAGCACCTGGACTCTACAGTTGGACATATTGCCAGCATCACCGGACGTTATTACGCCATGGACAGGGATAAGCGGTGGGAAAGGGTAAAAATTGCTTATGATGCTTTGGTTAATGGAATTGGAGAAAACAGCAGCGACATTTTAGCGGCTGTTAAAACGTCTTATGAAAACGGGGTGACAGATGAATTTATTAAACCCATCATCAATCAAACTATACCAAACGTCAAGATCGGGGATGAAGATGTGGTGATCTGTTTTAATTTTAGGACAGACCGTTGTCGTGAAATAACCGAAGTACTTACACAAATGGACATGCCTTTATTTGATATGAGAAAACTTGACCTGCATTATACCACCATGACACAGTATGACCATTCATTTAAAAATGTGCACGTGGTTTTTGAGAACGATGACCTAAAAAATACCATTGGTGAAATTTTAGAACAAAACAATAAAACACAGATACGCATTGCAGAAACGGAAAAATACCCCCACGTGAGTTTCTTTTTTAGTGGAGGAAGAGAAGTGCCCTTTACTGGTGAAAAGAGGATCATGATCCCATCACCCAAAGTTGCTACCTACGATCTGCAGCCGGAGATGAGTGCGTTAGAAGTGACGGGTGCAATTGTTATAGAAATAGAAAAGAACAACAAATTATTGAACTCTGAAAATTCCCCCTTGGGGAGTGGGGGGGCTGATTTTATCTGCCTGAACTTTGCAAATGCAGATATGGTGGGCCATACAGGGGTTTGGGAAGCTATTATAAAAGCAGTAGAAACTGTGGACCAATGTGTAGAAAAAGTTGTTACTGCCGCCCTGCAATATGATTATGCTGTTTTTTTAACTGCTGATCACGGCAATGCGGATTATGCCATCAATGAAAATGGTACGCCAAACACAGCACATACATTGAACCTGGTTCCGCTTTTTTTAATAGATAATACCTGGAATGGAAATATTAAACCCGGCAAGCTGGGTGATATTGCTCCAACGATCTTATCGTTGATGAGTTTACCAATACCAAGTGAAATGACAGGAAATATATTGATCAATTAAAACAATAAATTGCCATGCTTAAGAAAATCTTAAAAAGAACTTTCCAGATCTTACTTCTTGCTTTTATTGTGATACAATTCATACGGCCTGAAAAAAACAAGGCAGCGGGTATCAGTAAAAATGATATCAGTACCACATACCCGGTACCTGCCAATGTACAGTCCATTCTTAAAACAAGTTGTTATGATTGTCATAGCAATAACACAGTTTATCCATGGTATGCCAAAATACAGCCTGTTACCTGGTGGTTGAATAACCATATACAGGATGGCAAAAAAGACCTCAATTTTTCGGAATTTGCAAGCTACAACATCAGGCGGCAGTATAAAAAACTGGAAGAGATCAATGAACTGGTAAAGGAAAACGAAATGCCACTTGACTCTTACTTATGGATACATAAGTATGCAAAACTGGATGATCAGCAAAAACTTACCCTGGCCAACTGGGTTACCGCTGTAAGGGACACTATTAAAGCAAGCTACCCGCCAGATAGCTTAATTAGAAAAAATAAGTCCTAACTTTGTTTTCTTAACTAATTTATGAAAGCCGGCCAAAAAAGAATTACTGCTTTGGGATTGATACTTCTTTTAGCTATCCCTTTATGGTTATCTGTTGTTTTCATTGTGAAACAAAAAATTTTACGTCTAAATATCCAGTCAAGGTTTGGTAAAGAATTAATTCAAACAATTACGGTATCAAAGAAAAATCTTGTCTGGGCAAAAAAGGAAAAAGAAATAATTGTGAAGGGAAAATATTTTGATGTAATGAACTATACAACATCAGGAGATGAGGTTTTATTAACCGGATTTTATGATAATAAAGAAGATGACCTGGTAAAAAAAATAAAAATACTTATCCGCCAAAAAAAAGAAAGCAACAACT
This sequence comes from Ferruginibacter sp., assembly GCA_039919015.1. Classification (GTDB taxonomy): domain Bacteria; phylum Bacteroidota; class Bacteroidia; order Chitinophagales; family Chitinophagaceae; genus Ferruginibacter. The sequence continues at coordinate 7,266 of JBDSGK010000013.1, forward strand.
CTGCCAATCAGTTAGCCATTAATTTTTTATCCACTATTATTTATTTCAGCCAGGCTGAAATTACATACAATGTAACCTGGCATTTCATTTCAGGTCATTATCGTTCATTCGATGAATGTTTAACAACCGAACCGATTCCAACTCCAACCCAGCCCCCCAAGCTATCTATATCATCTTTTATTTAGTGCGTTGTGATAATAACGCAAGGTTATGCTATGCCTTCAGGAGGTTTAGTGAATTCTTATTTTATTAAAAAACTTTTATGAAAAGGATATTTATAATGTTAGTCGTTTTGCATGGATGTTATGCCGGGTTTGCCCAGCAAAAGCCCAAGACAGCAGATACACTTAGAGAGGTTGGCCTTGAAGAAGTGGTGATCTCTGCCAGTAATTTTGCTGAAAAGAAAAAAAATATTGCCCAAAAAATAGACGTTATCAGTGCTCAAACCATTGCACAGACCAATGCTCAAAATACAGGTGACCTTTTGATCAACACCGGGAAAATATTTGTGCAAAAGAGCCAGCAGGGCGGCAGCAGCCCTGTATTGAGAGGTTTTGAAGCAAGCAGGGTGCTGTTGGTAATAGATGGTGTAAGAATGAATAATGCCATTTACAGAAGCGGGCATTTACAAAATATAATTACCAGCGATCAAAATTCGCTAAGCCGTATAGAAGTTATGTATGGTCCGTCTTCTACCATTTACGGCAGTGATGCCCTGGGTGGTATTGTACACTTGATTACCAAGGCACCTGTTTTATCAGGAGATAAAACTTTCCTCACCAAAGGTTCTGCATTTACCAGATACAGCAGCGTAAATAAGGAAAAAAGCATTCACGCGGATGTAAGTCTTGGAGGCAAAAAATTTGCCTGGTTCCAATCCTACAATTACAGCGATTTCGGAGATATGAAAATGGGTAGCAATTACCTGAGCAAGTATCCCAATTTTGGAAGAAGAAGTAAGTATGTTGGTAAGGTAAACGGTATAGATTCTGTTCTTATCAACCCCGATGACAGGGTACAAAAATTTTCGGGATATAAGCAATGGGATATCATCCAGAAATTATTGTTTAAGCAAAGCGATCGAATTTCGCATTCCCTGAATTTTCAATTATCAAATACCAATGATGTTCCGCGTTACGACCGCCTGCAGGATATCAGAAATTTCGGTGGTTCGATCGGTACTACCCTTCGCTATGCCGAATGGTATTATGGGCCCCAAAAAAGGATCATGGGTGCTTATGAATTTACCGCAACCAAACTTGGTTTTTTTGATGCATTGAAAGCCAATATCAATTACCAGGATATTGAAGAAAGCAGGCAGACCAGGGAATACAGGCGCTATGACCGTTTTGACAGCCAGGTTGAAAAAGTAAAAGTGTTTGGCTTTACGATCAGCGGCAGAAAAGATATCGGCAATAATGAACTAAGTATGGGTATAGACGGACAGTTAAATGATGTAAGATCAGTTGCAACAAGAACAAATTTAACGACCGGGGCTGTTTCAAAAATAGCTACCCGTTACCCCGATGGTAAGAACAAGGTGAACAATTTTGGGATTTTTGTACAGCACCTGTACAAATTCAAAAACAATAAACTGGTTTTAAATGATGGTATCCGTTTACAGTCCATCAACCTGCAAAGCAATGTAAAGGATAATTCATTTTTTAATCTACCCGACACTGCTGTAAAGCAAAACAGTTTTGCAGTTACCGGAAACATTGGTATAGTGTATACCCCATTAAGAAATACCACAATAAAAACATCTGTTTCATCCGGTTTCAGGGCGCCAAATATTGATGACCTGGCCAAGATCTTTGAATCTGCAACAGCAGCAAAACAGGTAGTGGTACCCAATGCTGATATTAAACCGGAGTACACCTATAATTTTGACCTTACCATTGGCCAGCGTATTGCTAACAGGGTGACTGTGGAATTGACAGGGTTCTATACTTTGTTTAGAAATGCGATAATAAAAGCGCCTTTTAAATTAAACGGCCAGGATTCTATTATGTATAACGGCGTAAAAAGCCAGGTGCTTGCCAGCCAGAATGTAAACAAGGCAAATTTGTATGGCTTTACTTTTAACCTGGCAGCAGATATATACAAAGGCCTTGCTTTTAGCAGTACACTGTCTTATACCAAAGGCAGGTTTAAAACAGATGCTTCCAAAACTTCTACTGTTTATGAAAAACAACCAAATGGCTCTTATGCTTTGGTAAGCAGAAATGTTTCAAGTAAACCCTTGGATCATATTCCGCCAATAATGGGTAAAACAAATATTAGTTACCAGCACAAAATCTTCTATACAGAAGTTTCGCTTTTGTATAATGGCTGGAAGCGCCTGGAGGATTATAATGCAGATGGAGAAGATAATGCCCAATATGCAACAGCAGATGGGATGCCATGCTGGATGACGCTTAACTGGAAAGGAAGTGTACAGGTTTTAAAATATTTACAGGTACAATTGGGTGTAGAAAATATCCTGGATAGAAATTACAGAGCTTTTGCTTCAGGATTTTCTGCCGGTGGAAGGAACTTTATGGTTGGATTAAGGGCAAACTGGTAAATAATTCTCAACGCTTGTCCTTAGAAAACATTCGGATTCACAAAAACTATTGATAATCAATTAGTTGAAAATAGAACGCTTTAAAAACATCCCCATTCCTTTTGGGGATGTTTTTTATAATTACATGCAGCAAATGTTATTAGTAATTTGTCTATATTTATAGGGTAAACTAAGCACAAATATGACGGAAGAGCTCATGCTAAACGGATGCCTTCGGAATAATGCGACCGCACAGGAGGCATTGTATAATCGGTTTAGCCCAAGAATGTTGGGTGTGTGCTACCGTTTTGCCAAGAACCGGGAAGATGCTGAGGACATGTTACAGGAAGGATTTATTAAAGTTTTTACGCAAATTCATCAATACAGGAATGAGGGAGCATTGGAAGGCTGGATAAGACGTATTGTTGTACATACCTGTATTAATATTTTAAAGAAAAATAAAAAGTTCTCTGACAGTGTTGATATCACAAATGCACATAGCATACACGTAAGGGAGGAAATGATACCATCGATCATGCAGGCCAAACAGGTGGTAGAATGTATCAGGTCCTTGCCACTGGGTTATAAAACAGTATTAAACCTGTACGCTATTGAAGGTTATTCCCATAAAGAAATTGCCTTCCTGCTCGACATTGAGGAAAGTACCAGCCGCAGTCAATACACCAGGGCAAAATCAATGTTGGAAGAAATATTAGTCAGAAAAAAAATAATTCAACAACCAAAGAAAAAAACAAATTTTTTTGGGGCTGTTTAACCAGGTTAGATCTGTGCATTACAAATCTGATATTGGCATTACCAATTACTATTATGTTTTATAAAAGATGGAGAAAGAATTTTATACCGACGAATTTGAGCAACTGATCAAGGAAAAAGCAGATCAGTTCCGGATGTATCCTTCCAAGCGGGTTTGGCACAGCATCTATAATAACCTGCATCCAAGCCGCAGATGGCCTTCTGTAATTATGAGCTTGCT
>JBDSGK010000014.1:0-9537 GCA_039919015.1 Ferruginibacter sp.
GGATATCTACTGAATTCTACCACTTACCGGGAAAATCAAACTGGTGGAAAAGGCGGTGATGGAGGTAATTCTAAAAATACAGGTGGAAAGGGCACTTACAAACTAAGAGATGGGGTTTCATCGGCTAATATTTATGCTGTAGAGGGAACTCCTGGACAAATGCCGGGAGGAGGTGGAGGAAGTGCTGGAATCTGGGGCGGTACGTTAAGACCTGGTGGCCAGGGAATGGTAATAATACATTATTAAAGAATAAACATGGGTTTCCAGGATAGGTATCTTAAAAAATAAAGAACGTATGAAAATTGAACTTCAACCAAATGAAACAAAAATTGACACCTGGGCTATATTATACATTCCGCCCAATGGCGGCAAATATAACGGGAAGCTTACCATCACCAACAAGCGGCTTTTATATGATGCAAAGTATGATGTATCAACAAAAGGGCTGTTATCAGAAGCCATGTACATGAAATGGGGAAGCGAAGGCTTTTTGGAGATCAATAAAGCAGATATTAAAGACGTGCAGGTGGAGAAAAGCTTCCTGGCAAAAAAAGCGATCGTGACTTTACATGATGATTCCAAACATGTATTTAATTACGGAGCATTGAATGTTGATAAAGTAGCAGAGGCGATCAAAAGCAATTAAATCGCTCCAGGCTAATGTTTGACTGAATAATTACCCATTCTGATTACCCTTCCGGCAAAAGCCATCCTTTGTTCTGTTTACTGAACAGGGGATCTGAATTTTATTTGCAGTTTTAAAACCCGGTAAAATTATTTTACCATCCGAAGAACTTAACAGGATGCTAAATGGATTTCCGCGGATTTTTTTAAACGGGTATTTTTAAAATATTAAAATGATGAAAAAACATCTCCTGCTATTAGTATCGGCCATTATTTTTTCAAATATGGTTACGGCCCAGTCATTTGCCATTAATACAGACGGCAGCACAGCCAATGCCAGTGCCTTGCTTGATGTAAAAAGCACAACAAAGGGCTTACTCATCCCCCGCATGTCCAAGACAGAACGTAATGCTGTGGCATCGCCTGCAACCGGCCTGCTTGTTTTTCAAAATGCACCCGATAGCATAGGATTTTATTATTACGATGGCAGTAAATGGAATTGGGTAGCAGCCATCAATGGCAATGCCGATACCCTATCCTGGAAAAGAATTGGTAATGCAGCCACAAACCCTGCCACGCATTTCATTGGAACTACAGATAACCGTGCATTAAACTTCAAAGTGAATAGTGTAAAATCAGGGCTGATTGATTATGCCAGTTATAATACTGCATTCGGATTCTCAGGCCAATTAAACAATACAACAGGTACACATAATACGGCCATCGGTTATGTATCTATGAACAATAATACCCTTGGCAATTATAATACTTCAGTGGGTGCATTTAGTTTTTATACCAACACTACAGGTATCAGGAATACCGCTATTGGAACTTCTGCACTTTACTTCAACAATGCCAATGATAATACTGCCGTAGGTTATGAAGCATTGAATCTAACCTCATCAGCAGCTGCAAAATGGAATACAGCGGTAGGCTCCAATGCGATGAGGCAAAATGTTTCAGGCAATTCCAATGTTGCAGTTGGTGATTCGGCAGGCTTTGGTGCAACTGCATCCAACTTTAATGTACTGCTTGGTAAAAATGCGGGCTATACTAATATAGGATCCTGGACAACTATTATTGGTATTGATGCCGGGCGAACAAATCAGTCAAATGGAAGTGTATTCATTGGATCGGCAGCGGGCATGAAAAATACATCGGGCGCCGGTAATACTTTTGTTGGAGACAATGCAGGAAGAGATGTCACTTTCGCTTCAAACAATTCTTTTTTTGGAAGTTTTGCGGGACAGGCAACCATAGGGCCTGGAAATAGTTTTTTTGGAAGAACAGCCGGATATAATAATTTATCAGGAATTAATAATGTGGCAATGGGCACTTCCGCATTATTCACTAATTCTTCGGGCAGTAATAACGTAGCAAATGGCAATTCCGCACTGTTTAGTAACACAACAGGTTTTTATAATGTTGCTGTAGGAATAGCTGCATTGGCCCGGGTCACAACCCAAAGCAACCTCGTAGCGATAGGAGATTCTTCTTTATATAATAACGGATTAGGAGCCAGTTCTTTTGAAGCAGTTTATAATACTGCTACAGGATCCCGGTCATTATATGCAAATACGCTCGGTAGTGCCAACACAGCTATAGGTCACCAGGCAATGGAAAAAAATACGACAGGTAACAACAACACATTTACCGGGGCATTTGCCGGAAAAAACAACATCACCGGAAGCAATAATTCTTTTTATGGCGATTATGTTGGGGTCAACATAAAAAAATCAACCGCCAATGCCTTATTCGGAAGCTATGCCATGGGATTTGATTGCGATACTTCGGCCTACAATTCAGCATTTGGTGCTTATGCTGCAGGCTATTTTAATAAAGGGGAGATGAATGTATTTGTAGGATATAATACGGCTAACAGTTTAAAGGTAGGAAATGAAAACACCGTTCTGGGCTTCCAGGCATCAGTAGGTGATACGGCTGATCTGAACGTAAGCATCGGTAGTTTTGCAGGAGGCAATGGTGATGAAAATGTTTTTGTAGGGCATGATGCCGGCAAGCATAATAATTTAGGGACCATGACTGGAAGTACCTATGTAGGCTCCTGGGCAGGTTTTTTTAAACGGGCCAATTATTCATTATTATTAGGTTACAGCAGTAGTGTGCTGGCAGAGGGTTATAGTAATGCTTCAGCCATTGGTGCTTTTTCGAGGGTTGACACAAGCAATGCGATGGTCTTGGGAAGCAATAGTATCAATATTGGTATCGGTATCACAAAACCATACCAGGCTAAACTAACAATATCTGCCAATAATGCATCAAGCGGCAGCACCATCGCTATGTTTGGTCAGGGACAGAAGGGTATTTCTATACAACAAAATAATCCTACTATTGGTTGGAACCAGTTCCGAGACATTAGTGCCGCTAATGCAACCAGGTATATGGGAACCGGGTTTGCCTGGGTAAACCATATGGAGCCAACTACAGGCAATATGTATTGGAACTCCATGCCATCTGGTACAGGAGGTACAGCAGGTGGTGCTGAAACAGTAAGAATGACCTTAACAAATACTGGTTCTTTAGGTTTGAACGTGATACCCAATGGCAATGGTCAGTTACAAGTTCAAAATACAATCGATAACAGGAGGATCGTTTTGTGGGAAAATGCGAACACAGCCATAGATTTTTATGGTTTTGGAATTAACAGCGGAACCTTACGTTATCAAATTCCAGCTGTAGGTAATGTACATAGATTTTATGCAGGCAATAATTTACTGTTCAGCATTTGGGGTGATGGCAATGCGGTGTTAACCGGTTTTTTAACCACCGCAAGCGATGCCCGCTTAAAGAAAAATATAACCCCAATAAATAGTACGCTTGACAATCTAAAAAAACTGAATGCTTACACATACAATTGGAAAGATGAGAATAGAGACAAAAACCAGCAAATAGGTTTATTGGCACAGGAAGTTGAAAAGGTTTATCCTCAATTGGTTAAAAAAGACTCTGCCGGTATAATGAGTGTGAACTATAGCGGTTTTGTGCCATTATTAATAAAAAGTATGCAGGAACAACAGCAGACACTCGATAATATGCAAAAGAGAATGGATCTGCTGGAAGAGCAGAATAAAAAATTATGGCAACAGCTTAAATTAAAAACTGACTAAAGACCTATCTTTTCAAAAATTTACCATTAAGCAGTTTTTCCATTACTTCCTCTTTCAGGGTACGGCTTATGGGAATACGGTGGTCGCCCATACGGATCTCATTGCCATCAATACTGTCAACTTTTGCCGCGGCAATAATAAAAGATTTGTGTACTTTAATAAAAGATTCACCGGGCAGATAATCTTCCACCGATTTGAAAGTTAGGTAACTGATGTATTTTTTGCCTGCAGTGTGAATGGTCACATAATTCTGCAGTGCTTCTACAAATAAGATATCGGCATAAAATATTTTGACCAGGCTGTTATCTGCTTTGATAAAAAAATAGTTTGGGCCAGTATCTGTTGTTTCTGTTTTATCGGATTGCCTTGGCCCCAAAAATTCTTTTGCTTTAAGGGCAGCTTTCAAAAAGCGGTCAAATGAAATGGGTTTTACCAGGTAATCCAGTGCATTCACTTCAAATCCTTCCAGTGCATATTGAGGAAAAGCTGTTGTAAAAATAACCGCTGGTGGGTCTTTGAGTCTTTTAAAAAAATCAATCCCGGTTATTTTCGGCATTTGAATATCCAGGAAAAGTAAATGAACCTGTCCACTACCCAGTAATTCGGTAGCATTGAGGGGATTGTCAAACACCCCCAGCAGGTTAAAAAAATCAATATCGGCAATATATTCCTGTAACCCGGTTCTTGCTAAGGGTTCATCGTCGATAATAATACAGTTGATACCCCCCAACCCCCTAAAGGGGGAGTTTTGACTATTCATATCTTTCAGTTTATAATTTGCAATTGCAGTGATACACTAAAATTTTTATCCGTATTTAGTATTTCCAAAACATGTTTACCTGGGTATAATAATTCCAGCCTTCTTTTTACATTTGCCAGCCCGATACCTGAATGTTTTTCTGTTATTTTTTCTGTAGATTCCTTTGAGTTCTCTATCCTGAAATTAAACTCTCCCCTGGCCATGGTAAGCTGAAGTTTAATAAAATTAAGCTGTTCCTTATCATGTGAAATATGCTTAAAGGCATTTTCAACAAAAGGAATAAGCAACAGCGGTTCAATGGAGAATCCATTAACATCCGGTGAGCAATTGAATTCTATGGCATAATGATCATCCTTTCGCAATTTTTGCAGACCGATATAATCCTGCAGGTATTGAATTTCTTTTTCGATTGAAACGGTGCTGTCATTCATCTCGTACAGCTGGTACCGCAGCATATCAGAGAACTTATGCAGGGCTGCCCTGGCACCTGTATTGTTTTTTTCTATAAGAAAATAAACGGAGTTGAGTGAATTAAACAGGAAATGCGGGTTGATCTGTGATTTCAGGAAGTTAAGTTCAGCTTCGGCTTTTTCCTTTGCCATTTCCACCATGCGTTGCTGCATTTTTGTATGATCCATCATTAACTTAAAGGCAGCACCGGCCATTACCAAAAAGAAATGAGGAATGATATTATCATAAATTCTTGTTTTTAAATTTCCTGACAGGTCCAAAAGTTGCGGACTATTTTGAACATAAGCAAGGATATTCATTTTAATGATACTACTGGTCAGTATCATTAAAATGAATGATAATCCAAACCAGAAATACTTTCTTCTGTACAACAGTTTTGGTATCAGCAAATAGTTGGTTATATAAACCATTAGGGCCAGGTCGGCCACTTTGATCAGGGTAACCTTAAAAGCCGTTGCGGGCAAGGCATACCCTTCGTAGCGTAAAAAATACCATAACCCAAAAACCAGCATCCAGATAATGAGATGATGTAGCTTATACCTGAAAAAAAAAGCGGCCTTTTGCATATGTCAAAATAAAAGTACAAATTCCATTTGGCAATACCGATTACAGCATTGGCTGTATTTTCATGACGAAATACATTTTTCCTGTTGTCAAGTGCAATTATCCATTTGTGTAAATGGTTTCTATATTATTTGGAGTTGTTACAAATTTGTATACCTAAACTCACGATCATGAAATTAATTCCAATCATTTACATATTGATCAACCTGCTTTCATTAAGTGCCTGTTCGCAAAACCACCCGGGCAATCAAAAGGAAAAAACAAAACAAAATATTGGTGGCGGCTGCGAAGGATGTAAAGCTGTCTTTGAAAGCCCTGTCCCTTTTGATAAACTTTCCTGGATGGTCACATTACCCGATTTTAATGAGCCCGGTCCAAAAATGATGATCAGTGGTGTTATTTACCAGGCTGATGGAAAAACACCTGCCCCGGATGTGGTACTTTTTATTTATCATACCGATCAAACCGGTAAATATACAAATAAGTATAATGAAAAAGGATGGGCACAAAGGCAGGGCTATATCCGTGGGTGGATGAAAACCAATGAAAAAGGGCAGTACAAATTTTATACATTACAACCTGCCTCGTATCCCAATTCTACTGCAATAAAACATATTCACCCCACCATTAAAGAGCCCGGCAAAAATGAATACTGGATCGATGAATTTATTTTTGATGATGACCCATTTTTGACAACTGAAAGAAGAATGGAACACCAGCAGCGTGGTGGAGATGGACTGGTCAAACTTAAAAATGAAAATGGCATTTTAGTAGGTGAAAGAAATATTTATCTCGGTAAGAATATCCCGGGTTATCCCAAAGCCGGTTCTGCAGCAATTTATCCCGGTATTATTGAAAACCCTTTTATACTATCATCTTTATTCCCGCATTGGGAATCAATTTTACAGTAAGCTGAACGCACTTCCATTTTTGAATATGGCTCATTAACACAATGTGTATGGCATATGGACAGATAAGAACGGAAACATTTATGCAATCATACACGGCTGGCAGCCTGTAAAAAAAATTACCCAAAATGGGGAAATTTAAAATGTAGGCAAAACCTGAGGAAACCAGAGCGGCTATAGTGGATCATTTGATAATGCCGGGCAATTATGGTTACTCCAAATCAATATATTGAATAAAGTAGGGTAAGAAAGATCGAACACAAGAACTGGCCTGGCCTGCATCCTTTTCTGCATGTAGTCAGAAAATCAATCCCATTGGCTATAATAGCTTCAATACTTATTACAGTTTTCTTACTCCTTTACCACCTGGGCAGGAAGAACCTCCTCCGGAAAAATAAAAAAAGATCTACTAACATGATCAGCCTGAAAACCTTTGTGAATTAAGTATTTTCTATGTTTTAACCCACCCGGCTTTATGGCATATTATTTGGGATTCCATATAATATAGTGCGAAGAAAAGGGAGGATCAGGTTTTTGGTAATAAAACTTGTATAATTCTGTATGCGGCTTGTATGATTCACACATTAAGGAAAATGAGTCGTTACAAATTCTTTTTATACAATAATCTCTGATACTTTCGCTATTACTTTATCATCAGGTTCTCCTGATCAAACAGGCACTAGCTTTTCTTACATGGAGAAAATGATATAACCTAACCATCATCCACACTCTTGATAACCCTGGCCTTGAACTGACCGTATAGAATGGAATAGAGATTGCAACTGATCATATTATTTAAACTAATTTTTAATCATGGAAAATATCAAAGAAACCAAAGCCCAGGCTATTTATTATTTGATAGGAAAACTTGAGCATATTAAAAATGCTTATTTAACAGCGTCTGAAAAAATGAAGGATGAGGTATTGGCATTGCTGCTTGAAAGGTTTGGTTACCAGCGGGGCAGGTATAGTAATGAATTAAGGCAGTTGGTTAACCAGGTAGGCTCAAGCTCACCCCTTGACCAGTTTACTTTGAGTTTACTACATCGTACCTGGACAGAATTAAAGACCAGTTTCCGGTTTACCAAAAAAGAAGACCTGATACAGGCCTGTATAAGAAGTGATGAAAATGCCCTTAGAAATTACAATATGGTCATTGCACAGATACATGACAATGACGAAGTAAAAATGATATTGCAGCAGCAGGTAAATGGTATCAAAACCGTTTTAAATACAATTAAAGAATATACCGGCCGCACTTATTCCTGATCTTAAATTCTCAAAGTAAAAATTATGAAACTAACAATGGAGACCGTTAATGAGATACTAAAAGGTAAACTGCAGAACCTGGTATCATTCTTATGCCAGATCACCAATGGATTTGAGACCATTGCAGAAGACATTGAATGTTCTAACCTGAAAACAGCCATGATCGCTTTATCGGTAGAGAGTAAGCAGTATGCCGAAGAGATCAGGAATCAATTGGAGGATTCTAATCTTTCAATTCCGGCAAGTGAGGTTGATGAACTTTGGAGCCGGATCGAAATGAGTGTACATGAACAGGCCAGTTTTTCAAGAGGCGGCGAAATTGTTGCACTTTGCAATAATTGTGAAATGCACTTCAACAAATTATATGAAGAAATATTGGAGGAATATTTTCCTTTCAAAAAATTCAAGGATATCATTACATACCAGCTATATGCTACCCAATGTGCATTTATGAAAATAAGATTATTGAATGCACTCCGTTTTAATTCTTAATGAACAACAAATATTTTATTGAAAGATCTCCTGCTCTTCCCTTTCACTCACCGGGATCTTGCGAATAAATTCATCATAGGTATTATCATCATGATTGCTGTACACACCATACGCATCAATGCTGTAACCGGTTAACCCATCATTGGCTTCTATTAAATACAGGATCGTACTGTCTGATGGATCGGACTCACCTTCAAACCGATATGTTTTAATGATCGTGAGGTCTTCGGGTTTGTATAATTTTCCTGCAGGGCTGCAAAAGCCTTCTTCGGTGATCTGGAATTCATTGTCCTGCATCCTGATACGTAATTTCTCCATTACGCCACTTAGTGTAGTCATCATAACAAAATATTTTTAGGCTCAAAAGATATTGATAATGAACTTCTAAATCCGTGCCAGAAAAACAAAAAAATTAATCGCCGGTTTCCTGATCATTTATTGGCATGGTTTTATATATCTGTATTATAGGAAATACTTTAAACACCAAAAAAATAATGCTATGTCAGTTAATCTTGTAGAAACCATCCAAAAAAAATTAGGTTACCCCGAAATACAAAAGATAGACCCCAACACGCAACAGCCAGCAGGGCCTGAAGATAAATTCAGCCAGGCAGCAGTACCGGCTGTATTAACCGGATTATACAGTTATGTACAAAAGGATGAAGGGGCTGAAAAAATATTACAGGTAGCCAATTCCACCATGTGGGTGAATAAATTTTTTGAAGCTGATAAAAATGAAGTGGCGCAAACGATCTCGGATTATAGCAACAAACCTTTAGACCAGGTTGAAACGGAAATGAATGCCATTGCTAATGAAGCGATAAAAACAGTAAAAGAAAATTTGTCTGCCGATGCAGGTATTAAGGAAGTGAAAGATTTTTTTAGTGATCGAAGAAAGGACATTCTATTGTATTTGGTACCAGCATTAAACATGGGCCGGTTGTTACATGATGAGACCCTGGATGACAATACCAATAAAATGGAAGGGCCTGTATCAAGCTTAATGCAAAATATAGGATCTGCATTTTCAAACCCGGTTACCGGTGAAGAGATCAATACCGCTAAGTAACCGGGGATTAATAGTGGTGTTTGTAAAATGCAGCCTGTTTTTTACACAATTGTATTTTCAAATTTACATGATTCACATGTTTTCAAAAATAAGCGGTTTAAAACTGGTTTTTTTTAAGCAACTCGAATATTTTCACAAAGAGATCGGAAATGTTGAATAGCATATTTGAAATAAAACGTGTTTTCCGTATAGCCGTTTAAGAATTAATTACCAATAACGAACAATTATTAAAATGTTAGCTGAGAATAATAA
>JBDSGK010000015.1:0-9428 GCA_039919015.1 Ferruginibacter sp.
GTTATTGGCCTTGGCGATATACCCGTGGCCGAAGAAGAAAGATGGTTTGCACGTGGTATTGGTGTTATAAGGTCAAGTATTATTAACCTGGTAAACCCTGCAACTACCATTAACGAAACTACCAGGGTACAGATATTTTAATTATTTTTTTTGTCCTTTTCTGGCACAGGTGTTCCGCAGGATCAACTATGTCTGCATGAACCTGCTTTTACCGGGTTGTGATGTATGCTGCAGAATTTTATCAAAATGAAAATAATAATTTGGGTATTGTAATGCATTATTCAGGTAAGTAGAAATGATCAGGTTCCGGCTGGTCGGAGACCACGCCGGGGCGTAGGAGGAAAAATAATTTTTAATTTTAAAGTATGGGAACATGAACCGCGGCGAAAAATAATATGCCAAAAAATTATTTTTCTTTCCGCGGATTTTTGACTTTTTTCCTCAACCCATATAGCCCTTCTCTTTTTCTACCTTCTATTCGATCAACTGTTAAAGAAGTAATGTCCGCCAATCGGAATAATTGTGTTCCGTCTTCTTCTCCCATTTTATCTATTGAAGTTAATTGAAGTGAGGTATCGTCATAGTCTAAAACAAAACCGAAGTTAATAGCATCAGAATTATTTACTTCTACCGTGATGAGTTTTCCGTGGTAAAATTCACTTCTCAAAATTTCATACTGCCAATTCTCATCATTTGAAATTTCAATGTTTCGCACAATTTGCCTCGAAATTATATTTTTTTGTTCGAAAAGTTTTTGAATTGATTTGATATAAGCGTCCTCAGTTTCAAAATTGTCGATGTTGTCAGTTCTCTCTATTATCAATCCATCTTCCAGTCCAAGTGGGGAAATATGTTGTAAAACAAATAGAGTATCGTTAAAGTCTACGATATATCCAATCCAGCAATCGTCGTCGTTGTTGCTTTTTCGTACAGCAATTAAAGTTTTTGTTTCCTGTGAATAAGTAAATATTTCTCCGATTATTCTGCTTAGCATATTTCAATTTTGTATTTAAGTGTTGTTTAAACTTGCAACCGGTCTCCATAAAGATATGCAAGTCAAGGTACAAATTTGTTTTTCAAATACCATCTCTGGTCCGTCGTTGGTCGAAGACCAGACGACGGCAATGCATCTACCTACGATGGCAAAAATGTCCAGTCCCGAACCAATGCACAACAGAATTACAAATGCCGAAGATAACTTACGTCCGCCCGTATTTTGCCAAACCTTTTTAGCTGCCGTAATTTTCTTTCAGTTTTCTCATCAAAAGTCTTACTCCTTGTTGTGTCTCCTGATTAAAAGAATTTGTAAAAATTATATAAGCCTTTGCTTTAATTCTGTCTATATGAACAAGCGTATAATATGTTCCTGCTGTACCTGAATGTATTGAAAGTTCCTTGCCGTTTTCATAAATATTATACCAACCCAAAGAATAGTTGTCAATTCCTTTGTGTATAAATTGATATGTTTTTGCAGTTAGATAATTATTGTGTCCTTTTAACCCTAGTAGGTTTAATTGAATAAATTTAATGTAATCTTTAAGTTTAATGTTGATGTCGCCTGCCGGTTCTGTAAAATCTAAATGATAATCAACAGTTGAAGGTATTGGTGTGAGTTTGCCATTTTCAAAACTATGTCCCCATGTATCTTTTTGCTTTTGGTTTTCTGGCCAAGATAATTTTACATTTAGTTTTAAATCTTTATTGAATACCTTTTCAACTAATTGTTCCCAACTTTTACCTGTTACTTTTTCTAACATCAAAGTTGCCAAAGTATATCCTGCATTTGAGTAAATTAATGGATTTTTTGTGTCAACTTTTACAGGTTTCAATATCAGCACAAACTGTCCGAATTGACTTCTTCGCTCTTGTTTTGTTCCTTTAAACTCCGGTATTTGTGGGTCATTTTCTCCTTGAAATGGTTGTATCCCTGCTTTGTGTGACAGTAAGTCTTGAAGCGTAATATTAAAGTAATTGGCATTGCTACTTATTTTCCATTCAGGAAATATGTCAAAGAATTTTGTAGTCCACTTTAATTTCCCTTTTTCTACATATTTCGCAATTACGAATGCTGTCATCGCTTTGGTATTTGAACCAACGTGAAATCTGTCATTTAACGTTGCAGTGTCTGGAAGTTCAGAAGAGTGCTTTCCTAAAGCTGCTATTTCCAATGTTGCCTTACTGTCGATAACGGCATAACTAATTTCCGGAATATTGTAAGTTTTCAGTATAGAGTCTACAAATTGAGTTTTTTTTTGTCCAAAGCAGACTGTCAAAATAATCAAAAATAAAATGGTAAGTAATGGCTTCATTTTTTGAGGTCTTTGTATTTTGGCAGCTAACGGTCGAGGCTTTGTGCAGTTGGGGAATTGACCAACTGTCCGCCCCGAACCGAAGCTAAATTTATAATTAAAAGTTGAATTTAAGAGCCAATGCCCAACAAAATTCCGTCCGCCGAAACAAAAGCTTGGATATGCACTGCTGATGATTGTTTCAACGTCATGCGCCAATTGCACAAAACCTTTTGTTGGCTGCAGCCTTTCACTATTTAATTATTTCTGCTGGCAATAATTCTTCTTTTATTTTCCCGTCAACAACCGAAACGAAATAATTATTATTGTCAATATTTTGAGAAACAGATTTCTTAACGATACCGTTAATAAATAAAAGGCCAGCCTTGTCATCACAAGCATAGCCTGGCTTAAGTTTGCCAGTTAGAATAGCATTTTGATATAATGGCTGTCTTGTAGGTTCGCTGTGGTAATGTGGTGAATGGCTATAATTCAAAAAACTAAGTCCTTCAACAAATGATAATTCTTTTGGTCGTGAGTCAGTAGACCCGCTGATAAACCAACATAAAGAACCTGCACTACCACCTGCTAGAATTATACCTCTCTCATAAGCTTTTCTTAATACAGTGTCAATACCTTGTGCTCTCCAAATAGCTAACATGTTGAGTGTACTTCCTCCTCCTACAATAATTGCATCGCATTCAAATATTTGTTCTTCAAATGTTTTTTGTTTTGGGGATGAATTTATGAAAGTTCTTAGAACGTATGGTATAAGAGGTAACTCAGCACAGTTGCTATACCAGTTATTTATATAGTTTGCGTTGTCAGCCGCACCAGTTGGAATAAACAAAATCTTTGGACGAGGCTTTTTGGTTAGACCAACTACATAATTAATAAAAATTTTATTAAAGTCTCCGCCATACACAAAAATTGTATTGTCAACGTTCTTAACTGCCTCCTGTCCAAAAGAGGTAGTTGAAACAAACAAAGAAAGAATTAGTATTTTAACCATTAGTTTCATGATTTGTCGTTTTAGGTTGCAGCCAACTCATAAATATACGCAACCCCTGATCAAGGATTGTATTTTCAAATACCATCTCCGGTAACAAAATTATTTTCCGCTGCAAGTGGCAGATTGCTTTCCCGATAGCTATCGGGATGCCTCCTCGCAATGACTTTCAGGAAAAGTTCGGTATTATCACCATTTCTCGACTTCGCTCGAAATGCATTCCCCTCCTTCGACTTCGCTCAGAACTATATCGGAAAATCAAAATCAAATACAAATCTTTCTGCCTTTGGTAAAGGCTTTCGTGGCAGCAGTTCATTACGCATGGCCGTGTTGTACACAAATGCGGCAATGATTACTGCGGCTTGCTGTAGGTCGGCAATGCTCAGGTGATCGTAGGTATCCATATTGCTGTGGTGGGTACGGGTCTCGTACTCCAGCGGATCCTGTATGAACTGGAAGGCGGGTATGCCCACCGCATCAAAACTGATATGATCGGTACTGCCGGTATTGCTGAGGGTAACGCCGCCGGTGGCGCCCATATCGGCAAATGGTGAAAGCCAGCTTTTAAAAATATCACCTACTCCTCCATTCCCCTGTGCATAAATCCCTCTTATTTTTCCGCTGCCATTGTCTAAATTAAAATAAGCTGATATGGTTTGCTGTTCGGGCAACAACTGCATGTTGAGGGGATCGCCAAAATGTTTTTTTACATAACCAAAGCTGCCGTAGAGACCCTGCTCTTCCCCACCCCATAAAGCAATGCGTATGGTACGGCGTGGCTGTATGTTGAGTGCTTTTAAAATGCGCATGGCTTCCAGTGTTGCTATGCAACCTGCTGCATTATCGGTAGCACCGGTACCGCCGGCCCAGCTATCCAGGTGTCCGCCCAACATAACCACCTGGCTTTTAAGCGTCGGATCGGTGCCGGGTATTTCAGCCACTACATTATAACCGGTTAGATCGTTATCGTAAAAACTGTTCTGCACATTCATTTCCAGCTCAACCTTTTTTTTGCTTTGCAACAACCGGTAGAATTTCAAATAATCTTCACGGCCTGTTTTCATTTCGGGCAATGTGGCTTCGTAGCCTGGTGCATAGCCGCTGCCGCCATCAACAAACACGGTACCGTCGATGGAGTTCCTGCGGCTGCGGAGCAAACCTGCGGCTCCTTTTTTTTGGAGGTATAATAAAGTATAGTAGTCTCGTTTTATATCGGGCAGAAACTGCTCCATCTGTGCCCTTGTCACCATGTATTTTTCGCTGGCCTTTTCCAGGCTGCTGTCGCCATACCTGGTAGCAAAAGGTTTATAAGCATCGGGTAAGGTCAGGTTGCTGGGCTTGACCATTACGATCTTTCCTTTGATGCTGCTGCCGAGTTTATCTATGCTGGCAGAATCAAGATAATCGATCATCACCAGCTCTGCCTTTATGGCTTTGCGGGTGCTCTTACACCAGGGTGCAGGATAGGCAATGATGTTTTGGTAATAAGGCGCCTGGAGGGCGAGCGTAGCTTTTTCGTTTTGCCAGCCCCTTCCAAACCGTCCCCAGGCTTCACGGCCGGCGTTCTGTAATCCCCATTGCTTACATAATTGGGTAACATAGTCCAGGGCACGGTTGTAACCGGGAGAGTTGGTAAGGCGTGGGCCACAAACATCTGTTAGGTTATGGGCGATGATGGCCACCTGCGAATTGAGCTTGGCCTCGTCTTTTATTTTTTGCATCACGGCCATGTCCACAGTTTCCTGTGCGGCTGCAAAATTTGTAACAAAGAAGAACAGGATGACGGAGGATAGTAATTTATTCATGAGCTATAATTTAGGGAAACAAAGTAATGAATAATTAATAATTAAAAATTAGGAATTAAAAATTTAATACCATTGCAGTTGAGAATATTCAATATTCAACACACCATGTTCAATGTTCAATTGAGGGCAGGTGCTTTAAATTACCAGGCTGCTTAACTTGAATATTGAGCAATGAACATTGAGTATTGAACATTTTACTGTCTTTAAAATACTACAGGAATATTTAAATTTCATTGTTGAAATAATAATGGGCTTGTTTGTAAACTCCATATTTGGTCTTTACCAACGTCTGGTTTTCAGTCAAGGATGTAGTAAAGTTTTGGATTTTTTTGTAACAGCTAAATCTGAATTATCCAATAACCTTACATCGGGAAATCAAAATCATATACAAATTTCTGAGGTTTTGGTAATGGCTTGCGTGGCAGTAGTTCATTACGCATGGCCGTGTTGTACACAAATGCGGCAATAATTACTGCGACCTGCTGCAGGTCAGCAATGCTCAGGTGATCGTAGGTATCCATATTGCTGTGGTGTGTACGGGTAGAATACTCGAGCGGATCCTGTATGAACCCAAAGGCAGGTATGCCTACTGCATCAAAACTGATATGATCGGTACTGCCGGTATTGCTGAGGGTAACGCCGCCGGTAGCACCCATATCGGCAAATGGTGAAAGCCAGCTTTTAAAGATATCACGTACGGCCGCATTCTCCTGTGCATACACACCTCGTATTTTTCCAGTTCCGTCATCAAGATTAAAATAGGCCGATATGGTTTGCTGCTCTGGTAATAACTGCATGGTGGCGGGATCGCCAAAATGTTTTTTTACATAACCAAAGCTGCCGTAGAGGTTCTGTTCTTCCCCACCCCATAAAGCAATGCGTATGGTGCGACGTGGTTGTATGTTGAGTGCTTTTAAAATGCGCATGGCTTCAAGCATTGCAGCACAGCCTGCAGCATTATCAGTAGCACCGGTACCGCCGGCCCAGCTATCCAAATGTCCGCCAAGCATAACCACCTGGCTTTTAAGCGTGGGATCAGTACCAGGTATTTCGGCTACTACATTGTAGCCGGTAAGATCATTATCATAAAAACTATTCTGCACATTGATCTCCATTTCCACTTTCCTTTTGTCATTCATAAGCCGCATCAGTTTTAAATAATCTTCACGACCTATCCTTAATTCGGGTAAACTGGCTTCATAACCTTTTGCATAGCCTGTGCCTCCCTGAACAAATACAGTACCATCCCTGTTTTTACGGCTACTGCCCAGCAAAGCTACTGCTCCCATTTTTTCAAGGTATAATCTTGTGTAGTAATCGCTTTTGACAAATGGTAAGAAGCTTTCCATCTCTTTACGGTCAACCATATCAATAGAGGGAATATTTTCGAGGCTGGTATCACCATATCTTGTTGCATAGGCGTTAAAGGCATCAGGTATGCCTATACTGCCGGGTTTTATCATCACGATCTTTCCTTTTAAAGAAGCACCTGCCTTATCAATGGAAGCCGAATCAAGGTCATCCAGCATGACCAGTTCGGTCTCAATTGATTTTCTGGTGCTCTTGCACCAGGGTACAGGATAGGCTGTGATAGCCTGGTAGTAAGGCATTTTCATGGCCAGAGTACCGGTCTCATTTTGCCAGCCCCTGCCAAACTGCCCCCAGGCTTCACGGCCGGCGTTCTGTAATCCCCATTGCTTACATAATTGGGTAACATAGTCCAGGGCACGGTTGTAACCTGGTGAGTTGGTAAGGCGTGGACCGCAAACATCGGTGAGGTTATGGGCGATGATGGCCACCTGCGAATTGAGTTTGGCCTCGTCTTTTATTTTTTGCATCACGGCCATGTCCACAGTTTCCTGTGCGGCTGCAAAATTTATTAAGAGAAAGAAACAGGTAATGGAAGAGAGTAAATTTTTCATGAGCTATAATTCAGGTATACAAAGTAATGAATAATTAAGAATTAAAAATTAAGAATTCAATACCATTTCAGTTGAGAATATTCAATATTCAACACTCAATGATCAATGTTCAATTGAGGGCTAATCAGCTGCTATTAATCTTCCACGGTAAAGGTTAGCGGCTGGCGCCTGTAGGCATTTACTTTCTGGTTGTACTGTATGGCTGGTTGCCAGACCGGGCTATTCATGATGATATGCTCAGCGATCTTATCCAGTTTTTTAATGCCGCGGTTTTCCACTTTTGCATCGCTCACAGTGCCATCTTTATTGACCATGAACCTGACGATCACCTCGTAAATAGTCCTGCTCTTCTTCATATGCTTCGCATAATCAGAATCTCCCAGTTCTCTTACCAGGTAGCCCACCCAGGACTCATTACCTCCCTTGAACGTGGCTTCCCTTTCGTAAATGCAAAGATCCTGTGGTTCCCCGTTCAGGTCAAAGCATTTGCTGCCGATCAGTGAATCTGCCTCAAAGTTTACTTCCATACTGCGGTGATATCGCGGCACGTCGTAATAATAGGTCCATTTGCCCGATTTTACACCCGCAACAAAATTGCCTTCGTATTTCTTTACGCCGCTTGCATAAAATCCATAGCCCATTCCGTTACCTGCCTGGTCAAGTATAAAAGAATCAAGTGCTTTTCCGTTCTCGTGCCAGCTTACATTAGTGCCGGTCATCTTTCCATTTTTGTAATGGTATACAGCCAATACTTTTCCATCATCATACCATTGTGTCCACTCGCCTTCTTTTTTACCATTGTCGTAACGCCCGCTCTCATTTTTAGCACCATCAATATAATAAAAAAGAAAATTGCCATGTCGTGTTTCTCCCAATGGATCTTTTGTGGTACCCGATGAAATAAGGTTATTTTCAAAATGTCCATACATGTCACGCTTCCAGTAAATATCTCCTGGCTTTTCTTTATAAACACGGATATGATAAATGGCCTTTTCAGGATCTGCAGGTTTTTCATAATAATCTACATAATAATGCAGGGTATCTTTTTGTGCCTGGGTACACGGTGTTACTGTAGTAAAAAGAATAAAGAAGATAATTATTTTTTGCATCGGGGGTTATTTCAAACGTTCATTAATATCATGCGTATATTTTCTTGCAAAATCTTTTGCTACATCTGCCCCGCTGGAGGCAGGACCAACCTGCCGGCTATCTAAATTCTTTCAGATAAATTTAAATGATGAGCCCTTGCGGTGTCTTTGGCAATATCATAACCAGCATCGGCATGCCTGATAACGCCCATACCGGGATCATTTCTTAAAACCCTTTTCAGTCTTTGTTCTGCTTCATCGGTACCATCTGCAACAATTACCATACCTGCATGAATGCTGTAACCCATGCCCACACCACCACCATGATGCAAAGAAACCCAACTGGCACCACCTGCAGTATTCACCAATGCATTTAAAACAGGCCAGTCGGCAACAGCATCACTTCCATCGAGCATGGCTTCGGTCTCACGGTTAGGACTGGCCACCGAGCCGGTATCTAAATGATCGCGGCCAATTACTATCGGTGCTTTTACTTTGCCCGTGCGTACAAGTTCATTAAATGCGAGGCCGGCTTTTTCCCTGTCGCCCTGCCCTATCCAACAAATACGTGCAGGTAATCCCTGGAATGCAATTTTTTCCTGCGCCAGTTTGAACCAGCGCATCAGGCTTTTATTATCGGCAAAAAGTTCCATCATTACCTGGTCTGTTATGGCAATGTCTTCCGGATCGCCGCTGAGTGCCGCCCAGCGGAACGGGCCCTTACCTTCGCAGAAGAGCGGGCGTACGTATGCGGGAACAAAGCCAGGAAAAAGCCCCCCTGCCCCCCCAAGGGGGGTTCTGGACTCTAATGATTTGAAGTTTCCTTCTATATTCTTATTTCTATTTTCATACTCTAATGCCCGTGCCCGGATATTATTTCCATAATCAAAAGTAATAGCACCCTTATCCATCAACTGCAACATGAGCTGCACGTGCAGGTACATGCTTTCGTAACTGCGTGCAATATATTCTTCGGGATTTTTTTCACGGAGCATGTTTGCGTGTTCATTGGTCATATCATGTGGTACATAACCAACAAGGGGATCATGTGCGCTGGTCTGGTCAGTTAAGGTATCAGGAATGATATTCCTTTCCAAAAGTTTTTGTAACAGGGTAACAGCATTGCAGAGTACGCCAATGCTTATGGCCTTACCTGCTTTTTTATATTGTAAAGCTGCATCTATGGCTTCATCAATGTCTGTAAATTTTTCGTCGAGGTATTTTGTTTCAATGCGTTTGTCAATACGCCATTCTTCCACTTCGGCAATTAAAGCAACACCTTCATTCATGGTAATGGCCAGTGGTTGAGCGCCACC
>JBDSGK010000016.1:0-6144 GCA_039919015.1 Ferruginibacter sp.
CCCGTTAGCCAATACAGGTCGGCATTTTGTTTGAACTTATGCAACTGGTCACCATTGGTGGGTAACTCGTCATTGCTGTTAAAAATGGCGATGGAATTCTTTTCCAGTCTTTCAACAAAACGCTTCCGGTTCTGTATGAATATTTCGGGGTTTAGGGGGAGATATTTCATATGTCTTATTTAATCTGCAATATACAGGTTAATGATGTCTTTTTTTGTTGGAAAAAGCTGTGTACACTCCTCAAATAATAAAGGTTACCTGGAAACCCGAGATTTTGGATAAAATAACGCTTATTAAATTAAACCTGCTTTTATTTTAAACTTATTTAATAAAATTGATAAATAGTTAATATTTATAAATAATTACTATTTTTTAACTGACCCTTTTTAAATATACGTTGGTTAATGTAGCTTTTAAAATCACAAATCCATAACTTTGCGGCAACGATTGCGTAAACTTAAATAATTACTTGCTATGTCAGTTCAAACTACAATTGCCCCCCCATTAGAAGCATTGAAAAAACTTGGATTATCATCAACGGAAAACGTTAATTACCAGCTTAGTCCCGACCAGTTAACCGAACAGGCTGTTCACCGTGGTGATGGTGTTTTAAACGATACCGGAGCCCTGTTAATTAATACCGGGAAGTTTACCGGTCGCAGCCCGAAGGATAAGTTCACCGTAAAAGATGCATTAACCGAGAACACCGTACACTGGAATGATTTCAATATTCCTTTTGAAGAAAAGAATTTTTTCCAGTTGAAAGAAAAAATGTTGGCTCACCTTAGCGGAAAAGAGATATGGGTGCGTGATTGTTATGCCTGTGCTGAAGAAGCTTACAGGCTGAGATTAAGGGTGATCAATGAGAATCCATGGAGCAATTTGTTTTGCTACAATATGTTTATCCGTCCCGAAGAAAAAGATCTCGAAAACTTTGAACCACATTGGCATATCATACAGGCCCCAAGCTTTAAGGCCGATCCTGCAGTTGATGGCACACGTGCTGAAAATTTTGCTGTGATCAGCTTTACACATAAAACGATCTTAATTGGTGGTACAGGTTATACCGGTGAAATGAAAAAAGGCATTTTTACCATGCTGAATTTTGTGTTGCCAACAAAAGCCGATGTTTTAAGTATGCATTGCAGCGCCAATATGGGTGATGACGGTGATACGGCTGTATTTTTTGGATTAAGCGGAACTGGTAAAACCACTTTAAGTGCCGACCCAAACCGTAAACTGATCGGGGATGATGAACATGGCTGGACCAAAGACAGTGTATTTAATTTTGAAGGTGGCTGTTATGCAAAATGTATAGACCTGAGTGAAGAGAAAGAGCCGGAGATCTATCACGCCATCAAGCCGGGTGCTTTGGTTGAGAATGTAACTTTTATAGAAGGCACGAATAAAATTGATTTCAGTAGTAAAAAGATCACTGAAAATACAAGGGTAAGTTACCCGTTAACCTTTATCAGCAATGCATTGGAACCATCCATTGGCAAAACACCTAAAAATCTTTTCTTTTTAACCTGCGATGCGTATGGTGTTTTACCTCCTGTCAGCAAGTTAAGTCCCGGACAGGCCATGTACCAGTTCATCAGCGGCTATACTGCAAAAGTAGCAGGTACCGAAGCTGGTGTTACCGAACCTAAATCAACATTCAGTGCCTGTTTTGGTGCACCGTTCTTACCGCTGCACCCTGCACAATACGCCGAAATGCTGGGTAAAAAAATGAATGAACACAATGTAAATGTGTGGATGATCAATACCGGCTGGAGCGGCGGTGCTTATGGCGTAGGCAGCCGAATGAAACTCAGCTTTACAAGGGCCATGATAACGGCTGCACTGGAAGGTAAACTTGATGATGTATCTTATGAAGCTCATCCTGTTTTTGGAATGATGATGCCAATCGAATGCCCTAATGTGCCAACCGAAATTTTAAATCCACGCAATACCTGGGCCGATAAAGATGCGTATGATGCGATGGCTAAAAACCTGGCCGGACAATTCGTGAAAAATTTTGAAAAATATGCAAGTGGTGCCAATGCAGAAATCTTAGCTGCTGCGCCAAAGGCTTAGAAATATTTATAAATGCTAATAAAAAGATCCCTCGAAAATTTTCGGGGGATCTTTTTTATCAGGAAGTATAATTTAAGCAAATTGCATCTCCGGTATCTCTCCTTCCACAATCAATTTGCCGGCAGTTTTAGAAACAATTTCTTCAACAGAAACGCCCGGAGCCCGTTCCAATAATTTAAACCCATCATCGGTTATATCAAGCACGGCCAGTTCTGTTACCACTTTTTTTATGCAATGTGTACCCGTAAGCGGCAGGGTACAGGCAGGTAATAATTTGCTCTCGCCTTTTGGATTGGTGTGCATCATGGCAACAATAATATTTTTTGCACTGGCTACCAGGTCCATGGCACCGCCCATTCCTTTTACCATTTTACCCGGTATCTTCCAGTTGGCAATATCACCGTTCTCACTCACTTCCATAGCACCCAAAACGGTAAGGTCAACTTTACCGGCACGTATCATCCCAAAGCTCATGGCGCTGTCGAATATTGAAGAGCCCGGTAAGGTGGTAATGGTTTGTTTACCGGCATTGATCAGGTCTGCATCTTCTTTACCTTCCATTGGGAAGGGGCCCATCCCTAACAATCCATTTTCGCTTTGTAAAACCACTTTGATCCCTGGTGGTATATAATTGGCAACCAGGGTTGGAATGCCAATGCCCAGGTTCACATAGTAACCATCTTTAAGTTCCTTTGCAATGCGTTGTGCTATTTGTTCTTTTGATAAAGCCATGTTGAATTCGTTTAAAGGTTTAAGGGTTGGAATTCGTTTAAGGGTTGTTGTCAAAAGCATGAAACCTTTAAACGTTGAAACGACTTAAACGTTCTTTCTTACAGTTCTTTGTTCTATCCTTTTCTCATAATCCTTTCCCTGGAAAATGCGGTGTACATATATGCCCGGGGTATGGACCTGGTTGGGGTCCAGTTCTCCGGCCGGTACAAGTTCTTCTACTTCTGCAATGGTGATTTTACCGGCCATGGCCATTAAAGGATTAAAATTGCGGGCAGTGTCTTTATAAATGAGGTTACCTTCTGCATCACCCTTCCAGGCTTTTACAATAGCAAAGTCTGCATCAAAAGCATATTCCAGCAAATACTCCTTATCATTGAATATTCTTGTTTCCTTTCCTGCAGCAACTTCGGTACCTACACCTGCAGGTGTAAAAATGGCAGGCATTCCGTAGCCGGCAGCCATACACCTGGTAGCCAGCGTACCCTGTGGTATTAATTCCACTTCCAGTTCGCCACTTAGTAATTGTCTTTCAAACTCAGCATTCTCGCCAACATAGGAAGAGATCATTTTTTTTACCTGCTTCTGCTCCAGCATTAAGCCAATTCCAAACCCATCCACCCCTGCATTATTTGAAATACAGGTTAGATTTCCGGGCTTTTTTTTAACCAGTGCAGCGATACTGTTTTCAGGAATTCCGCATAAGCCAAATCCTCCGAGCATCAGCACGGCTCCATCATTGATATCAGCAACTGCTTCCGCAGCATTATTGTATACTTTATTCATATTATTCGGCCTTCAAAATTGGTGCTATATTTAAATTTTTATTCCTTTCTGTCACTGCTATCATACTATCGAGCAATACCTTGAACTGGGTAGTATTTGATTGATAATAATCATAACTTTTGTAAAAATCAGCTTTGGATATTTTATGGATCGCAAATATCTGCTGCTGTAATTTCAAATTTTCCGCTACGTCATTTTTTGCAGAATCTGTTTTAATGAATTGGGCTGTAAATACATCGGCTCTAATTATATCCCACAATACTGCCTGCATTTTGGCTGGTTCTAAAATACCGGAAGGCTTTTTATCATTGTTTCCGCAGGAGATCAATGAACCCAACCCAAAAAGCAACATGAATACCCTGATCATTTCATTTCATCTTTATACTTGGCAGCATTGGTAATATCCATTCTTTGCAGAAGTTCCGAAGCTCTTATTTTATCCTGTGGTGGCGCTTTTGAAAATATTTTGATCAGTTCAGTTGATTTTCCCTGGAAAAAGAACTGGCTTATCATTTTATTGGGGTTATCTGTATTAAAATTGTTTAACAGGTTCAGTACATTCATGACTTCCATCCTCGCCATATTTTCATCTTCATATAATTTATCCAACCCCAGCCGGTAATAATTATAGTATATATCGTGCATGATTGTATACCGGCTGTTCAGCATGTTCTCAACCAGCCAGTAGCGGTTTCGTACCCCGTCAAAAGCTTTCCAGCCCGAAACACCCCTGCCATCAGGTGCATTGTTGACAATGTTTTGTGCTTTTTGAAAATAAGGATCTCCGCCCCGGGCTGAAAAAGATGCATAATCAAAAGCAAGTATCATATTTGCATAATAGGCAATGATAGCAGTAAGATTGGACACCAATGCATCTGATCCGGAAACCCGGTTCTCATTAAATTCCAGCTGCTGAAATTCAACGTACTTAAAGATCACATTATCATCTTTGAAATTAATGATAGGTGAAAGATAGGAGGTATTATAAACCGGCCTGGCAGCCTGTATGATCAAAGAAGCATTATACACATTCAGATCGCCGGTTGGCTGCAGGTTCAATAAAAAATTGCATTCAATCCTTTCATTGGGTTGATAGGTATCAGCTGTCCATTTGCGGGTATTGATAAAAGTGTTCAGGGCCGTCTGCAGGGTACGGAATACATTTTGATTAACATTACTTCCTACCTGGTTACTTACCACGGTAATATTTGCCCTTAATTCCTGCGCTGCAGAAACCTTACAAGCTATGATCAGGATAAATAATAAATTAAGTTTTCGCATGTATTTGTTTAATGATTGTATTTACAATATCTATGGCTACTTCTTTTTTTGATTTGATATCAAAAGGGAATGCTGTACCGGATTTATCAAAAATAGTGATTTTGTTAGTATCATGTCCAAAACCTGCACCGGCATCCTGCAATGAATTTAAAACGATCATATCTGCATTTTTGGAGCCCAGTTTTTTTAAGGCATTCTCTTTTTCATTATTGGTTTCCAAAGCGAAACCTACTAAAAACTGGTGTTTTGTCTTCACCTCTCCCAGCGCTTTTAATATGTCTTTGGTTTTGATCAATGGTACAGAAAGATCGTTCTCTGTTTTCTTGATCTTTTCATTTGCAACAGAGGCAGGTGTATAATCAGCAACTGCTGCACTCATTATGGCTATATCAGATAATGGGAATGCTTTTTCGCAGGCCTTATACATTTCTTCTGCTGACCTTATTTTGATCACTTGAATGCCTCCGTTCACATCAATACTTGAAGGTCCCAAAACCAGCGTTACCTGGGCGCCTCTTTTTTGCATTTCTTCAGCTATTGCCACCCCCATTTTACCCGACGAATGATTGCCAATAAAACGAACCGGATCAATGGCTTCATAAGTTGGGCCGGCAGTGACTAAAACTTTTTTTCCTTTTAATTCAGTCTCGCTCAAAAAAAAACTATTCAGCCAGTCAACGATCGATTCGGGTTCTGCCATCCTGCCATCACCCACCAAACCGCTGGCCAGTTCCCCATTTTCAACAGGAATAATATGATTGCCAAAGCCACTTATGATCGTAAGATTATTTTTTGTTGTTCCGTGATGCCACATATCTTCATCCATGGCAGGCGCAACTACTACCGGGCAGGTAGCAGAAAGATAAACGGCCATGAGTAAATTATCGCAGAGGCCACTTGCCATTTTTGATAAGGTATTGCAGCTTAAAGGAGCTATTAACATGATGTCGGCCCACCGGCCAAGCATAACATGATTGGCCCAGGAATCATTTTCGGCAAGGTCTGTAAGTACCGGGTTTTTAGATAAGGTAGATAAGGAAAGAGGTGTTACAAAATCTTTGGCCGCTACAGTCATCACGATCTTTACTTCTGCTCCGGCTTTTATTAAAAGACGGGTCAATACAGCAGATTTGTAGGCGGCGATACTACCACTTATACCCAATAATATTTTTTTTCCCTGTAGCATAAAAAGACCCCGCAACAAGTAAATTGTGTGCGGGGTTAAAATTATGATTTCTTAATTAAATAAGATGCTAAAATATTAGTAAC
>JBDSGK010000017.1:0-96757 GCA_039919015.1 Ferruginibacter sp.
AGGTTGTGGCTGTACTTGTAAAAGTAAATGTGGCCGACCCTGGTGAAACACCATTTACCACGCCTGCGTTGGTAACGGTAGCAACCGCTGGATTGTTGCTTATCCATGTACCCCCTGAGGTAGGTGATAATGTTGTTGAAGAATTTGCGCTGCTGCAGAAAGTACTTAAGAAACCACGTATTTCACCGCCAGGGAATGTTGTGCTGTGAATATTAAAATAAGCCTTGTTAGCTGCTAAACCAGCCTGCAATGCTGTAAATGCGCTGGCCGGTGTACCTCCGTTAGCTGTAACATACGCCGGATTATAGCTGCCCGCCAGCGTCATATCAAACGTATTATCATAAGTACCCGATGTTACACCCGATGGGAATCCGGTAAATGTTGGTGTAGTGGTGGCAACGCCTGCTGTACCCGTATTGGCAACTGCTGTAGCAGAATGAATGTGTGAAGCAGTTGTTGTTCCGGTTAAACCACTGAAAGTACACTGCACCCGCATTGTATTTGTAACTGTATTTATTGTTATAGTAGCGGTACCTGTACCGGGCGATGCATTTGAAGGGCTTTCTGCCGGGCCATTCAATGCTGCTGTATAAATTGTTGTTCCGGGGCCCGGGGCGCAAGCCGCACAAATAGAATTTGGCCCGGTTATGCTCACTACCGGCAGGGGATTTATTGTTACAGTTATACAATTACTGTTTGCAGTACAAGGCACTGTGTTTAATGTGCTTGTTGTAACCCTCCTGTAAAACGTAGTTACCAATAAACCTGATGGTGGGTCATAGGTGGTTGCTGTTGCACCGCCTATTGGACTAAATCCTGCAACACAACTTGTTGTACTGCTTTCCCATTGATAGGTCAACGCACCGCTCCCTGTTGACGCCACTGATTGTGTAAATGCCGCGGGATCCCCTGTGAAACAGAACGCCTGGTCTGATCCAACGGTTCCGCCAGTGACATTATTGATGGTTATCGTAATACAATTGCCGATAGCCGTACAAGGCACTGCATTTAATGTGCTTATAGTTACCCTCCGATAAAAAGTGGCTACTGCTAAACCTGAAGGCGGATCGTAGGTATTCCCTGTTGCGCCACCTATATTGCCAAAGCCTGCAACGCAACTTACTATACTGCTTTGCCACTGATAAGTTAATGCACCGCTGCCTGTTGATGCCACACTTTCTGTAAATGCTGCAGGATCGCCCCCGGAACATATCGTTTGATCTGAACCAACAGTTCCTCCGGTTACCTGGTTTACAAACAAAGTCGCATCTACAGAAGTAGCTGTTCCACACTGATTAACTGCCTGTACATTATAGTTAGTAGCAGCATCGCCTGGCTGCACATTGGTAATAGTTAGTGTATTGGTTCCCTGCCCTGAAACTGTAGAACCAGAACCCTGAATACCATTAACAAGAGCCACTGCACCTATACGCCATGTTATTGTTGGTGCCGGTGTTCCGGTTATTGTTGAGGTAAAGGTTGCAGTACCACCAACACAGCTTGTAAAATTAACAGGGTCGGTAACTATGGGTAATGTATTTACAGTAATCGTTGCTCTTGCTACCAGATCTGCAACAGGTACATTGTCCACCTGTGTATTTACAGTTGCACTGCCACCTGTTCCATTTGAAGTAAATGTTGCCGTTGCGGTTCCCGATGCCTGGATGGTTGCCTGTTGGACTGAAAGGGTGCCTAAAGTAGTAGGACCCCAGGTAACCGGTAATGCGATCAACCTGGTAAGGTTAGCTACCGGAATGGCTTCACTGGCTGAATTGGAGAGAAAACTGGTTGTTACAACTGAAGTATTACCCAAACCGGCTGCTGTATTGCAGATAGGGTTAGGTGAAGCTGTTGTTTTTAATTGTAGCCATTTGGTCATTACCAAAGAACCTCCTGCAGGAGCCCCTACACCAGCCGCTTTATCGCAGGTACCCGCAGCCGTTGGCCCTGTATTGCAACCCCACCAGTTATTGTCGGCATTTACACTGCCTGCAGAATTTACAAAAAGCATTCCGCTCGTTGTTGCTGAAGTGGAGCTGGTATTGCCTACAAACCGATTAAAGTGTATTTGGGAGGTAGATTTATTAGGAGAATTGTTTGCCGAAATAGCCCCGCCATATCCGTCGGCGGTATTGTTGGTAAATGTATTATTATTAATCGTGACATTAAATGTACCGACGATCCCTCCTTGTCCTGTAAAAGCCAGCGCACCTCCATTAGAGTTACTAACACCAGGAATGTTCACAGAATTTCCTGTAAAAGTAGAATTGGTTACGATCAGATCACCATCGTATCCGGGAGGGTTATTATTGAAAATAATGAATAAAATCGCTCCGCCATCTGCATCATTGCTGATATTATTAGTGAATGTACTATTGTCAACAGTGAGATCGCCTGAAACCTGCATGCAAACAGCTGCGCCTCCAAAAGAATTTATAGGAATAAAATTATTATCAAATGCGCAATTAGTTACAGTAAGAGCATTCCCGAGACCTCCACCGGCACAAATGCCCGCACCACCATATATATCTGAGGTAAGAGATCCGTTTTGAAATCTAATACCCGAAACGTTAGTAATTACGTTGTCGGTGGTTCCGACAGGATTAATAAAAAAAATGCGATCCTTGTTTGCATCGCCGACCATATTAATGATGGTGTTTGCCGGACCATTTCCATTAATCGTAATAGTCTGTGCTGTGTTACCAAAAGTTATTTGCCTGTTTGGTAAAGCTTGTGTCAGGTTATATGTTCCGGTTCCCAGGGTAACAATATGCGTTCCTCCTAAAAAGTCTGCCGAAAAAAGCGAAGACCTGAGCGAAATCATTCCTGCATTTCCCGCAGGTAAAATAATAGCGCCATTAGCGTTATTTACAGAAGTAAAAACAGGATCAGTAAATGTATTGGGGGTATAATTTTGTGCAAAAGCTGATGCAGGAAGCATAGCTATAAAAAAAAGAACAGTAACAGTTTTAACCGCTTGTATAAAAAAATGTAAACATCGGTTTTTGTATAAATGTTGCATAATAACTTTTTAAAGTTTTATCAATAATAGATTGATTTTTCAAGACAGTGTAAAACGTTACTTCTTATTTTTTATTTATGTTCCGTTTTTCTTTTGTTTAGGTTCTTGGCGGAAAAACCCCCTGCAGTGCAATATTGAAATTCAAAGTGAGATATGGCATCAGGTTATTGTGTGGCAGGCTGCCGCCGTTGGTATTAAATGCAAACGGATTCATGTTCACAGGAGCAGGCGCCGCTGGGGCATAAAAATTAGCCGCAACCTTGGCCGCACTGGATGTGCCCCATACCATATCGGTTGGGCTGGCTATCCCCCCCGCTACTTTCGCATTTACAACATGGGTATGAGCAGGAATTTCTGATATTAACAAAGTGACCGTAGATGTACCTCCCGTCTCTCCCAGGTCATGGAGTGAGAGGCCCGGTCCCTGCCCGCTAAACATGGCTGCCCTGCCTTGCAGGTCAGGCAGTGCAAAAGTTGATTGCCCATTTCCCCCATAGGTAGTTCCTAATAGGGAGAAAAGAGCCGTGTTTTGAGAAATAGGTAAAATCTGTCCATCGCAAAATGCCCAGCCGCGTGGGGCAAAATTGAAAGGGAATATCCTGATTTCTGCTACAAATGGATCTGCCATAAAAATTATTTTATTTTTTTATTATTAATTAGGTGATGGAAATATACCTTGTAAGGCTATACAATAATTAAGCGTAAGAAAGGGCGACCTGTTTTCGTGTGCCTGGCTTCCGCCGGTATTACTGAGAGATTGTAGTGACATGGCGGTGTTTGCCGCAGTGCCATAAGGGGTAAATCCCGTATTGGATGCCCAAAAATTCCCTGTAGGTGCTGTTACCGTAGGCCCGTTGGCACTGGCCAATGCCTGGTGGGTATGGCTCGGCATCTCACTTATGCTAAGGGTATGTGCCTGTTCGCCAGCCCGCTCCCCAAGCGTCATTCCACTCCCAACATGCATGGGTACCCGGCCACGTACATCAGGCAATGCAAAATTTGTTTGCCCGTTGCCGCCATAGGTTGTTCCCAGCAAAGAAAACAATGCCTGGTTCTGGTTAATGGGCAACAGTTGCCCGTTACACAGGGCCCAACCCTGTGGTGCAAAGCCAAAAGAGAAGATTCTAATCTCTGATAAAAAAGGTTCAGCCATTGTATAAAAATTTAGTTTTAATAATTTTTGTTTTACGGTGTTCAGATTATTAAGGAGAAGGAAATATCCCAAATAATGAAATGATATAACTTACGCAAAGGTATGGTATCATATTGCTGTGCGGCTGGCTACCTCCTGCCGGTCCTATTGTTCCAACATTCATTTGAACAACAGGCGGGGCAGCAGTATAAGGTTTGCCGAGAGTAGAATTGGCCCAGAAATTATTGGCCGGGGTATCACTGGCACCGGTGTTGGATGCCTGGGCTGTATGGGTATGTACGGGTATCTGGTTTTGGGTAAGGGTTACGGCTTCTACTCCCCCGGTTTCTGCAAGAATATAGCTGGAAAGACCTCCACCCTGTCCCTGATGAATAGGTACCCTGCCACGCAGGTCTGGTAGTGCAAATGTTGATTGTCCATCGCCACCATAGGTAGTGCCGATCAATTGAAAAAGCGTTTCATTCTCAGAAATAGGAAGCAACTGCCCTGAACAGAACATCCAGCCGGCGGGAGCAAAATTACCCCCAAACATTCTTATTTCTCCAACATAAGGTTGAGCCATAATTATATAGTTTTGGAATTAAATAATCAGTCATAATAATAAAGCAAGCATAAAGAATTCAACAGTCTTTATTAAAAAAATGGCTTAAATAAGATAGAGTCGGGTTTTTAATAAAGAATAGTAAGGATTTAATAATAAGGATTTTTATTAAAGGTAAAAAAAATGGATTTCGCTTACATTTAAAATGTGTTTGAAACCTGGTAATTAAAACACCTCAGTGATCATGAATTAAAAGTAATATTTAATAGCAATAAATGCAAATTAATTTTATGAGTAGCCCTCTATTGCATCAAAAAAAAAATACAACCGGATCATCCAAGGTAACTGCCCGATATTAATCCTATTTCAACCAGTCGGGAAGCGTTTAAAAAACCCTCTTCCACATAAACAATCTGTAGTTTCAGGGCCTCCTTATTAAGTGTTGAAACAATTATGCTTTTATCTTCCAATATGCTGATAGTGCCCGGATGCTTATCATTAAAACTAAGTTCTGCCTGTTTTTCGGCTACCAGTATTCTGAGTATACGGTTATTGAATTTGGTAACAGCCCCTTTATTCCAGGGATTACAGGCATTGATGAGCGCAACGATCCTGTCAGCATCCATTTTCTGCCAATTGATACTAACATCTTTTACACCCTGACGGGCATAATAAAAAGTGGATTCGGGCTGTGGTTTTGAAGGTATCTTCAGGTCATAAGCAGCCAGTTTCAGCAACACCCGCACCATTCCCGCTGCAAGGGCCGCCAGTTTTGAATTGAGTATCCCGTAATTATCTGCCGGGGTTATTTTGATCATTTGCGTAAGTACCAGTGGTCCGGTATCGTACCCCTCATCAAGTTTATGAATACTTACCCCGGCCTGCTCTTCCCGGTTATATATCTGCCAGAAAACGGGATCAACGCCTCGGTAAGCAGGTAGAGGGCCAGGGTGTACGTTAAAAAAACCCTTGACCGGAAGATCGTAAACAAGGGCAGGGATCAGGTAACTGAATCCCATCACCAATCCCAGGTTCACATCATATTGCTCAATGGAACAGATAAGTTGTTCGGCAAAAGATTTGGTATCCACTTCCACGATGGGTATTCCCGTACCCTGAAGCAATACACGTACATTTTCCAAAAAGTCACGGCGTTTACGCGGCACAGCTACTACTGCAAGCTGTTGAAAAAAAAACAGTTCCTGCATTACGGGTAAAGCAAAGCTGCTGCTGCATAGTAAGAGTACACGGATATTGCCGGCTGGGGTCATATTAATAACAGAGATAAGTATTTGTCCAACCCGAATCCGAGCCATCAGTAGGTAATTCAATATAGGCTGCCCAGGCATCTCCCGGAAATGCCTGCAGTGCTGTTGTCATTTGCCCTGTATTATGAGGTACATGGCACCGTACAAAGCTGGATGTAAAATAATTCGTAGCCGGGTGCAGCTGCAGTTCACCCCGGGGACCGTTAAATGTTATTTTTTGCAGCGCTCCTGCAATACCTGCCCCATCATCGAACCTGGAACTGATGGTGTCGGATATCTGCTTTAAGATCATGCCCGTTTCCCATCCGAGCAGCGAAAAAAGCCCGGGATCTCTTTTGGACTTCATCCGGAATGCATCACAGAAATCTTTACTTGTACCGGCTGCTGCATCTGGTAACCAGGGCGTATAACCGCTTACCGGAAATTTAAAGCCACTGCCCAAATTGCCCAGAGCAGCGGGTTGCAGCATCATGGGCGATGCATGAAGGCTAAGTTTCCCGGCGCCTTCAATCCCGTTGAGCTTATTGTAAAACAACGAAGCCGGCAATTCATCAAATATTGCCAATACATTTTGGGGGGCGGATTTATCCGATAAAAAATTGGCCATTTCATCAATATGAAAACTATCATTATATGCCTGGTTGTTTACATAATTGAAAACAATAGTACCACCTGAATCTGTATATCCTTTCACCATGGTTGCAAGGTGCAGGTAGCCGCAGTCGTAAAATGTAGAGGCTATTACTCCCTCTCCTCCTACTTCTTTGCCGGCATCCTGTCCGCAAAGCCAGCACAAAAAAGCATCCTGCAGCGTAAGTTGTATGATATTGGGTTGGGGTATCCATCTATTTGGATAATTGGCACCTGGATGTACTACCAACAATAGTTTGCCGCTGGATTGCATCAGGGGATGCAGTATCTCAAGCACCTTTTCGCCAATAAATGCAACTAGCACATCAACATCCTCAATTAACAATAGTTTCTCTGCCTTTTCATACACTTCTTTTTCTGATCCGCCATACCCAATACTGTCTGAAGTAAAGGTGATCCCATTTTGCTGCAGTTCCGCAAATGCTTTTATACCATCCATAAAATCCTGTGTAATGCCGGGATGCGCTTTGGAACGGGGATACAAAATTCCTACATTCATTATCTGATACTTTAATATTCGTAAAAATAATTGTTTATTCTTCAGTGAAAAAAAAAGCTTTAAAAGTTCAATATTCTTCCATTACAGATAAACTATTAACTAATAAACATACAGCGGTAAGTCCAAACATTACAGGTGTATATCAGCAATTAGTGTACGAAAAGATTAAAAAAGAGGCGGTAATTATAGTACCGCCTCTATCAAATTTATTTTTGATGATTTTACTGTTTGATCAGTTTTACTGTTTTCGTTTTATTTCCCTGCCGTACAACTGCCATATAATATCCAATTTTAAGTTCCTGGCCAAAAACAATGAGCTGCAGGTCACTTTTTTCAATTTGCTTCACAACTGTTCCCATGGCATCATACACTGTTACAAATACTTTTTCATTGTTTCCGCTTATCACCTGGATCGAAAACTGGTTTTCGGTTGGGTTAGTAAGAACTTTTACCTCGAACATATCCGGTGATAGGAGTTTTTCTTCTACAGCAGTTCGCCTTTTTTCAATAACAGCTCCCTTTTGTTCAACCGGATTGCTCTTTTCTTCGATCGCAGCTTTCTTTTCTTCAACAGGAGTTGCTATGGCAGTTAGTGGTGCTGCACAATCGGGAGTACAATTACCCACGTAATCGCCATGTGCCAGATGTGAAGCTAGTGCCGATTCTGCCACGCACATGCTTATACATGGATTAGAAGGGTTGCCGGTTTGATGACAAATTGAAATTTTTGTATTGCTGCTATTTCCTGCAAAGCAACGAACATCTTCTGCATGAATGCTGATTGTACAGGTAGATATGCATCCGGCAGCATCTGTGATCGTTACAGTTAAAATGGCATCCTGCATGAGGGTAACATTTACTGAATAATTGACCCCCGAAGCTATGCCGGTGCCTGTAGAAACCGGTGGTAATAAACCAGGTCCTGATGCGGGACATGTATTATTAATGCTCGTACCCCCTGAAGCTGTCCATAATTCATCGCCCGAACTGGTAATAACATTACAGTTCAACGGACGGTTCATAGTAATAGAAATCGTATACGGCGCTGTCCCACCCGTAGCATTTGCACTAACCGTGGCGGACTGATCTCCCGGATAACCAAAATATAGTGTCGGA
This sequence comes from Ferruginibacter sp., assembly GCA_039919015.1. Lineage (GTDB taxonomy): Bacteria > Bacteroidota > Bacteroidia > Chitinophagales > Chitinophagaceae > Ferruginibacter. Next base: position 8,251 of record JBDSGK010000017.1, read on the forward strand.
TTATTATTTGAACAGGTTGCAACTATGGCCGAACCTACTGTTACCCTTCTGCAGTTGTTTGCCCAGGTCGCTATACCGCAATCAGGAGTTCCGGTAGGATCTACCGTTACCGCATAGGTCCTCGATGTGGTTAAACCAGATGGAGGATCATAACTATTACCGGTAGCCCCGCTGATCAATGTCCATCCGGATGTATTTGTACCTGACGGACATTGTTCTTCAACTCCATCTTTATAATACCATTGGTAATTAAATGAACCCCCAACAGCTCCCCCTGACGGCGATACAGAGAATGTTATATTGGAAGGATCTCCTCCATTGCAAATGGTTTGATCACCGGTTGCAACGGTGCCAGAATTAACGGGAGTACAGCAGTTTGCTGCGGCAATTAAAATTACCGGGTTGCCTGAGTAAAAAGAAACGCAAGACGGTGTACTTTGTGACCGCACCGCTATATTATAGTTACCGGCTGCAAGGCCGCTAAAGATATTGGATATAAACCAATTTGCCCCTCCATCAATACTGTATTCCAGTGTACCGGAACCCGATGCATTTACTGTAATTCTTCCTGTAGGCTCAGCACATGTTGGTTGAACAACTTCAGCCCCCCCTATTGTTGGTAATTGATTTACAGTAACGGTTACTGATGCACAGGATGTAGTATTACAACTCCCCGCATACCTTACATAATAAGTTGTTGTGCTGCCAGGCGAAACATTTATGGCATCACCCGTACCCGCTGGGGTGCCCCCGCATGATCCGGTAAACCATTGGGTTGAAGCTCCTGTTCCTTTTGATCCGCCATTAACGGTTAATGTTGTACTGCTTCCGCTACAGATGGTGGTTGTTCCGGTGACACCGGTTGGCGCTATTGATAATGTATTTACGGTTACAGTTACTGTTGCACAGGTGGTTGTATTACATGGACCATTATATCGTACATAATAAGTTGTGGTAGTAGTTGGAGAAACTGTGATAGCATCACCCGAACCGGCCGGGGTACCTCCGCACACCCCGGTGAACCATTCGGCTATTGCTCCTGATCCTTTTGAGCCGCCTGATACAGTTAAAGTGGTATTGCTTCCACTACAGATGGTGGTTATTCCCGTTGCCCCGGTAGGTGGCGTTGACGAACCATTTACTGTAATACTCGCCCTTGCCGGTGATATTTCGCCCGCTGGTACATTATCCACCTGGGCATTCACTGTTGCTGTACCCCCCGTTCCATTTGATGTAAATGTAGCTGTTGCGGTTCCATTGGCCTGGATCGTTGCCTGCTGGTCGGAAAGGGTACCCAATGAAGTGGGACCCCATATAACTGGCAACCCGGTCAACCTGGATAAATTAACCACAGGTATGGCAGTGCCATCTGAATTATTCAAAAAACCTGCTGTAATGACTGCCGTGTTTGATGGAGCGCTGCTACAAATTGCGCCGGGTGAGGCTGTGACTTTTAACTGCAGCCAGGGGTTGACATCTAATGAGCCAGATCCCGGATCCCCGGTACCAGCCCCTCGATCACAGGCTCCGGCAGTTATTGGCCCTGTATTACAACCCCACCAGTTATTTTCCGCATTCACACTGCCGTCCGAATTTACAAAATTAAGTGCGCTGGTGGCTGAAGAAAGTGTACTGGTATTATTTAAAAACCGGTTGAAATGTATTTGGGATGTAGATAAATTTGGAGAATTATGTGCTGAAATAGCGCCACCAGATCCGTCGGCTGTATTGTTAGTAAATGTGTTATTATTAATAGTAACGTTAAATGAACCCGCGATCCCTTCTTGTCCTGTGAAAGCAAGCGCACCTCCATTAGATGTACCAGTACCAGGCAATACAACAGAATTGCCGGTAAATGCAGAATTGGTTATAAGCAGGTCGCCAGTATATCCCGGACCACTGAAGATCGTAAAATAAACTGCTCCTCCATCAGCGTCGTTACTAACGTTATTTGTAAATGTGCAATTGTCCACAGTGAGGTTACCGGAAACCTGCATACACACAGCTGCACCACCAAAAGCACCTGACGGAAGAATATTATTATCAAATATGCAATCCGTTAAAGTAAGAGATTCACCTGAACCGCCACCCGCACAAATAGCTGCCCCGCCATAAGGATCTGAAGTAAGGTATCCGTTTTCAAATTTAATACCCTGAACAGTTATTACCGGACTGTTTGTAGTTCCTGAAGGATTAATAAAAAAGATCCGGTCTTTTCCAGTACCCGTTGTCATACTGATTATAGTGCTGGACGAGCCAGCCCCGATAATAGTGATAACCTGTGCAGTATTTCCAAAAACAATTTCACCCAGTGTTAGTATGTAAGTGCCTGCAGCAACATTAATGGTATGCGTACCTCCTAAAGCATCAGCATCCAAAATAGCCCCCCGTAACTGGTTGAGTGCAAAGCCGTCGGTAGTACTCGTTACATTATAAACATTTGCTACAGCTGTTGCAGACAGGAAGGTTAAAAAAATAAGTATGGGAAAAGTTTTTATACTTTTAAAAAATGCCCTTCCACAACAATTTTTGAATATTTTTTTCATACCGGTTTGTTTTGAAGTTGAATCAATAAAAAAGTGGTTTTCAAAAAGATAATGCAAAAAAAAATGCCGTGCTTTATTCAGCTATGTCCCTAACCTGAAGGCGGATCTTGAAAAAAAAGATTCAGCTATCTTATAAAAGTTTTAGTTTTTAATAATTTCTGTATTATGCTGTTACTATTATTATTTATGAAGGAGGAGGATAAATTCCGAAAGATGAAAAGGAAAAGCTGAAAGTCATAAAGCAGTTAGGGGTTTTGGTTAGTGAATGTCCTGATGCATAAAGTAACGTAAATCACATGTCAATACTAAAACTATATATTATTTTATTAATATGCAAGTTTTATTTAAAAAAAGAAATGGTTTAGTAGTATAAAGTTCTATACCGGTATACCTGTTGGGATTTGAAAATAATTGATAACCGGCATTTAATATTTCAATCCCTTTAAATAAATAAAAAAACAAATTTATTTAGCAGGCCGGATACCTAAAAAAAAATAGCAAAATATCAAAGGATTTTGTACTTTGTAATATTATTTGATGGATAATTAAACCCTACTTTATATGCATACAAGAAGAAAATTCCTGATCCAGGGAAGTATAGCTACAACCGCTATGCTTGCATTAAAACCTTTGGAAACTGTTGCCAGCACAGTTTCCCGTTTGACCGGCTATAGCGGTAACGGAAAGCTGATTTTCTTACACACAGCCATTCCGGTTCATCAAACAAACCAGCAGGTTTCAAATATCCGGCGGGATAATGCGATCGTATTAAATGCTGGGGTTGCCCAGCAGCTTAAAAACAACACGTTAACTTATGATTCCAGTATTGATGAAATTAATGATCAAACAGGAAAAACCGGTGGTTATAAGATCATCAGCAAAGGGAATATAAAAACAGGTATTATCAGTGCTAAACCCGGTGAAAGAAATGTAATAGAAAAAGTGAATAACTTATCTGCCTGGTTAAAGAAGGAAAAAGGCTGTGCAGTTGTAGTATGCCTTTCCCAGCTGGGTTACAAAAATAAGAATACCCCTGATGATATTACCCTGGCAAAAGAATCAATCAACCTGGACCTGATCATTGGTGGAAGTACAAAAAACTTTCACCAACATCCCGTGATATTGCTGAATAACAGTAACCAGGAAGTCATTATTCATGCCGCGGCGGCTGATCCTTCCGGATTTGGAAAAATAGATATTGACTTTAATGAGTGGGGCCAAAAAAAGCATGTCCGTTTTACCAATAATTAACCGCCTTACTCATTGTGCCATGTGCAATCTGGCTTATAACATTAAACAGAACCCTTACTGATATTATCTTTGGTGAGGGTTTTGTTTTGGGAACTGGATCTGCACTTTTTTTCATAACGTAAAATTGTTATCATCCAGATGGCCGATCTTCCATACAGTTTTGTGCCCGAACCCGGGTATAATGCGTATAAGGTAACTTCTATGCTTAAAGATTACCTGTCGCTACTGATGGAAGCCCCGGAAAACCGGCGAACGATCGATCAAATACTCAAGTTGATAGATGATTATATTGTTCAGTTAAAAAAATTAAGGACACAAAGCCTTAACCAAACAACCAAACAGGTATACGATGCAATTGACGGATTTTTTGTGAACACACCGGAAGAAAGCAAAAAAGAAATACAATGCAAAGCCGGTTGCACAGCCTGCTGTTTTATTGATGTGGATGTATCAGGGGATGAGGCTGCCATGATCATTGACCATTGCACAGAAAATGGCATCGAAGTGGATAAGGCTTATTTAAGTGAACAGGCTGCTACAGGAAGAACATCGTATTCTGCTTTATCACGTTGTGTTTTTTTAAAAGATAATCTTTGCAGTATTTACCCCGTAAGACCGATAGCCTGCCGCAAGCATTGGGTAAAAACAGATCCGGCATTATGCGACTTTTCCAACAATATCGTAAACCAGGTAGGTGGTTTTTTTAATGTGAATACGGAAATACTGGCCAGCGCCATGTTAAACGTACAAGATGTGATACCCTTTGAAAAAGCATTGCTGCAGGAGATGGATAACCGAACTGAATGATGGTGAAATTTATTTACTGCCAGCTTTCAATACAGCATCTCTTTCCATATAATAATGCCGGCCATTGTTCTTTATATGAAAAAATCCTAACCTTAGGTATAGCTGTAAAGCAGGGGTGGCCGGGTCTACGTGCAGTGAAATTTTTTTTTGAATTTTATCCGATCTTTTAATCAGATCCTTTAAAACTGCAGTTCCAATACCCTTACGTTGGAATCGGGGCAATACCGTGATGTCGATCAGGCGGATCTCAATATCATTTTCCCAGGTATAAAACCGTCCTGCATTTTGTTTATTAAAAATAATTACCTGTAGGGCTGCGCCGGGAAATTTTGTTTTATACTCTGACAGCTGGGCCATTGACTGCATCAGAACAAATGCATTTTTTTCCTGTTCTGCCCAGTTGGTTAAATTTAATTCTGCTTCCCGTGTAGAGCGGTAAACTGCTTCAATAAATGCATGGTCTTTTTTTGCTTCGGGCCTGAGTTCTATCATACATTGAAGTTAAAAAAAATGAGCCATATTGTATAACCCGGTATTAAAATTCAATTACTGCAACAGCTTTCTTATTTTTAACACATGAAATTTCAATTCTGGACCATTGGTAAAAATCATGAACCTTATGTGAAAGAAGGTGTTGATCTATTTACAAAACGGATCTGTAATTATTATAGTGCAGCATGGAATATTATACCCATGCCCAAAAATGCAGCCACGCTGGGTGAAACGGACCTGAAGAAAAAAGAAGGAGAGATCATTACCGGGCTTTTACAAAAAGAAGATTACCTGGTTTTACTGGATGAGCATGGCAAACAGCTAAGCAGTGAAGAACTGGCAAAATTTATCCAGCTGCGGGCCAATGAAAGTATAAAGAATATTGTTTTCTTAATTGGCGGGGCTTATGGTGTAAGTGAAGCTGTAAAGAAAAGGGCAAATCAGCAATGGAGTTTATCCAAACTTGTTTTTCCGCATCAATTGGTAAGGTTGATCCTGGCGGAACAAATTTACCGGGCCTGCTCCATCAACAGAAACGAAAAATATCACCATCAATAAAATAAAATGATCATAAACGTTACCCTCTTACTGATCGTCGTTACGGTCTTAACATCCATAGCAGCTTTTAACAACCAAACCATCATGGATAAATTGATATTTTATCCCCCGGCCGTAAGTCAGCGAAATGAATGGTACCGGTTCTTTAGCTGCGGCCTTATCCATTTAAACATTCCGCATTTGATCTTTAACATGTATGCCTTATACCTTTTTGGAACCGGGCAGGATTATACCGATATGGAGGGGTTAAAACATAACACAGGGGTAGAATCCTTTTTTGTGCATGTATTTGGAACAGCGGGTTACTTCCTGTATTTCATGATGTATGCAGGGGCTGTTGGGGTTTGCCTGTTACCCACCTACATGAAAAATAAAGACAATTATTATTACCGGAGCCTGGGCGCTTCGGGTGGTGTTTCTGCAGTTGTATTTGCAAAGATCGTTCTGGATCCAATTATGGGTATTGGGCTGATATTCATCCCGGTCTTCATTGCAGGCTTTTTATTTGGTTTGATATACCTGCTCATTTCCTACCAGTTAGATAAAAGCAATACCAAGACAGTCAATCATTCGGCGCATATCTGGGGATCAGTTTTTGGTGCTGTCTTTATCATTGCTGTTTGCGAGATCAGCGGTAAATATCCTTTGCTGACAGAATTCATAGATCATATAAAAAATCTAAGATTGAACCAGATCATTACTTATGGCAGGTAATTGATCTGTAAAATATTTTTTGTCTTATCGGTAATTTTAAACCGGTCATCAATACGCATTCCTACCACCCAGATGATCTTTTTATCCATTTCGATCACCCAGGTTTTTTCTTTTTGGGTGAGTGAAAGTTTCTGATCAATAAAAAAACGGCTGAGCTTTTTCTTTTTCTTCATTCCAAGCGGGTAAAAATAATCGCCTTGTTTCCATTTTCTGAGGAGAAGCGGAAATTTAATTTCATCAGCATTCAACTGGGCAATTAATTGATCATTTAATATTGAATATTGATCATTGATCATTTTTTTAAGTTGCAAAGCCCCTTCTGCAAACTGGGAACTCCCCTCTTCTTCAATTAAAATATTTTGCGCCTCAGCAGTTTCATTAGGCGAAATGATAAGCCAGCTACGGTTCTTGATGATCCTGTGTGTTGCAGACTGAATATATTTTCCACTGTCGCTTTTCAACAAAGCAATGCTTTCGTCAGTTTGCTGTGCTGTAAAACCATAGTCCTTAATGATCTCATAAACGATGGTTTTCAAAGCAGTTGTCTTCAACAGTTTTAAGACCGGGATATGTATTTCTTTTCCTTTCGGTTCCAGTAATTTTTTCTTAGTAAGATCTACAGACTGCCTGTACAATATTTCGATGTCGCGGAAACGATCAATATTATGTATCAAATTATCTTCTACCTGCGGGAATACTTTCTGTAGATCAGGGATCAACTGGTTGCGAAAATAATTACGGGTGTATTTATCAGAAGCATTGGAAGCATCTTCAACAAAAGCCAGTTTATTTGCTGCAGCAAATTCGGACAGGTCTTCTTTTTTTGCAAAGAGCAACGGACGGATAATATTGCCTTGCTTTGGTAATATCCCGTGCAGGCCGTTAATGCCTGTGCCTTTAAAGAAATTCATCAGCAGGGTTTCTATATTGTCGTTGGCGTGATGTGCTGTGAGAAGCCAGTTGGCAGTTGGCAGTTCGCAGTTGGCAGTTGAAGATTTCAAAAGTTCAGCAAACCATTTGTAACGCAATTCCCTGGCGGCCACCTGGATGCTTAATTTATTTTCTTCGGCGTATTTTTCTGTGTCGAATTTTTTGTTCAATAATTCAACTCCATATTTTTTACCAAGCTCTCTTACAAAATTTTCATCACGCTCACTCTCTTCCCCACGCAATTGAAAATTGCAATGAAGAATTGTAAAATCATGACCCGCCTGTTTGCATAGTTCGCAAAGCACAACAGAATCCACTCCCCCACTTACGGCAAGCAGCAGCTTATCTTTTTGATGAAAAAGATTTTGTTGTTTTACATATGCTTTAAATTTTTCTACAAGAGTCATTATAATTTATTCTAATTACGTTTAAGTAAAAGTTCATACTTCGGCTTCGTTCAGTATTGATATCCAGTACAAGAGTGCGACGCCAATGAAGTTGATTAAAGACCAAATGTTGGGACACAAAAAATAAACCACATTCTTCGCTTTCATCTCCCAGTTCCCTCTCCCTGGAGAGGGGTTGGGGTGAGGCCGTTATTCTTCTATATCCTCCAATGCCGCCTGCAATTCCATCCTGGTATGATGATCGTTTGCTTTTTGGGATTCTTCTATCCCCCGCTTATATATCCTAACCGCTTTATCAAAATCCCCTACCCGCTCTAATAACTTCCCCAAATGATAGTAAGACCCGATATAGGTTGGTTCCCGCAGCAGGATCTCATTGAACAGTTTGCGGGCTTCCTCGTCATTACCGATCTTGATGTATTCCAGTGCCAGCGCATGCTGCAGAAAACTATCCTTGCCGGATGTTTTCATGTATTCCAACAATTTTTCTATCCTGCTCATTAAACAATAATTTTTTACGTTTTGTAATCAATTTATCTTCGCATCACTTATCTTTGCTTTAGTTGCATAAACAACTTATTTCAGGATTTTTAAAAATTACTACATGAAGATCTTAGTTTGTATCAGTAAAACGCCTGATACTACGGCAAAAATAGCCTTCGCTGATAACAATACGAAATTCGCTGCTGATGGGGTTCAGTGGATCATCAATCCATACGATGAATGGTATGCCCTGGTTAGAGCCATTGAGTTAAAAGAAGCTGATGCTGCCACCATCATACATTTGGTTACGGTTGGTGCTGCAGATTGTGATCCCATCATACGCAAAGCCCTGGCTTTGGGCGGTGATGAAGCCTATCGGGTTAATGCCGACAGCCATGACAGTTTTTATATTGCTTCGCAAATAGCTGAGATAGCAAAGAAAGGCAGTTACGACCTGGTGTTTACCGGCAAAGAAACCATTGATTACAATGGTTCTTCTATTGGCGGCATGCTAGCTGAATTGCTTGACCTGCCTTATGTTTCTTTGGCTACCAAATTTACACTGGAAGGTAGTGATGCAGTAATTGTACGTGAAATTGAAGGCGGTGAAGAAACAAACAAAGTGGCCTTGCCCGTGGTAGTCAGCTGCCAGAAAGGAATGGCTGAACAACGCATCCCCAACATGAAAGGTATTATGGGCGCCAGGAGTAAACCGTTGACCGCTGTTGAGCCGGTTGCTGTTGATGCACTTACTGCCATTGCTTCGTTTGAATTACCACCTGCCAAAGCCGGTGTTAAATTGGTTTCTCCTGATCACCCGGAAGAACTGGTCAGGTTATTACACGAAGAAGCAAAAGCGATTTAAGGCCCCACTCCTATCCTCTCCCCGAAGGAGAGAGACAAGTAGAGGATAGAAGCGAAGAAGCCCCTCCTTGAACTTCGTTCGTTCTTTTTCAAAGAACCCCGAAGGGGAGGGAAACGAAGAAGATTAATGTGAAGAATTAAGCGAAGAATGAAAAAAGTATTTAAATAATAAACTGTCAACTTCCAGTTCCCTCTCCATAGGAGAGAGCCTGTCCCGATTTTTCGGGAGGTTGGGGTGAGGCCTTAAATAAATTATCCATTATTAAATTATCCATTGTTATGGTATTAGTTTTTTTAGATCAATCAGAAGGACACATCAAAAAATCAAGTTTTGAAGCAGCAAGCTACGGGGCTAAAGTGGCTGAACTTTTAGGCACAACAGCAGAAGCCATTGTATTAGGTAACGTTGCTGATGACCTGGCAAGTTTGGGCAACTACGGAATTAAAAAACTGCACACGGTAAAAAATGATGCACTTGATCATGTAGATGCACAGGTGTTCACCAAAATAATTGCAGATGCAGCAAAAGCTGTTGATGCAAAAGTTATCATCTTCTCCAATAATTTTAACGGGAAAGCCATTGCCCCACGTTTAAGTGTAAGGCTTAAAGCCGGGCTCGTTTCAGGTGCTGTTGCACTACCTGATTTAAGCAACGGATTTACAGTTAAGAAAAATGTTTTCAGTGGTAAGGCATTTGCCCATGTTAGCATTTCTACGGATATTAAGATCATTTCCCTTAATCCAAATTCATACAGTATTACAGTTACTGCTGCAACTGCAGAAGTTGCAGAATTTGCGGCAACAGTTGATGCAGCAAAAGTGCAGGTTACAGCTACTGATAAAGTGGTTGGCGAAATCCCATTGAGTGAGGCTGAAATTGTGGTTAGTGGCGGCCGCGGATTAAAAGGCCCCGAAAACTGGGCCCTGGTTACTGATCTTGCAAAATTATTGGGTGCAGCTACAGCCTGCAGCCGCCCGGTTGCCGACAGCGACTGGCGTCCGCATCATGAGCATGTAGGCCAGACCGGTCTTGCCATTGCTCCCAATTTATATTTTGCCATTGGTATTTCTGGTGCTATCCAGCATCTTGCCGGTGTGAACAGGAGTAAAGTGATCGTGGTTATTAATAAAGATCCGGAGGCCCCTTTCTTTAAAGCAGCTGATTATGGTATTGTAGGCGATGCATTTGAAGTAATGCCTAAGATCATTGAGGCAGTGAAGAAATTAAAGCACGCTTAAATTATTACATAATAAACAGACGGAATTATAATTAAAGTCTTTCAACTTAGTTTTGAAAGGCTTTTATTTTATATTTGCTGCTTATACCATCTTTATTTATAAAGTGATCTGAAGGATTACGGTAAATATTAAATGGTATAATACCGACACAAAAGCTGATCGCCTATTATATTTGTAGTCGGTATTTAACTGGAATAAAATTTTGTAACAGGAACCCGGGTATGAAAAAAATAGAACTGGAAATTGTGGCCTTATCGCACAGCATTACACAAACCCACTCCTATGCGGTTGTGTTGGGAGAAATAAACGGCTTGCGTCGGCTGCCCATTGTTATTGGCGGATTTGAAGCACAAGCCATTGCCGTGGCACTGGAACGCATGAGTCCGAGCCGGCCCCTTACCCACGACCTGATGAAGAATTTTATGATGGCATTTAATGTAGAATTACATGAAGTGGTGATCAATGATCTGCAGGAAGGCATTTTTTACAGCAAACTGGTTTGCAGTTCGGCCAATGATACAGTGGAAATTGATTCCCGCACTTCTGATGCATTGGCACTGGCTGTAAGGTTTGGTTGTCCCATTTATACGTATGATACCATTTTAGACCAGGCTGGTATCTTAATGGAAGACGATGGAAAAACAAAGTCTGCAACTCCCGTAACCACCGAAACAGGCGGCAGTGATGACCTGAAAGCCCTATCATTAGAGGAATTGGAGGGATTACTTGCTGAGGTTTTAGATCATGAAGATTATATCAGGGCCATCGCTATACGGGATGAGATAAAAAGCCGAAAGAATCGCTGATTAGAGGATTCTTTGATTGCGCAGATGCTGTTACACAATAAAAAATCATTAATCATTTTTAATCAGCGTAATCTGTGATAGTTTTCCCCAATTGTAAAATAAATCTTGGCTTACAAATTCTTGGTAAAAGAGATGATGGTTTTCATAACCTGGAGACTGTATTTTACCCGGTTCCTTTTAAAGATGCACTAGAATTAATTCCAAATAAAAATAATGCAGTAGAATTTACCGGAACTGGACTGGCAATTGATGGTAAATCCGAAGATAATCTTTGTGTTAAAGCATATCATTTATTAAAAAAAGATCACCCTCAACTCCCTGCTGTAAAAATACATTTACACAAAACTATACCCCTGGGCGCCGGCCTGGGCGGTGGTTCTGCCGATGCTGCTTGTATGCTGAACTTACTGAATGATAAGTTTGATTTAAAACTCTCAACAGCTCAATTACAAAACTATGCCCTCCAACTTGGCAGTGATGCTCCTTTTTTTATCATAAACAAACCCTGTTTCGCAACGGGGCGTGGAGAAATGCTGGAAGAAGTAGCAGTGGATCTGTCTATGTACAAAATTAAATTGATCAATCCGGGGATCCACATAAGTACCGGCTGGGCATTTGCACAACGGCCTGACGGCTTTGAGCCGTCTGACCGTTCTAACCTCAAAGAGATCATTCATCAGCCAATAGAAACCTGGAAAGCTGATCTGAAAAATGATTTTGAGAAGCCGGTATTTGATGCTCACCCGGAGATACAAATGATCAAAGAATCTTTATACCAACAGGGCGCCGTCTATGCATCTATGAGCGGAAGCGGCAGTACTGTCTACGGAATTTTTAATAATAAAATCAACACATCATCGTTTAAAGACAAGAACTATTTCATCAAGATCATAAATTAGTTTATCTTGCGCAAAAATTAATACATCATTAATACGCTGTTAAACATATCATCTTTCCTCTACAGTAACCTCGACCTGCTCAATCATCGAGGATAAAGCCCCACCTGGCCTCCCCGAAGGGGAGGAACTACCGAATTTTATTTATTCTATTAAAAAATTCATATAATGAATTCAACTATTTCCATATCTGCCAACACACAACAATATTTAGACCTGGAAGAAAAACATGGTGCACACAATTATCATCCGTTGCCGGTTGTATTGAACCGCGGCGAAGGCGTTTTTTTATATGATGTAGATGGCAAACGCTACTATGATTTTTTAAGCGGCTATTCAGCCGTTAACCAGGGCCACTGCCATCCAAAGATCATTGCTGCATTAATTGAACAGGCACAAAAGTTAACCCTTACCTCACGTGCATTCCACAGCAATGTATTGGGCGAATATGAAAAGTTTATAACGGAATATTTTGGGTATAATAAAGTGTTACCGGTGAACTCTGGTGTGGAAGCTGTAGAAACCGCCATCAAACTTTCCCGCAAATGGGCTTACGAAGTAAAAGGTATTGCTGCAGACCAGGCAAAGATCATTGTATGTGATGGCAATTTTCATGGCAGAACGGTCAATGTCATTTCTTTCAGCAGCGATCCTACTGCAAAAAATAATTACGGCCCTTTTGTTGCCGGATACGAATCAATACCATACAATGATTTACCCGCTTTAGAAACAGCTTTCCAGGACAGGAATGTTGCTGCATTTTTATTTGAACCGATACAGGGAGAAGCGGGTGTTGTTGTACCCGATGAAGGATATTTTAAAGGCATCCGTGATCTTTGTAATGAGTATCATGTTTTAATGGTTGCCGATGAGATACAGAGCGGGCTTGCTCGCACAGGAAAAATGCTGGCTTGTGATCATGAGAACGTGAGGCCCGATATCCTGATACTGGGTAAGGCCCTGAGCGGCGGTGTATTACCGGTGAGTGCTGTGCTGTGCGATGATGAGATCATGTTGACCATTAAACCAGGTGAACATGGAAGTACTTACGGTGGTAACCCATTAGCATGCGCTGTAGCCATTGCTGCCTTACAGGCTTTAAAAGCCGAGAATATGGCTGCAAATGCAGAGACCATGGGTGAAATGTTGCGCAGTGAATTGAAAAAACTGAACTCCCCATTTATATCCATAATAAGAGGCAGGGGATTATTAAATGCAATAGTTATTAAACATTCAAATCCTGATGCAGCATGGGAATTATGTTTGCTGATGAAAGAAAATGGTTTGCTGGCAAAGCCAACACATGGCGATAAGATACGCTTTGCCCCTCCCCTTGTTATTACTAAAGAACAGGTAATGGAATGTGTGGGTATAATTGATACAAGTTTGAAGCAGCTTGCATAAATGCATGACGAAACTCAGCTGTTGAGATAATATTCACCGGTTTTCTTTTGGTTTGTAAAACCGTATCTTAGTTTTTCAAATACAATTTATGGATACGCATCTTCATCATGACCACATTGAATCGCATTTAAAAAGTTCCGACCTGTTAAGAGACGTGGTTATTGGCATGAGTGATGGCTTAACGGTTCCCTTTGCATTGGCTGCAGGTTTAAGTGGTGCGGTAGATCAAAGCAGCATCATTGTGATCGCCGGCATTGCGGAAGTTGCGGCCGGCAGTATTGCTATGGGACTGGGTGGTTACCTGGCCGGCAAAACAGAACAGGATCATTATACAAGTGAAGTGAAAAGAGAATATGATGAAGTGGAAAACCTGCGCCACAGGGAAATAGAAGAAACAAAAGAATTCTTTGCCAATATCGGCCTGAGTCCTGCATTACAGGAACAGGCCACAGCAGAAATTTCGCAGGATAAGGACCGTTGGGTTGAATTTATGATGAAGTATGAACTGGGCCTGGATAAACCCGATCCCAGGCGTGCTACCAAAAGCGCATTGAATATCGGCCTCTCTTATATCGCCGGCGGCATCATCCCTTTAAGCCCATATTTTTTTATTGATGATTCAACAGAGGCTTTAAAAATATCTGTTATTGCCACGTTGATCTGCCTTTTTGTTTTTGGATTTTTTAAAAGCAAAATGACGGGCATCAACCCGGTTTGGGGTGCATTAAAAGTTACTTTGATCGGCGCTGTGGCTGCAGCTGCTGCATTTGGTGTAGCCAAATTATTTGAAGCGCATTGAGCCGGGATATTTTAAAAAATATTTTCTAAATACTTATATCCCGAACCCGTATTCAGCAATAATATATTTTCATCACGGTCTATAAACCCTTGCATTACCAGTTTTAATAACCCGGCCCAAACTGCCCCACCTTCCGGTGCAACCAGTATCCCTTCTGAACCTGCGATCTCTTTTACTCCTGAAATCATTTCCTGTTCTGTAACTGATAAGGCAGATCCTGACGATTCCAATAATGTTTCCATGATCAGGTCTTCTCCAAAAGGATTTGGTACCGCCAATCCATTTGCAACAGATGCCGCTCCTTTATAGTGTGAAGCATTTTGATGTAAGCCTTTCCATGAATAAACAATGGGTTGGCAATTTTCAGCCTGCACTGCGATCATCCTGGGGAGTCTGTTTTCTATCCAACCCATGGCGATCATTTCTTTAAAAGCTTTCCAGATAGCGATCAAGCCGGTTCCTCCGCCCGTTGGATATACAATTACGTCGGGCAATTGCCAATTATACTGCTCTGCTATTTCATATCCCAATGTCTTTTTCCCTTCAAGCCGGAACGGTTCTTTTAAAGTGGACATATCAAAAACATCTTGCTGCTGCTGCATGGTCTTCGCCAGTTTTCCACAATCACTGATCAGGCCTTCTACCAGGATCACACGTGCACCGTACAACTCACACTCCTGCTGAAATATTTTGGGCGTATGCCTGGGCATTATTACAGTGGCTTCAATACCCGCCTTTGCGCAATAAGCGCTCAACGCACCGCCCGCATTGCCTGCTGTAGGAACGATGCAGGATTGTATATCCATTTCTTTTGCCTTTGAAACAGCAACACTTAATCCCCTTGCTTTAAAACTTCCGGTTGGATTTAGTGATTCATCTTTTAAAAAAAGTTGAGGCAAAGCATATTTTTTTCCCAAATTATGTAAGGGCAGAACTGGCGTCATTCCTTCTCCCAGGCTGATCTTATTTTTTTTATTGAATACCGGCAACATCGCATGATAGCGCCACATGGTATTATCATGCCTGTCTATATGCATTTTAGAAAATCCGGCATCAAAGCCATATTTCGCAGTTAAAGGTTTATTACAGCAGATTGAAAATGTATGTATTTGTTGAGGATCATATTCCTGTCCGCATTTTGAACACTGCAGACCCTGAAACAAAGAATAGCATTCTAAAGTTAACATAGCGTTGGTTTAAAAATCAAAGCTATCATTATGTGTTTGCTTTTTTTGGTTCAATAAGTGATGGCTTATAACAATTGATTATAGTGGGCAATGGCCATCTTGATGAACAGGTTATTCATTTTATCGTTACCATTCCCCTGTCGTTGTACAAAATAAAATTCCCTGGAGATGTGGAGGCCGGGGATATTGAGCCTTACCAGTTCTTTTGAATGCAACTGTTTGGCAACAGATCGTAAAGGCAGGAACCCGATACAGGTATCATCGAGCAAAAAATTCTTTAATGCTTCTGTTCCACCTAAAATGATCCTGGTTTCCAGGTCAGCTAACCTGATATTATGTTTAAGCAGCCCCTCAGTTACTGCAGCCAGTGTTCCGGATCCTCGCTCCCGTAAAGCCACATCCATCATTTTTAATTCCTGTACATTTATTTTGCGCTTCTTTGCCAAATGGCTTTTTGCAGAACATACCGGAACCACTTCATCCTTTAAAAAGAATTTATAACTCACTGAAGTGATCTTATTTTTTCCTTCAATAATGCCCAGGTCTATTTCCTGCTCCATTAGCGCTTTGAGTATATTTTCGGAATTGCGGTTAACCAATCGCAAACTTATATGAGGATAAGCCTTGTGAAAAGCAGATAGAATGCCGGGCATTACATATAATGCCACGGTTGTGCTGGCTCCAACCACTAATGAACCTTTGGCCTGTTGCTTATTTTTTACTACAGAAATATCAAATTCAAGCGTGCGCTGAATTTTCCTTGCGTTGCCGATATGTTCATATAAGATCGCTCCTTCTTTGGTAAGTAAGATAGAATTGCCTTTACGCTCAAACAAGTTGATATTATACTGCTGCTCCAGGTTCTTTATATGTTTGCTGATGGCTGGCTGGCTTATAAACAATAGCTCCGCTGCTTTGGAAAAACTTAAGTTCCGGGCTACTTCAAAAAATACGATATGATTAAAACTCAGCATTAAAATTTGTTCTTGTCTTTTTCAGTAATTAAAAGCCTGTGTTTATTATTGCTGGAAATATTCTCCATTGTCCACTCCACTTTTCTTTCAAATGGATGTTGACGTACCCTACACTCAAACTTTGAACATATGCTGCATGAAAATTCCAGGCATCCATCTGAATGAACAAAGAGTTCAACAGATTCGCCAAATTCATTTTTAACCAGGGTAGATAAAGCATCAATTTCATTATGCGCCTCATGTACATTTAAATACCAGGGCACTGTAAGGTGACAATCCAGGTGAATGGTGCTGCCGTACTTAATGATACGTAGGTTATGCAGATCAATCCAGTTCACCCTGCGGTTTGCATTCAGCATCTCCACCATTTTTTTCAGGAGTTTTGTATCAGCTTCATCCATGATGCCTGCCAAAGATGATCTTAAAATTTTATAGCCGGTGAAAATGATGAATAATGCAAACAATATGGCTATGGCACTGTCGAGCCAGGCAATGCCGGTAATCAATATCACTACGAGCCCTACAACAATGCCCATGGTGGACCAGGTATCCGTTTGCAGGTGCTTACCGGTCGATATCAATGCCAGTGAATTATTTTTCTTCCCGGTTTTAATACATACCGAACCCGCAAAATAATTGATGATCCCGGTTATGGCTACCAGGATGATACCATAGTCAAGTTTTTTTATATCATGTGGATGAACCAGGTTATTAAAAGCTTCATATATTATGATAACCCCCGCAAGGGAAATCAATGTTCCTTCCATGGCAGCAGAAATAAATTCAGCCTTACCATGCCCATAGGGATGGTCTTTGTCACGGGGCTTGGCAGAAACATACAAGCTGTAAACACCAATAAATCCCGCAACCACATTCACAATACTTTCAAACGCATCGGTAAGTATCGCTACAGAGCCGGTGAGATACCAGGCAATCGTTTTAGCTATTAAAAGCAAAACAGATAATGCGGTGATCCTTTTCTGGATCTTTAAATTATAAAGTGCGTTTTGCAATACAAAATGGTTGAGTGCAAAGATACGAACCAGCGCTGTTCCGGCGTGATTAACTAAGCGTTGATCAAAATTCGTTTATGGGGATTAGCTTCGGCAAATGAATAAATATTATTGCGGATATAATCATTATCTGCATAAGGATGGAGGAAATGCTTCAGTTCTTCAGAAGATGCAATGGGAAAGGACTTGGGCAAATATCCCATACCCCAAAAACAGCCCCGTTCAACCAGCAAACATAATTTTTCTGTTGCTGTGATCCCTTCATCCACCAAAACAAAACTGGGCAGGTTCGCAGATAAAGCGTCGAGCGCCCTTTTTATTTTTGAATTATAAATGGCCGGGGGTTCGAGGGCCTCATCCTCCGTTTGCGTAAACGGTGTTTTATCAATAAAACAAAGCTTTGCATTCAGGTCAAATTCTTCCTGCATTTTTTTTAGCAATACCAACCCTTCATTCAATAAACTGAAGTTGTATAAATGCGGCAGGTTCTTTTTCTTCTTATCAATGGCCAGTCGGATATATCCCCGGTTATCTTCAAAAGAATACAATGCGAATTTTATCAATGGTTGCTTCTGGCTCTTATTGTAACGGGGCCATAATCTTTTTATTTCCGTACTTTCCAGCACAATGGCTTCCAGCTCAGTTGCGCATTGTTTGTAAGAGACCTTATAAATGTTCCGGATAAAATTTTGTCTTTTCAGATCAGGATCATTGTGTGTAAAGTGGCTGCTCACCCTTTTTTTAAGATTGATGGCTTTGCCAACATAAATGACCTTGTCTTTATTGTTATGAAAATAATAAACCCCGGGTTTGGCAGGCAGTTTATCAATCACTTCTTTATCAAGGTTAAGCGGCAGCCAATGTTCGGCCGAGGTCCGTTTAAGCATCTGGTCAATATGCGTTTGGGCACCATTGGCCAGCATATGTTCAAACAGCTTTACCGTTGCTTTTGCATCTCCGCCGGCACGGTGCCTGTTCTCAATATGTATTTGCAAAGAGCGGCAAAGATTGCCTAGGCTATAGGATTGCAGGCCCGGAAAAACTCTTCTTCCCAACCTTACCGTGCATAATTTTTTTGCGGTCAGATCATAGCCCGATCGTTTGAACTGGTGTTTTAAAAAAGAGTAATCAAAGTTTACATTGTGGGCAATAAAAATATTTTCATTCAGGATATCAAACAGCACGTCTGCTATTTCATCAAATACGGGTGCATCCGCCACCATGGCATTATCAATGCCGGTAAGTGAAGTAATGAATTTTGGAATGAGTTGCTGCGGGTTGATTAAAGTTTCAAAATGTTTGACCACCCTTTCTCCATCATGAACAAATATAGATATCTCGGTAATACCATTGGCAGATGCGTGGCCACCGGTTGTTTCAATATCTACAATTGCGTAATTCATCGGGCATCGAAAATACTGATTTGTTCAGTCAATAAATATTTTTTCTGCAGGCATTAATGCTGCAAATTTGTTAAACAATAATTCAGCTATGGAAATTAAACCATTCCCCTTTCAAACACTTGACTGGACAGGCATTGAACCTGAACTGCACCAGGGAACAACAGGAACCTCCTCCTGGAAGATCTTTAAAATGGGAGATATCAGGGTACGTATGGTAGAACATTCGGCCAATTATAGTGCCGACCATTGGTGTGATAAGGGACATATTATTTATTGTATTGCCGGGCAAATGATAACAAAGCTGCAGGATGGCCGTGAATTTACTTTATCTGCGGGCATGACCTATCATGTTGGCGACAACAGCGATGCCCATAGCAGCAGGTCAGAACTTGGCTGTAGTTTATTTATTGTTGATTAAGTTGCTCGTCTTCCTCATCATGTGTGAACTTATGCACGGCGTCTTTGTGAAGTAGCATTTTAACAGCCTGTATCAAAGCCGTTAAAGCGAAGATGCCACCAATAACCCAATTGAGGTATTGCTGGCTGTTCCCTATTCTTTCTACCAACCATTTACCGCCGAATATAAAAACACAGTTTCCTAATAAAGTTCCGATGCCAATACCTAAAATATAAATATTGTACTGCAATTTTACCGGTTCCAGTATCTTTTTTGTAAATAGAACAGTACTCCACCCAAACCAGAATGGGATCTGTACGGGGTTGATGGCGCACATGAACATCCCCAGTAAAAAGCGATGCATGGTAGTTTGTAGTATCACATTTTTACTATCGCCTCCTTCTTTGGTGGCTGCAATAAAACTACCCACTGCCAGGGCAATGATGATGAGGAGCGTGATCCATTCCATTACCTTCATCAGTTTCTCCTGCTTACGTATCCAGTCTACACCAATTAAGGAAACACGCACATAGATCATTTCAACCAGTAAAGATCCAAGAGAAAATTCCATGGCATGAGTAATGCTTTCCTGTATGCCGATCTGCATGGCAGCCACATTAAGCGTACCCAAAGGTAAAGAGCCCAGGAAACTGATCAGTAAGCCCCAACAAAAAATGCGTAACAATTTCGGCATCGGACAAAGATAGTGAGCATGGCTATATCCTACAAAGTTTGAAGAGTCAGAAATCGATCGGTTTAAAAAAAAGCTGTCAGCCTGAGCCTGCCTTTGTTAGCCGACAGGCTTGTGGGCGGATTATGGAATAGCAAACCCTCTTCGACAATCCCTCTAGCCATCGGGACTGACATTCATTTGATTTATTTTTGAAACTGAAACACTACCGGGAGCTGTTACAAATTACCTACTTCGCAAAAACAGCCAGGGACACGGTTAAATTATCCGACAAGGAGACACTGCTTCCACCTACACCAAAATTCCTCCTGTTGATGCTGAATTCACCGTCGAAAACATAACCTCCGTTTTTGGGTGTGGCACCAAAGCCGAATTCAACGGGCCTGGTAACGCCCTTAATGGTTAATTGACCAAATACATAGAATCGGCCGGCAACAGATGACCGGGTGATCTTTGTGCTTTTAAAATGGATCGTTTTATGAGTGGCTACATCAAAATATTCGGCCTTCTTTAAATGCCCGTCCCTGGAGCTGTTATCCGTATCAATGGTAGCAGCATCAACAGTTATATCAAAAGAAGAAGTTGAAAATTTTTCAGGGTCGAATTTTATAGTGCCTTTTAGACCGCTGAAATCTCCCCCTGTTTTGAAACCAAAATTCTTAATTGTAAAATGAACTTTGCTGCCATCACCCACTGGTGTAAGACTGGCCTGGCCAATTACCAGGTTTGAAAGGATCAAAAAAACTAGGAATAAGCCGGATATTTTTTTCATGAACTGAAATTAATTAAAATCTTTCTTTTATCATTTTAAATTATAAGTCACCCCCATTGCAATACCGGTCATTTTTTTTCTGAACCGGTCATTCTTATCTCCACCAGGAGTAGTCTGCACTTTTGAATCCGTTGTGTATTCAGCAAAGAGGAATTGAAAACCTAATTTAACTCCCCAAGAATCATTCCACTTATACCTGGCAAACAACTCGCTGTTGAGGGATCCCTGATCATTATCGCTAATTAACAAAAGATTAAAGGGTGTTGGTTTAGCGGTTACCGGGATACCGGTTGCAAAATTATTTCCGTAATAAATGCCGGTTTGTTTTTTGCCAAAACTAAAACCAATGGCGTCAATGGTTATTCCGGCCGAAAACCTTTTACTGAAATTATATCCAACATTCAATGATAAATTCAATGAATTGATCTGCGCTTTGGGAAAGAGTACAGAATCTATGTTCGCATCAATATCGTCTGCAAAAAGTACGGATGGACCGGTTTTTCCACTGGTTAATTTTGCGGGTGCCGTTCTGAAATAAAGGTTGCTTCCAAAGTAACTGGTAAATCTTGCTCCGAGGCCGAGCTCAATTTTTTGACGCTTTCCCAATTTCCAATTGTAAACATATGCAAGTGAACCCGTACCCTGTGAAGAACCTATACCGGCGGTAAATTCTGCAAAATTATCTACTGCCGTAAGTTTTTTTTGTTGAGCGCTTACGCTACCCGAAAGCAACAAGTAATATAAAACAGATAAAATGATTTTATTCATGATTGTTTTTTTTATATTATTAATTTATCGCAATTCAGTATATCCAAACTGTATCCTAAAACGGGCACACCAGATAAGTACGTATTTGTAATTGGCAATATCAGGTTCGCCCGGTAATTCATAATTAAATGTGCCACTGGTGTATTTCATAAACCCCAGGTCGGTATATTCAGTTGGTGGAGAAGCGTGGCTGCCGATAGTCTTGGAAAAATACACATGTACGTCGGGTCCGTTATTCGAATTGAAATTTTTAAATACCAGGTAATATCTCATTCCCAGCTTTTCTACAGTTACATCCCCCCTTGCCCGGTCACCTGATTCTCCGCCAATTAAGACACCACTGTATAATACCTGGATTTGTGTAGTATCTCCAGGCGGAACAATAATTTCATTGCCGTTTGAAGGGATCTTATCTTTTTTGCAACTAAACATAAACAAACATGCTACAAACAATAAACTTGATACTGTTTTCATAATATTACATTTTAGAGATACAAATTAAGTAACCCAACCAAAAGCAATTGTCAGTTAACTGACAATTGCGTGTTTTTAACAAACCTTATCTATTCTACTTACGTAAATATTTCGTGAAGATTTAAACAGTAATGAATTAGATTGTATTTTTAAATAAATAAGATTTTCTGATAAAACCATCCACCATACAACTCTTACGTTTTCATTTTTCTTTCTTCCTGATGCCGGTTTACTGGTTTGCATTAAGCCAGACAGCTGCAATACATGTATCCCATGCCATTTTGGTTTTTTTTATCCTGCACATACTGGTTTACCCTGCCAGCAACGGTTACAACAGTTATATGGACAGGGATACAGACAGTATTGGTGGTATTCAAAATCCTAAGCAACCTACCAAACAGTTATTCTACGCAACCATTCTGCTTGACCTGGTGTCTATTAGCATTAGTTATTTTCTTGGTCTTTATTTTTTGTTGGGCATTATTGCCTACATACTGGCATCAAGAGCATATAGTTACAGGGGCATTCGGTTAAAAAAATACCCGGTCATTGGTTACCTGACCGTTATTATTTTCCAGGGTGGCTTAACTTTTTTTTTAGTGGTGCATGGAAGCAGCAGTGAAAAAATTACTGAAGTGCCGTTAATAGGCATGTTGACGGCCAGTTTACTAATCGGGGGCTTTTATCCGTTAACACAGATATACCAGCATAAACAGGATGCAGCAGACGGGGTAATATCCATCAGCAGCATGTTGGGTTACAATGGCACTTTTATATTTACCGGCATTGTCTATTTATTCGCCATGTGCAGTCTCGGTTTTTACCTGATCGGAAATGCACAGCAATACAACTTTTTTATCATTCAGGTGTTTTTCATTCCGATACTGGCATATTTTTTATGGTGGTTTAAAAAAGTATGGGCCGATACAGGCGCAGCCAATTTTAAAAATACCATGCGCATGAATATGCTGGCTTCTTTTTGTAGCAATTGTGCGTTTATAACATTATTAATACTGGAAAAATATTGAGCAAGATCATTTCTATAGCAACTGAAGTCCCTTCAAACAAACATGAGCAACATGCGATCTGTGATTTTGCCGATGCCATTTACAGCACGGATGAAACAGAGAGCCGTAAATTAAAATTCCTGTACAGGCACTGTGGAATTACAACCCGTTATTCAGTAATTCCCGATTATGGTTTACCTCCTGCCGAACGGCAGTTCTATTCAACGGCTCCCAACCTGGAGCCCTTTCCAGCTATGGAGAAAAGGATGGAGTGGTATGCAGATCATGCAGCCCCACTTTCCATCAAAGCCATTCAAAAATGCATAGCAGGTAAGATCAGCAATACAGAGATCACACACCTGATCACCGTAAGTTGTACAGGCATGAGCGCCCCCGGGCTCGATCTTGAGATCATGGAAAAGATGGGTCTGATGAGGAATGTATTCCGCACTTCCGTCAATTTCATGGGTTGTTATGCTGCCATACATGCCCTTAAACTGGCTGATGCCATTTGTAAATCTGCTGATGCGGCAAACGTGATCATTGTATGCACGGAATTTTGTACCCTGCATTTTCAAAAAGAGATCTCATTAGATAATATTACGGCTACCCTTTTATTTGCTGATGGATGTGCTGCTGTTTTAATGCAACCGGACCGGTCAGCATCAAAAGGGATCAGCATCAAAAGCTTTTTCTCTGATGTGGCTTTTAAGGGTAAATCTGATATGTCGTGGAAGATCGCTTCTACCGGTTTTTTAATGACACTTTCAGGTTATGTACCCGACCTGTTAAAGGAAGATTTTGATGGATTAGTGACCAAAGCTTTGGAACACGCCGGATTAAGTAAAGATGAAATAACCCACTGGTGCATTCACCCCGGTGGCAAAAAGATACTTGAAGCTATTGAAAAGGGTATATCCCTGCCAGCAGAAAGCCTGCATTATTCATATGAAGTACTGAATGATTATGGCAATATGAGTTCGGCTACCATCCTGTTCGTGTTAAAGAAAATGTTAGATGAACTTACTGAAACATCCAAACCCGCCAGGATATTTGGAGCTGCTTTTGGCCCGGGACTAACCATGGAAACTTTTACTGCTTCCTATGATTAATCTGAGCAACAGATCATACAAAAAAGAACTGCTTGACCAGAATGATATTCCTTTTGCTGACATTCGGCAAAACATGAAGGAACTCAATACCATCAACAAATGGCTTGGGGGACACAACATAACCATTGCAGGGCTTCAGTCGCTGATCACACACGAGGCTACCCATAAGCCGATATGCATTTGTGAGATCGGTTGTGGCGGTGGTGATAACTTAAAAGCCATCAGCAATTACTGCATCAGTAAAAAAATCCCGGTTCATTTTATTGGCATTGATATCAAGCAGGAATGCATTGACTTTGCCAAACAGCAATATCCTGATCTGAATTCAACCTGGATCACGAGTGATTATCAACAGGCCGATTTTGATGAACACAAGCCTGATATCATTTTTTCTTCTCTTTTCTGCCATCATTTTACAGAAGTTCAATTGGTAACCATGCTGCAATGGATGAGCAATAATTCGTGTACCGGCTTTTTTATTAATGACCTGCAACGTCACCCGCTGGCCTATTACAGCATTAAATGGATTACAAAGTTTTTTTCCGGATCATACCTGGTAAAAAATGATGCACCGCTTTCTGTTGCCCGGGGATTTGTAAAAGAAGAATGGACCAGGCTCTTTAAAACCGCGGGTATTAATAATTTTTCTATCAAATGGAAATGGGCTTTCCGTTATTTGATAACTTGCAGGAATGACTGACGGGGTAAAATATGATACCTGTATCATTGGAGGCGGATTAGCCGGCCTGGCATTATCCATTCAGCTGGCAAAGCTGGGTCACAAGATTGCATTATTCGAAAAAGAACAATACCCCTTTCATAAAGTTTGTGGCGAGTACATCAGTCTCGAAAGCTGGGATTTTATAGAAGGTCTTGGTTTACCCCTACATGAAATGCAATTACCGATCATTTCCAATTTAATTGTAACCGCTCCCAATGGAAACCAGCTACAGCAAGCCTTACCGCTGGGCGGTTTTGGTATAAGCCGTTATAAACTGGATGCTGCATTAAAAGAAATTGCCCTGGCGAATAGCGTAACCCTGTTTGAGCATTGTAAGGTAAACGGAGTTACATTCTTTAACAATGAATTTCATGTACAAACCACGCAGGGAGAATTTTACAGCAAGCTGTGTTGTGGCAGTTTTGGCAAGAGAAGTAACCTTGATGTAAAATGGAACAGGCCCTTTGTCTATCAAAAACCAAACAAACTCAACAACTATATCGGCGTAAAATATCATATCAAAACAAATTTCCCGGCCAATACCATTGCCCTGCATAATTTTAAGAACGGGTACTGCGGCATCTCAAAGATCGAAGCCGATAAATATTGTCTTTGTTATCTCACCAATGCCGAAAACCTGAAGGCGAGTAATAATTCCATTGAAAAGATGGAGGAAAATATCCTGAAACAAAATCCCCACCTTAAAAAGATTTTTGAGAACTGTGAAATGCTGTATGAATCGCCTGTAACCATTTCTCAAATATCTTTCGACAAGAAAGCGCAGGTACAGGATCATGTATTGTTGATGGGAGATGCAGCAGGTATGATCACACCACTTTGCGGCAATGGTATGAGCATGGCTTTACATGGGAGTAAGATCGCAGCAGGTTATATTCAACAGTTCTTTTCCGGTAAAATAACAAGGGCTGAAATGGAATCAGGTTATACACAACAATGGAGATCATTATTTAGTAATAGATTACGAACAGGCAGGTGGATACAATCTATGTTTGGCAAGGTGTGGGCCACCAATTTTTTTGTTGGCTTAATGAAAAAACTTCCTGCACTTACCAAAGTATTAATTAAACAAACACACGGAAAGCCATTTTAATTTTTATCTCATCGGAATTTTAAATCGCAGGTTGTCTAATCAAAAAGGTTGTCAGTCTGAGCTTGTCGAAGACAGATTGAGGATGAAGATCCCTTTACATAACCGCCTTCGACAAGCTCAGGCTGACAGTACAATTATTTTAGATCTTTTCATCAGCTTCCCTGATCAATTTAAAATGAGCCTTGATCGATGCCAGGAATTTCCTTCCTTTTTGAAAAGGCCAGGGTTTTATTCCCTGTTTGCTGTTGTAGGTACAGATCCGGTATAAGGCTTTCCAATGCTTTAATATTTCGTTGTAAGCGCCAGCCAAAGTATAGCCTGTATCATAAAAATGATTGGGCTCTGCACCGCAACCATTGTATTCAAGTATGGTAAAGTTCTTCCCCTTCTTCAGGTCTTCTACGTTCGTGCACATGATATCGTAGCGTCCATAAAAAAAATCATTGATGTTGTGACTGATCTCATCAAAAATACTTACCAGCTTATCATCAATATGTTCTTTCAGGTCAATAAAATGAGCTCCACGGTTGTGATTGGCCGCATAACTCAGCATGTATTTTTCTCCCGCCGGAATAATTTGATGTAGTTGGTCTTTATGCTTGCTGAACATTTCGCCAATTCGCTTTTGAGCCTTTGGATGCTGTCGGATCAGTTCTTCAAGCGTTTCTTTTCCATTGCCGGTAACCTGCAAAGGTATCTTATGCAAAAAACCGGTTACCGTACCTTTTTCCTCCTGCGGATGCCGGATATAAAAAACACTTACTTCCATCGGGTAACTGACCAGCGCCTGCACAATGTATTCAACAGGTATTTTAGCATGATAATTTTGTAATTCTTCTTCGGTATCAATTTTCCGGAATAAGATCCCCTGGCACCCAACTTCGGGTTTTACAATGAAGGGATATGTTATGCCGCTTTTTTCCAGGTTAGTTCTTACCGTATCAAAATCCTGTTGGGGCAAAACATTAAACGTAGTGGGGTATAAATGCCCAGGCAACAGGTCATACATTTCTTTTTTGGGCTCCCCGTCCATTCCACCAAAAGTGATCTTTGGATTGCTGGGTGTAAAGAACCAGACAGAGCCTGATCTCAACATATACCAAC
Organism: Ferruginibacter sp.; assembly: GCA_039919015.1. Taxonomy (GTDB): domain Bacteria; phylum Bacteroidota; class Bacteroidia; order Chitinophagales; family Chitinophagaceae; genus Ferruginibacter. Next base: position 35,181 of record JBDSGK010000017.1, read on the forward strand.
CCCAAATCGGCGCAATTGGTGCATAGAGCAATTTAAAAGGCCAGGCTTCCCAGTTTGTAATTCGGTTAAAGATATTTTTCATCGGTTGAGTTGGCACGAAGATATTTAAAATGTAACTGTAATCACACAAACCTGCCTGCCGGTAGGCAGGGCCGCTAAGTACACAAAGAAAAAAAAATATACGCTCCGCGGATAGTGCATCAGTTTAGAAGTTGTCAGCCTGAGCCTGTCGAAGGCGGTGTAATTAAATAATCTCACCATCTTGATTCAACCCGTCTTCGACAAGCTCAGACAGACAGAATAATTTAGCTGACATTCTTTCGATGGTTCCTTCCGAGTCTTTGTAGGGAAATAAAACCGAATGGCTTATTTTTGCTAAGCACAATTGCTTTTATATTAATTTACCTGGATAAATTTTACATTATGCACGTTCCTACAATGGCAGAGATGATGGCAAAGGGCGAAAGTCCCGAAGTTTTATTTTGGGTAGGCTGCGCCGGGAGCTTTGATCAGCGGGCACAAAAAATAACCAGGGCATTTGTAACCATACTCAACAAAGTCGGCATCAAATACGCCATCCTGGGCAAAGAAGAAATGTGTACCGGCGACCCGGCAAGGCGTGCCGGCAATGAATTCATGTTCCAGATGATGGCATATCAAAATATCCAGGTACTGAATGGGTATGGTATCAAAAAGATCGTGACTGCCTGCCCGCATTGTTTTAATACCATCAAAAATGAATACCCGGTATTGGGAGGCACTTATGAAGTGATACATCATGCAACATTTTTACAGCAACTCATTGATGAAGGCAGGATAAAAATGACGGAAGGCGGAACATTCAAAGGCAAAAAGATCACTTACCACGACAGTTGTTACCTGGGCCGTGCCAATGGTATTTATGAAGCGCCAAGAAAGGTCCTGGAAGCCCTGGATGTTTCGCTGGTAGAAATGAAACGCTGTCGCAGCAATGGCCTTTGCTGTGGTGCAGGTGGTGCACAAATGTGGAAAGAAGAAGAGAAAGGAACTACCCGTATCAATTTAGAACGTAGCCATGAAGCCCTGGAAACCGGCGCCAGCGTTATTGCAGCAGCTTGCCCCTTCTGCAATACCATGATGACGGATGGTGTAAAGAACAGTAATAAAGAAGATGAAGTGCAGGTGCTGGATATTGCGGAGCTGGTGGCTATGTCAATGAAGAATTAAGAATTAAAAATGAAGAATTAAAAATGGAACTCGATTTTACAGAACATATACCTGCAGATTTTAACGATAACTCCCGTGTGTGGATCTACCAAAGTAGCCGTTTATTTTTTATCAGCGAAGCATTGGAAATGGAAGACATGCTGAATGAATTTGCTGCCAACTGGCAAAGCCATGGCGCCCCGGTAAAAGGATTTGCCAATTTATTTTTCGGGAGGTTCATGGTGTTGATGGCAGATGAAACAGCAACAGGCGTGAGTGGGTGCAGTACGGATAGCTCTGTACGCCTGATCAAATCCATTGAAGAGAAATTTAAAGTAGAACTTTTCGACAGGCAAACACTTGCCTTTGTGGTAAAAGATAAAATTGAACTGCTGCCGCTTAATCAACTGGATTATGCCGTTGAAAATAATTTTATTGATGGAGATACCTTGTATTTCAACAATACCGTACTGAGTAAAAAAGAAATGGTTGATAAATGGATCATCCCGGTGAAAGAAAGCTGGCTGGCAAAACGATTGACCTTTGCTGAAAAAAAATGATCAATTCAAATAAAACTTTTGTTTTGTCATGCTGAGGAACGAAGCATCTCAGTAAAACATAAACCTGCTAATCAAGCATGAGATGCTTCGTTCCTCAGCATGACAGTATTCAGGAAGTTCAATAATGATAATCAATACAAGGGTGCCCCCACTCACTACTCACGACTCACTACTCACGACTATTTTATTTCTTAAGCTCCTTCTTCAATAACTCCAGCTTAGTATTCTTTTTCATTTTCTTACTGAAGACATAACTCAATGCGATCCGGTAGTTACGGGTATTGGTTGTACTAAAACTTTCGAGGCTGAAATTAGAGCCATACGTAAAATTCTTATTCTGCTGCTGGCGAAAAGGATCGATCACATTGAGCGTAACCACAAATTTTTTGGAAAAGAATTTCCGCTGCACACCGACATTCATGCTTAGTGTATTTCTTACCGTTCCCTGCGGATTTGCAAAACGGTTAAAAGTAAAACTGGCATTGCCATTCACCAGGTCAGAGAATTGGTAGCTGCCATTCAATGTTGAATAGAATGAACCCCCGTTACGGAAATACCTCACCGTTCGGTCGTACTGGCTGTACACATTGTACGTATATCCAAAACTCAGGTTGGCTTTTGCTTTTTTACTCAGTGTATAACCACCCCAGGCACTGGCCTCGTACTCTTTACGCCCGCTGATATTTTGCCAGGTGGTAAAGGTTTTTCCGTCGGGTTGTAAAGTTCTTATTGAACTGTAAATATCCTGCAGGGCATTATATCCAACTGAGGCGTTCACATTGAATTGCTTATTCCATTTGCCGAAAATGAGATCAAAATTATCGGCAAAATAAGGCTGCAAATAGGGATTGCCCGAACGGGTATTGTAAGGATCAGCATAATCTGTGCTTGGGTTTAGCTCATTCAACCGGGGCCTTTGTATGGTTCTTTTATAACTCAGCGTAACACTCACATCATTCTTCCATTTTTTCATCAGGGTAAAAAATGGCAAAGCAGACCAGTAATTATTTGCATAGTGGTTACTGCTGTTTACAATATCGAAATTGGTTTGTGTGTGTTCAGTTTGTACACCCGCGTTGATATAAAAATCAGGTACAATGTCATAACGAAGCCCAGCCCGTAATCCAACTATGGTTTGATGAAAAATAAAATCATTGCTCAACAGGTCATTCTTCACAAAGACATTTTCCGGTTTTTTCATGAACTCCGTATTCAGCACATTGTGGGTATTGTACCGGTTATATTGTGTTCCTAAGTTCAGTGATATTTTTTTCTTTACAGGTTTATCATAATTGATCCTGAAACTGATGTTGTGATTTTTGCTGGAGGTATTCTGTTGCTGGGTAGAATCGATACCGGTTAAGGAGTTATCAGGGTTAAGGTATTCCTGGAAAAAATTCCGCCCATTATTGCCTGCATTAAAATTGAAGCCGGAAATAAATTTCAAAACTTCCTTTGGGTCCTTTCCTTTAAAGGTATAAGTAAAGTTGAAATTCGGATTCCAGCTTTCATTGTCTGTGCCGGTGATCCGGTTGCTCAGTTTATAAACCTGCTGGTTCCTGTCGAGGTTAGTATATGTTGTTGCATTTTCACTGGCGCTGTTATTACTGTTGTATTGCGCTGTAAAATTGATACTGTGTTTTTTGTTCAGCTCATAATCCAAACTTAACCTGGTATTGGGTCTGCGGTTATTATTACTGTTTGCTCCAACCGTATTGAAATAGTTAACAGAATCAACATACCTATTTTGCCGGTTGCTGTAACTGTTGCTTTCATATTGGTTGTACCCAAAGCCGGCAGAAAAATTAAGCACGAATTTATTTTTACGGTAGGTCATATTCCCGCTGATGCCTGCTTCTCCCCTTGTACCATAGTTTACATTGATCCTTCCATTAAACCCAACCTTGCCTTTTTTTGTTACGATATTGATCACGCCTCCTCTTTCATTGGCATATTGTGGCGGCGGTGTGGTCATCACTTCTATCCTTTCGATCATACTGCCCGGCATACTCTCCAGCAGGTCCTGCAATTGTTTCGAATCCAGCTCAACAGGTTTATCATCGATCAGGATCTTCACTTCTTTTCCACGCAATAACAATTTTCCGTCATTATCTACATTCACCAATGGCGTTTGTTTTAATAATTCCGTGGTTGTTGCCCCCGAACTTAAAGCCGACTCCCCTGTATTAAAAATGATCTTGCCATCCTTATTTTCGATCAGGGGCTTCTCGGCATAGATCACTACTTCGGTCAGCAGGGCCGAATTTTTATTAAGGCGGATATCATTCAGGTCAAAATCAAATCTTTCCTGCCTGAGATGAATACTGTCGATCACCATGTTGTTATAACCCGTCATACTGATCTGTAATCGGTAATAGCCAAAAGGAAGTTTATCAAAGATGAATTCTCCATTATTAAGGCTGGATTCAGTTCTTGTGTACAAACTGTCTGAAAGGCTGGATAAAGAGATAGTTGCACCCGAAACCGCTTTGCTGTTATCTGCATCAATGATGGTACCTATCACCAACCCTGGAAAAGGATTTGTGTTTTGTGCAGAAACAGAGGCTGAAAAAAACAATAAAAGGTAAAAGAATGTATATCTCAAGTAAGGTTGAATTAATAAAAAGCAAAATTAATAAATACTGCTATGCTAAATTATTATTTTATATAATTACCACATTGTAATTTTCTTTAACAACTGGCATGGTTTTTACAAGCTGTGGTTAATAATATGCTCACATTCTACATGCTACGATATAGACTGCCCCTAATAGCTTTTGTATTGCTATGCTCCTTTGGGCAAATTAATACCCTTACAGCCCAAACAAACAAACCTGGGCCAACAATAATAGTGGTTGCAGGTAAACAATATTATACCGGTAATTTCCACCAGAAACTTTGGGGAAAGCATTACAGGAAAGAATGGAACACGCCTGTAAGTTTTAGCGTAGTGATGCTGGATACCCTGGCAGGAGGTTTAACACCCTATGAAGCCGGTGGAGGAAGACAAAGTAAATCACTGCGTTTAAAAGATGTTAATGGAAAAGAATATGTACTTCGCAGCATTGACAAAACTTTTGGAAGGGCGCTACCTGAAATAGTACAGGGAAGCTTCATTGAAAAGATAGCAGATGACCAGGTTTCCATTGGCCATCCATATTCGGCGGTCACCATCGCTCCTATGGCCGAAGCGGCTAAAATACTACATACAGAACCGGTGATCATCTATATCCCCAAGCAGGCCAGGCTGGGTGAGTTCAATGAGAAATATGGAGATGATCTTTACCTTTTTGAGCAAAGGCCTGACGGTAACTGGGAGAATGCTGCTAACATGGGCAATTCCACCAACATTATCAGTACAGAAAAATTAATGGAGAAATTAGACAAGGATAATGATAACCAGGTTGACCAAAAATTATATGTCCGTTCCCGAATTTTTGATATTTTCATTGGCGACTGGGGACGCCATGAAGACCAATGGAGATGGGCTTCTCATAAAGACGATGACAAAACAATATTTAAACCTATTCCCCGTGACCGTGATCAAAGCTATACAAAATTTGATGGCTTCTTGCTGGGGTTGGTAAAGCCTGGGCGTTTTCAAAGTTTTGGAACAGACATTAAAAATATCAATACATTTAATTTTCCTGCCCGCCACCTCGACCGCAGGATGGCCAATGAAGTAACGATGGAACAATGGGTATCACAGGCAAAGGAATTACAGCAATTGTTGACTGATGCAGTCATTGAATCATCCGTAAAACAATTGCCTGCAGAAACATTTTCCATTTCAGGAAATGAGATCATCAGTAAATTAAGATCAAGAAGAGATCACCTGCAGGAATATGCCCGTACTTATTATCTTTTCCTGGCAAAGGAAGTGGATATTACCGGCTCCATGGATAATGAAATGTTTGAGGTAAAAAGATCGAATGACGGATCAACAGCAGTTAATATTTTTAAGATAACGAATGAAGGAAAAATAAAAAATAAGCCTTTTTATTCAAGAACATTTTATAGTAATGAGACGAGTGAAATAAGGTTGTATGGTTTGGGCGCCGCAGATAAATACGATGTTTCGGGTGCTGCTGATAAAGCCATTACCGTAAGGTTGATCGGTGGACCTGATAAGGATGAATACAAAGATGCATCAACCGGATCATCGGGTAAGATCCATATTTACGATAACCCCGGCAATAACATTGTTGCGGGAAGAAAAACAAAACAGCATATTGAAAACGGCACCGCCATCAACGCATATAAATACGATAATTTCATTTATAATAAAAAAGGGATCAAACCGGTTCTTTTCTACAGCAATGAAGATCATATTTTTGCAGGCCTTCAGTATGGCATTAAAACTTATGGCTGGAGAAAAAATCCTTTTGCAACTGAGCAAAAGTTAAATGCAAAATATTCTTTTACAGAAAAAGGGCTCAGCGCTACATATGAAGGCAAATTTGTGGGAGCTGTAAAAAAATGGGACCTTGACCTATACGCCAACTACGACCAGGTAAGATGGTACAATTATTATGGGCTCGGTAATGAAACTGAAAATCTGAAACTCGAGCGTGAAAAGAACAGGCTACGAACCAAAGAAATAATGGGCATGATGGGATTGAGCAGGAACATCGGCAGGCACCATAAGATTAGCTTTGCCGGTTTTTACCAAACGGTACAAATAAAAAATGATACTGTTTTTGTTAAGGGGCTGCTGCCGGCATCTACTGAATTGTACAGCAACCAGCAGTTTGCCGGTGCAGAATTTGAATACAGTTTTATTTCAGTTAATGATTCTTTATTGCCCACCAAAGGTTTTGGTTTTGCTACCAACATCAGCTATACCGATAATTTAAAGAACAACAATAATTTCATCCGCTATTCCGGATCGGCACAGGTATTGGTTCCATTCACTAAAACATTGGGAATCGTAATGAGGGCAGGTGCTGCTACCCTATCCGGCAGTCCTGAGTTTTACCAATATAATACTATCGGTGGCGGAAAAACATTGCGTGGCTATCGCCGTACAAGATTCTTTGGTAAGACCTCGGCCTATAGTCAGAATGAACTTCGGTGGATAAAGAACGTAAGGTCATACCTCTATAATGGCAAATTCGGGCTGTTGGCCACGTATGACATTGGCCGTGTGTGGATGCCCGGTGAAAAATCCAATAGCTGGCACAGCGGTGTTGGCGGAGGTATCATACTGGTGCCATACAACGCTATCTCTGTATCTGCAGGCTATGCGGTATCAAAAGAAGGAGGAAATATATTTTTCCGCATGCTGAAGGTCCTCTGATCCAACATATTACTTGTTAATCCCACAAACATGCTAATACCACTTAAATAATATCTTTTTTGCTATTGAAGCAACTGTTTTATTTTTATGCCTTAAAATTCTGTACATGAAAAAAAACTTTTCTTCTCTTGCATTTTTGAGCATTATTTTATGTAGCCCGGTCTTATTATCTGCCCAATCAGAAAATTCGTTAACTGCCGGCACCTCAGATACTAAAAAATCAACTACTAAAAAATTCATTGATCCTGCCAATATGGATCTTTCTGTAAATCCCGGTGATAATTTTTACCTGTATGCCAATGGCAACTGGTTAAAAAAAACACCCATACCCGGCTCTAAAACCCGTTGGGGAAGCGGTGATGTATTGGCAGAAGAAAGCTCCAAAGCCCTTAAAACTTTACTTGAAGAAGCGGCAAAATCACCCGGCAGCAATAGTTTAATGAAACGTGTTGGTGATTATTATACCAGCGGCATGGATAGCACAGCCATTGAAAGATTAGGGTATAAACCCATTAAGCCTTACCTGGATGCTATAACGGCACTCAGCAGCAAGGCAGAAGTTTTAAAACAAATGAACTACCTGCGTTCACAGTCAATAAGTTCGCCCTTATACCGTATTGGTGTTGGGCAGGATTCAAAAGACGTAACAAAATATATTATCAGCATCAGCCAGGGTGGCACCACTTTACCCGACCGGGATTATTATTTAAAAGATGATGCCCGCAGCCAGAAAATAAGAACAGATTACATCCAGTATATGGTTACATTATTCACCCTTTGCGGGGAAGACATGGTAAGATCTATGGCCAATGCTGTGACCATTATGCAATTGGAAACCTCACTGGCACAGGCACAATTGAGCCGTGTTGACATGCGTGAGCCTGAAAAATTATATAATAAGTTTTCGGTTAACGGTTTAAGCGCTAAAACACCAAACCTTAACTGGCAAAGCATTTTAACACAGTTAGGTTATAAAACAAAACCGGACAGTTTAATTGTTACCAATCCGAGGTTCATGCTGTACATAGATTCCATGTTAAGCAAAGTTCCTTTGGATGACTGGAAAGTTTATTTAAAGTGGGGCGTAATGAAAGATGCAGCTCCTTATCTCAGCAGTGAATTTGTAAATGCAAATTTTAAATACAATCAATCCCTTACCGGTCAAAAAGAACCAACACCCCGTTGGCAACGTATGAGTGGTTTGGTTGACCGGCAGTTGGGTGAGTTGTTGGGACAGTTATATGTAGATAAATATTTTGACCAGGCCTCCAAAGCCAGCATGCTGGTACTGGTAAATAACCTCCAAACCACTTTTGAGAGTCGCATCAATAAATTAGACTGGATGAGTGCTGAGACCAAAAGAAGCGGATTAATTAAACTGCATGCTTTTACCAAAAAGATCGCTTTTCCTGATACCTGGAAAAATTATGATGGGCTTGAGATTAAAAAAGATGATTTCCTGGGAAACATTCGTCGCAGCAATCAATGGCAATACCAGGATAATATTAACAGGCTGGGTAAGCCCATTGATAAAACCGAATGGGCAATGACCCCTCCTACTGTAAATGCGTATTACAGTCCACAGAAAAATGAAATCGTTTTTCCTGCCGCCATATTGCGTTCTCCTTTCTTTGATTTTGAGGCAGATGATGCCATTAATTATGGGGGCATTGGTGCGGTGATAGGCCATGAGATGACCCATGGTTTTGATGACCAGGGCCGCCAATATGATGCAGATGGAAACCTGCAAGACTGGTGGACCAAATCTGATGCGGATGAATTTAAAAAGCGTGCTGACGAAGTTGTTCAGCAATATAATAGTTACACCGTTTTAGATACGATACACGTTAATGGCAAACTTACACTGGGAGAAAATCTTGCCGACCTTGGCGGTTTGAGCATTGCGTACGAAGCTTTTAAAAATACCAACCAGGGCAAACGCAATGACATGATAGATGGCTTTACACCCGATCAGCGTTTCTTCCTTAACTGGGCGCAGGTATGGCGTAATAATATTTTACCCGATGCTGCTGCACAAAGAATTTTAACCGACAATCACTCACCGGGTATGTACCGTGCAAACGGCCCGCTTATTAATATGGATGCTTTTTACAAAGCCTTTGATGTGAAGCCCGGAGATAAAATGTACAAAGCGCCTGAACTAAGGACCAGGATCTGGTAAGCTTATTTTTATTGAACTTATTGACCGGGATGCTTTGAAAGGCATCCCGGTTTTTTGTTATATTGTGGTGGAGGATAAGGAGGTACAGTTTTCCGTTGATGACAACCAGGAAAATGTGCCGGGTATTGCGTAGGTGCAAATGTTAGACGCAAGTCAACCACCCTACATTATTATGAAAATGTTAAGAATAATTATACCTTCATTTATACTCATTGGCTGTTATAATAAGCAAAGAAATGTTTATGATGAAAATAATTATACACTTATAAAAGTTGACACAGACAACAATATTATTTTTAGAAGGACATTTATAAATAAATATGATACATCAATGAAGCTGCAAATTAGCTATTGGGATAATGGAAATATTTTAGTGAAAGGGTTTTTGCACAGTGGTAAATTGGATGGAAAAATTGAGATGTATCAGATGGATGGGAGTTTAATGGAAATTGATTCATTTAGTAATGGAATAAAAGTTTATTCAAAAAGTTACGTTGAGAAAGACACTACTACTAAAATATTCAGGAATGGTAAATTAGAACCTTTTACCAGTTTTGACTCTTTGAACTAACACCTGCGCCTAACATAGGTTCCTATGGATATATAGACCTTAGAGATATTGAAATAAGAGTATAAATTTCTTTTGAAAGCAAGGAGCAAACAAGATTTACATGATCGGTTGGCGAGGACAATAACCGGTAAAAAAAACCAATATCGCCTGCGGGCTACGCAAAGAGTGCCGCAGGCTGGTTTTGCAATCACAATAAAATGCCGTTCCTTTAATAAGCAGCATTGCAGGGCAGACACAGCAACAAATACCCGAGCTGCGGCAAGCCCCGGGCTTCAGCTATAATTGTAAAATCTTTTAGTATGAGATATTGCCTCATTTTGTTTATTACACTTACTCATTATTTAAGTGTTGCGCAATCGACAAAAATAATTGTTCCTACTAAACCTTCCAGTGCACTTGAAAAAATACTAATTCAGGAAATGTATGATTTCTCAAATGCCTGGGGCCTGAGTGATACAGCAACTCTAAGTAAATTATTGGCTCCTGAGTATAGGCACAGTGATGTCTTTGGTGAAATTCAACACAGAAATGAATGGTTAATTTTTGCTGCAAAGAAAAGAGATATAGCTAACCTGGAAATTAATGACATAGAAATTTTAATGTACTATGATAATATGGCTGTTATTACAGGTAAAATGACCTATTTATTTGGAACGGAAAAGATCAAACAAGACCTACGTTTTACACAAATCTTTGGAATTTATAATGGGAAATGGAAAAGGGCTGCGTTCCAGGGAACTTATATTAAAAACGTAAAATGAAGTTCCAATGACTATAACTAACACGAACTGTTTTATAAACAAAATTAATTTCGCTGTAAAATAGTTTTGAAATCCCCCCACTGGCAAGTGTTCAGCGCAGCGGGTCACTTGTGCCGACTAATATTCCCGGATTGTATCCGGGGTTTAAAAAACGTAAGTATATTTTCGATACAAGAAGTCGTAACAATGAATACTATTTAACCTTACTACAATCGATCGGTTTATCATCTTTAGTCGTGGTCCAGGCAACGGCAAGTGGAGCATAAGTTCCTCCGCCCGAATAAACCTGTCGAAGCGTTACATAGCCGACATAACATTTACCCCCGCTTTTATAGGCCATCCATATATGGGGGTTGAAATATTTATACTTGGGAATACCGATATCATCTTTAGCGATTGACCAGTACGCTCCGTTATAGGTTTCTGCAACCCATTTGATGATCTGCCTGTCGGGCAGGTCTCTTTTCAGTATGGAAGCTATTTTGGCGCTGGTTGCACCGGGATCTGTCAGTTTACCGGGGTTTGAAAACACCGCTGGCATTTTATCATAGCGAAATGCATTCGCCAGGGCGAGGTCGGATCCCACTTCTGCATTCTTTTTGATCCTTGCATAATCATCTTCTTTGAACTTAAAATCGAATTCACCTTCAATTTTTGGCCATTTTTCCTCGTCCTGGTAAGAACCATAGGTGTTCTTTGTCTCCATAAAAATTTTAATACTCACATTATAATTTCCATCGGGTAATTTTTCATAGCCAATTCCGGAAGACAAAGGAAAATGTCCCAGGCCTGCAACAAAATCATCCAGCAGTGAATACACCGTTGTTGCTTTTGGCCCCTCCGGCAAAAGGTCGAAGTTGAATGCATTGCTGTTCTTGAAATCGTCACTAAGCAGGCTGTAGTATTTGCTATAATGTATCACATAGTCGTCTCCGCCAGCTTTTTTGATAGAGATACTCATCTGTAGATATTGCAGGCCCTTATTTTCATCGCTGAGCTTGAAAGCTTCTTTGATCGTTCCTGAAGTCAGCTCTAATCTTCCATAAATATATTCAGAAGAGGTAAAACTTTTTTTACTGTTGGCATTGGAATTTGTAAAGGGCTGGTTGGAAAAATACATGGTACCCTCTACTGCTGTTCCGGACAGGTTATTCTTTAACTTATCATTTTTTGCAACTCCTACGATGCTGACCAATAAGAAGCCAGTTATAAAAAGGAAATTCTTCATGCCATTAAGTTTTATTGTGAATAGTCATTTGAAGATACAGAAATTTTATTTTTTTATAATGATTCGCTGAATATTACTGAAAATAAAATGAAAGATGTTTCCGAAGGTTAGTGTCCTTGCTGTCATGGCCCACTCTTACAATACAAAGCTATGATTTACTGTCTTCAGCTACTTTCTCAGCAGCAGCTGCCCTATTTCTTTTCCTGGTCCAGATCTCTCCTTTATGGCGGGTTGGAATTTCATCGCCTAACAATTTACCCCAGGGTTTCATTTCAGGTAAGCGGTCAAATATTATTTTTAATATCGCTAAAAAAGGAATGGAGAGGAACATACCGGATATACCCCACAAAGCCCCGCCCAAAAGCACGATCACAATGGAAAAGAATGCATTGATCTTTACCCTTGAGGAAACCAAAAAAGGCACCAGGAAATTATTATCTATGAACTGGATCAAACTATACGAAGCAATGATCGCTACAGGAGTTGTAAAACCATCCTTGGTCACCGCAGCGATCAGCACGGGTAAAGCAATGGCAACAATGCCGCCAATATAGGGAAGCATATTCAGCAATGCGCCGATCACACCAAGTAAAATGGCGTACTCAACACCACAAAGCAATAGTGCAATAGAATTAAGTATGGCTACTACAAATGCTTCCAGCAGTAAACCCACCATATAACGCTGAATGGCGGTTTTCGTTTCGCCTAATATAGCAGAGACCTTATCTGAATTTTTTTCTGCAAAAATCTCATGAAGAAAATTGATCATGAGCGTTTTATAATACAGCAACAGGAAAACGTAGATGGGCACCAGCACAAAAAAGCCAATTATACCAAAAGCACTTCCAAGTGTTTTCCCCAACAATGCCTGGCTTCCTGATGTGGTATCATTGATCATCTGCTGTTGCTTTTTCAATGATAATTTAAAATTATTGGCGAGCCAGTCCTGTATGTCTTTAAAATGTTCATTGAATTTCACTTTTAATTGCGGCAGGTTATCCCCGAAATTCATCAGTTGAGACGAAATAAAATATAAGATGCCGGCAACGCACACGATAGCCAATGTTAATGCAATGGAAATGGCCAGTACTTTTTTTACTCCCTTTTGTTGTAATTTATTTACAAGCGGGTTCAATAGAATCGCAATAATGAAAGAAAAGGCGATCGGCGCTAATATGTCGCTTAAATTAAACAGCGCATGGCTTATCAATACAAGGCCCAGAATAATAACCGTACTCTTGAAGTAGAATGGATACTGCTTTGAAGATGTTATCATATCATATTTATATTTAACCAACCATTAAAAAAGCCTGTACAAGATATGCACAGGCTTTCACATTGCTTTGAAATAGGCCGTTTTATTTTTCCTCAGTGTTCACCTTCTTCACAAAACTGTAATTATTATTGGTGAAGCTAAAATGAAAGATGCGGTTATAATCCTTACTAAAATGTTCGTCATTATCGGTACCAACAATATTGCTGATCACATTAAAAGCTTCCGTCCTGAAGCAGAGTAAAACATTTTGCCTGCCACTCATTTCGCTGTTAATATTTTCAAACATTTTACTTAAATGCGTTTTATCAAACTCGCTCTTAATACCCTTGGTTCCCCTGATGGTACTGCGGCAACGGTTATAAGGGTCAGAGGTTTTTATATCAATGGATTGATAGAAAATGTGATCAAAATAAATGTCTTTAAAATAGTTATCCAGGAATAATCCAAAATCGATCCCCTCTTTTGATAAGTGCAGGTAATCGGGTTTATTTTTTTCCTCGATCAACATTTTACCATGGCGAACGATGTACAGGTTATTGCTCATAAATTGATAGCTGCATTTGATTCTTCTGTATTCCAAAAAACAGAACAGGAAGGAAATAAAAGATAAACAGTCAGTAAAATTAAGCTATTAAATATAAAAACGCCGGAATACATTGGTAACAGTAATGTTTCTGCTTGAAAAAAGTTGTCAGGCTTGACATTCGCTTTAAATTAAGTTGATTCAGACGGAGGCACTACATTAAGTGTAGACCACTTCTCAAATAAAACCTTCTGCCATCCTGTCACAATCTCCCGGCTTTTAACTATCTTTGCCCTCTTAAAAAATTGGCGTTGATGCTGGACCTGGTTACAAGTAAACAACATGACGAATCAAGGCAAGGAGAAGCATTTGCCCCCTTTGTAAGCGATATAAATACTTTCAAAAAGCATTTTTATATTGAAAGCTATGGTTGTGCCATGAACTTTGCCGACAGTGAGGTAGTGGCATCTATTTTACTTGAAAATGGTTTTGGCGCCACAAACAATTACCGCGAAGCCGATCTCATCTTTATAAACACCTGTTCGATCCGGGAAAAAGCCGAAACCACGGTAAGAAAAAGACTCACCGAATTCAGAAGCATAAAAAAAGAAAGGCCGGGCCTTTTAGTAGGTGTGTTGGGCTGTATGGCCGAGCGCTTAAAAGCTAAATTCATTGAAGAAGAGAAACTGGTTGATATCGTTGTTGGACCCGATTCCTACCGCAGTTTACCAGGACTGATAGAAGGAGCTGAAACCGGGCAAAAAGGCGTGAATGTGTTATTGAGTCGTGATGAGACCTATGCCGATATTGCTCCCATCCGCTTGAACAGTAATGGTGTTACTGCATTTGTAAGCATCATGCGTGGCTGCAACAATATGTGTTCATTTTGTGTGGTACCTTTTACAAGAGGAAGAGAGCGTAGCCGTGATGCTGCATCCATCATCAACGAATGCAAAACTTTATTTGAAGATGGTTACCGGGAAGTAACACTGTTGGGACAAAATGTGGACAGTTATTACCAAGCCCCCCCGACCCCCCAAGGGGGGAGTCTGGAAGACTCAGCGAATTCAGAACAACCTTTGAATTTGCTGACTGCTAAGAACCCCCCTTCGGGGGGCAGGGGGGCCGTGACTTTCGCTTTGCTCCTTGAAAAAGTTGCGTTGATCTCTCCCCTGCTGCGTGTACGTTTTTCAACTTCCCATCCAAAAGATATTACAGACGATGTGTTGCATACCATCGTGAAATACGAGAACATCTGCAACTATATTCACCTGCCTGTACAAAGCGGCAGCAGCCGTGTTTTACAGATGATGAACCGCACCTATAGCCGGGAATGGTATATCGCCAAAGTGAACCGCATTAGGGAACTGATCCCCGATTGCGGCGTATCAACAGATATGATCACGGGTTTTTGTACAGAAACAGAAGAAGATCACCGGCAATCATTGAGCCTGATGGAGTATTGCAAATATGACCTTGCCTACATGTACTTTTATTCCGAAAGGCCAGGAACCCTGGCTGCCAGGAGATTTGAAGATGATGTTCCGCTGGAAGTGAAAAAGAGAAGGTTGCAGGAAATGGTTGACCTCTATCGTGGCCACTCTTTACAAGCCATGCAAAAAGAAGTTGGAAAAACACGTAAAGTGCTGATTGAAGGGCCGTCCAAAAAAAGCGATAACGATCTGTTTGGCAGAACGGATCAAAATAAAGTAGTGGTGTTTGCAAAAGGCAATTTGAGACCTGGAGAATATGTAACTGTCAAAATAGACAAATGCACAGCTGGCACATTAATTGGCAGCATAGCGGAAAAGATCTAATAATATTTTTAATTTAAATTCTCCCTTCAGGGGGTTAGGGGGTATGGAACTACAATCAATAAAAAATCGTTTCGGAATCATCGGAAATTCCTCCGGGCTAAACCATGCTTTAAATATAGCGGTACAGGTAGCCAATACCGATCTGAGTGTGCTCATCAATGGCGAAAGCGGTGTGGGTAAAGAAGTATTCTCACAGATCATTCATGCATTAAGCGCCAGGAAACACAATCCTTTTATTGCCGTTAACTGCGGTGCCATCCCCGAAGGAACCATTGATTCGGAATTATTTGGCCACGAAAAAGGTTCTTTCACCGGGGCAGTTGACAGTCGCAAAGGTTATTTTGAGACCGTCAATGGCGGTACTATCTTTTTAGATGAGATCGGTGAATTACCATTAGGCACACAGGCCCGTTTATTACGTGTGCTTGAAGCAGGCGAATACATACGGGTAGGAAGCAGTAAAGTACAAAAAACAGATGTGCGGGTCATCGCTGCAACCAATAAAGAGCTGATCGAATATACCCAGACCAACAGGTTCAGGGAAGATCTGTATTATCGTTTAAATACCGTACCCATCAGGGTTCCGGCATTAAGAGAAAGAAAGGAAGACATTTATTTATTGTTCCGGAAATTTGTAACTGATTTTTCTGACCGCTACAAAGGCACACCCGTACAACTGGATGAGGGGGCAAAAGATGTGTTAATTAACTACCCCTGGCCCGGCAATGTGCGTGAATTGAAGAATATTGCAGAACAGATCTCGGTGCTCAGCCAGGATAAGACGATCAATGCAACTACCATGAAGAGTTTTTTGCCCGAACACAATTATTCACGCCTGCCGGTTTTGGCAGGTGGTGCAGGTTCGGTGAGCCAGTCGGAGTTTGCCAATGAAAGAGAGATACTGTATAAACTTTTCTTCGACATGAAAAAAGATGTGAACGAGCTGAAGAAAATGTTCTTCGATCTTTTACAAAATCCGAACATCGCCCAGTTCGCAGAATCCCGTGGGCATGCACCCCTGTATACTGACCAGCCTTTTACAGAGTTGAATAACAACCCTTCAAATGCGTCTTCATCAAAACCTGTTTTTTTACAACACCATGCAGATGGTATAGACCAGCATGAAGATGTGGAAGAATCACTGAGCATTGTTGACAAAGAAAAAGAACTTATCATAAAAGCATTAAAGAAGCATAAGGGAAAACGTAAAGATGCTTCGCTCGACCTGGGTATAAGTGAAAGAACACTGTACCGTAAATTAAAAGAGTATGATATTGAAGAATAAATCAGTTGGCAGCCGGCAGTTGACAGTTGGCAGTTGGCAAAGTGCAACAGGAAAGAGAATATTTTTGTTTGCTTATTGCCTGTTGCTTATTGCCTGTTTCAACTTCGCTACCTGCAAATATGGTTTTAAAGATGTTAGTTTGCCTGCCGAAGTAAAAACCTTCAGGGTAAATTATTTTGAGAACAAAGCTGATTACAAGAACCCGCAACTAAGCCCGCAACTTACTGAAAAACTAAAACAAAAAATAATCAGCACAACCAGGCTACAGCAAACCAATGGGGATGATGCCCATTATGATATCAGTGGTTTTGTTTCACAATATTTCACCAGCACCACAGGTATCACCAATAACAACACCAGCCTCAACCGTTTGACAGCTACCTTTCACCTGGTATTTAAAAATACACTGGATGAAACAAAGAATTTTGAAGCTGATGTAACGTATAGTATTGACTTTGATGCTAACCTAAGCCTGTCGCAGGTTGAACAATCAAAAGGCGATGAGATATCCAAAAATTTAACCGACGCTATTTTTAATAAGATCTTTTCTAATTGGTAAAGTAAGATTTGTATCATGCAGCACAACACAACCATTTTTGAATCACTGTTTGACAGGAATTTTTCTGAACCGGAGAGTGAAAACTTTTTGAAAGAACTGACAGCAAAGCATCCCTATTTTTCTCCTGCCCAATATTTTCTTTTACAAAAGACTGAAGCAAATACTGAGCTCTTTGAAAAACAGGTGCTGAAAACGAATATATTTTTCAATAACCCACATTGGTTAAATTTTCAACTGCATCGCTCTTATACACCCGGTACTACCCTACCAGTTCCGGTGGAGGAAGAGATCATTGCTCCGCTCGAAATAAAAGTAATGGAGCATACACCTGAACGGGCTGCTGATCTGCCGGATGATACTGATGCTGCAGAAGAAGCAGTTATGGAAACAGAGATCGAGCCCATGAAAATAGAATTGAAAATGCCGGAGCAGAAAACGAACCTGGATGAAGCCTTGCTTTTTGAACCCATGCATGTGGTGGATTATTTCGCATCGCAGGGTATTAAATTATCTGATGAGGTACAAACAGCAGATAAACTGGGCAAACAGCTAAAAAGTTTTACCGAATGGCTTAAAACCATGAAAAAAGTACATGTGCCGGATGAGGCCGAAAAGGCCGTTGAAACTGATGGGAGCATACAAACCCTGGCCGAAAAAAGCAATACCGAAGCTGAGGTATTAACCGAATCTATGGCAGAGGTATTTGCCAGGCAGGGTAAACCTGGCAAAGCCAGTGAAGTGTACCAAAAATTAAGTTTGCTCAATCCTGCCAAAAGCACTTACTTTGCAGCCAAAATAGAAAACTTAAAAGGAATATAATATGTTAGTTTTATTTGGAATTTTAGTGATTATTGCATCTGTGATCTTAGGAATGATCGTATTGATACAGAACCCAAAAGGCGGTGGTTTATCCAGCAGCTTTGGCGGCTTTGGCAACCAGATCATGGGTGTTAAACAAACAACCGACGTACTTGAAAAAGGTACCTGGTTATTTGCGGCCATTGTTGGTATTCTTTGTATCATTTCCCCGGCTTTTATTCCAAAAGAAGGCACGGGTACTGCTCCTAATAAAAATTTAATGGAAGACGTGAACTCAAAATTACCTGCACCGGCAACACCGGCTAACACAGCTACACCTGCCGTAATTGATACCAACAAAAAATAATATTTTGCAATTTTTTATTGAACCCCGTCGCTAACCGACGGGGTTTTTTGTTTTACTTTGCTTACCATGAAGAGAAAAATAATTTTAGGGATCCTCATCATCATATGTTTAGTTGGAGGATATGCTGCCTGGCAGGTTTTTGGCCCAACGGTTTCTGCACCGGAAAGCAAATATTTTTATATCAGAACAGGATCGGATTATAGTGATGTAAAACAGTCCCTGGTCGATCAGAAGATCATTGGTAATACTTTTTTCTTCGACATCGTATCCAAACAATTAAAATACCCTGGAAAAGTTAAGCCGGGCCGTTACCAGGTAAAAAAAGGCACCAGTGTTCTGAGCTTACTACGAATGTTGCGTTCGGGTAACCAGTCGGCCGTACAACTCGTCATCAATAAATTAAGATTAAAAGAAGACCTGGCTAAAAAAATTGCAGCCAACTTTGAATGTGATTCTGCGGCTGTTATGAAGGTTTTAACCGACCCGGAGATCTTGCGTAAATATGATGTAGATAATAATACACTGATGACAATTGTTATTCCAAATACCTATAGCATTTTCTGGAATACACCTGCCGAAAAGATCATTGATAAATTACATACTGAAAAAGAAAAATTCTGGAATGCAGAGCGGCTGGCAAAAGCAAAAGCCATGAACCTTACCCGGGAACAGGTGTACAGCATGGCCAGCATTGTAGAAGAAGAGACCAATAAGGAAGCAGACAAAGGAAAGATCGCAAGTGTATACCTGAACCGTATCTCAACGGGCATGAAGCTGCAGGCCGACCCCACCGTAAAATTTGCCATGAAGAATTTTGCACTGACCAGGATAAGGCAGGGGCACCTGGCCTATGATTCACCGTTCAATACATACCAGCATGCGGGCTTACCACCGGGACCGATTTGTACCCCATCAGTTAAAACCATCGATGCCGTTTTAAATGCACCTCAAACCAATTATATTTATTTTGTAGCAAGGCCCGATTGGTCGGGCTTATCAAACTTTGCCCAGTCATATACTGAACACCTGGTAAACGCTCAGAACTACCAGCACTTCCTGGATAGTGTCAACATCAGGTAAACGGGCAGGCCCCTTCAAGCCCTGCCATTAAAATGTTTAATTGCTATATTGCATATCATTCATGATAAAGCTAGAACGAAAGATCATCAACAGCCTTCCTGTTGCTTTTATACTAAATAAGAGCAAACATTGGCATTTTCCTGGTTTTGAGGGAGTTCCTGTATATGATGTGGTTCGATTTTTTTACAGGCAACTTAAAACCGTGGGCTTAACTGAACGGGCTTCGGCTGTGGCTTATAATTTCATTATGGCTATCCCGCCATCTTTTTTATTCCTGTTCACACTGGTTCCCAATCTGCCATTTATAAAAAAACGTGACATATTAAAACAGCTCACGCTCATCATAAAAGATATTATTCCGGCTGAAGGATATAACAGGGATATTATCCGCTTTATTGAGAATACTTTTTTTGGAACTGCTGTGTATGGCCTCTTATCCTTTGGTTTATTAACTGCATTCTACTTCGCTTCCAATGCCATGATGGGCATCATGCGTTCCTTTAACAGGAATTATGAAGGCTTCGAAAAAAGAAAATGGATAAAAAAACGATGGGTTGCCATACGGCTGACCGTTTTAATTTTCGGCCTGGTCATGGGTTGTATAATTTTATTAATTACACAGGGCGCAGTTTTAAAATGGCTTGGCATGGGCAGTAAATTCTGGATCGCTTTTATCTTTTACATACGCTGGATATTTATCATTGCATTAATCTTTTATTCCATAGCCTTTATTTACAAATATGCCCCGGCTGTTCAAAAAAAATGGAAGCTGAATTCACCCGGCGCTATACTGGCTACCTCCTTATGCATCCTGGCTTCACTTGGGTTTTCCTATTTTGTCAACAATTTTGGAAAGTACAATGCACTATATGGTTCCATCGGCACCGTAATGGTCTTAATGGCACTTATATACATCAATTCCCTGGTATTACTCATCGGTTTTGAGTTGAATGTAAGCATCAAAACACTGAGGTCTGCCGCCATTAACCGTGATGCAAAAGAAAAAGCCCTTGAAGCTGAACAAAAAACTACATGAGCGGTTATCATACCACCACTCAATTCCATAACTTTAAGAAAAATACAACCATGAAAAAAATACTGTTTGGCTTTATAGCCCTTGCTTCGCTTGCAACGATCGCATTTACCGTTGGCGATCCTTTACAGATCGGGAGCAACATGCCCAAGGCCGATCTTAAAATGCAGGATATTTCCGGTAAGAATATTGCCATGCAGGATGCCAAAAAAGAAAATGGCGTAATGGTGATGTTCAGTTGCAATACCTGCCCTTATGTAGTAAAGAACCAGGAACGCACTTTAGCCATCAGTAAATTTGCCTCAGAAAATAAAGTAGGGGTGATCATCTTAAACAGCAATGAAGCTTTACGTGGAGATGATGACAGCTACAGCGCCATGCAGGCTTATGGCAAAGACCAGGGATACAAATGGAATTATGTGGTTGATAAGAACCATGAAGTAGCCGATGCTTTTGGTGCCAACCGTACACCCGAGTGCTTTTTATTTGATAAGAACCTGAAGCTGGTTTATCATGGTGCTATCGACGATAGCCCATCTGATGTTACAGCCATCAAACGCATTCATTTGCAGGAAGCCATTAAAGAAATGGTTACAGGTAAAGAGATCAGTGTTAAAGAAAGCCGTAGTGTGGGATGTACGATTAAGAGGAATAAATAAGTTTAAAATGTTTAGGAAGTTTAGGAAGTTTAGGGGGTTTAGAAGGTTTAGGAAGTTTAGAGGGTTTAGGGGGTTTAGATGAGATAAAGATTATTTAAAGACATTTATAAATAAGATCAGTTTGCCTGGAATTGGTAAACTGATTTTTTATTTACACCTGTACCTGCACCGCCCGCAGCGGAGGCGAAAACAATAAATTAAAAAGGGGCGTGTATAAATTAAATAGCAAAAATTATTATTTCGGTTCCTGCAGATCTATATCGATAGAATGATCACGTAAACTCGCTTTGCTGTACCCTCCTATCGCTTCTTTCAAAGCCTTTTCAAAATCTGCAGCACTCATCTGGTCTTCTGTAAATTTTCTATACCCGGTATTGTTGTTTACAATAATGGTTGCCGGAATAGCGCCACTCCATTTTGGATCGATCATCGGGCAAAAATGATCGGCATTGGTTTCGTTGAGCCAGGCATGGTTGGTATTGTATTTATTCTTTTTTATAAACGCGGGCAGTCTAACAGGCAAATAAGAAGGCAGGTCGAGGCTGACCAGCAGCAGTTTTACTTTCTGCTTTTTGTATTTTTCCACTAACCTGATAAAGTCAGGTATCTCTTCATTACAGGGTTTACAAAATGTTGCCCAGAAACTAACTACATACACCGTATCATTTTTAGCCGAAAAGGAATTTACCACATCTTCGATCTTCCATCTGGCAATAGTTTGGGCATTGGCAGCTGTAAAAAAAGCAAACAACGCTAACACAAAAAGTAGTTTTTTAATCATTCTCAAAAATACACAGAAAACCCGAAGCCCGCCGGCACAAAACGTTAAAACCTCATCCCAAGAGCTATCGCTCGTTCCTTTGCAGGAACTCCTTGAGGAGAGGGCACTGGAAGATCAAAGCGATGTTGCCCAAAAACTTACATCTTTTACCATTGCTGAAAGATCGTTAATGATGATGTGGCAGGTAAAATGTTTGGATAAGTTCAATGCTCCGCCCCTTCTCTTTCGGAGAAGGGGCAAGGGGGATGAGGCCTTAAATTAGCTTTTGGCTAATCCCCCCTTTCAGGTTAAATTTGCATCCTGCCAACCATTGAAGGCAGCCCAATTCTTAATTTTTAATTCTTAATTTTTAATTCAAAATGGCATACGACGTAATAGTACTTGGAAGCGGCCCCGGAGGTTATCCTGCAGCGATAAGGGCAAGTCAGCTTGGCAAAAAAGTGGCAATTGTAGAACGGGAAAGCCTCGGCGGTATTTGCCTGAACTGGGGATGTATTCCCACCAAAGCATTATTAAAAAGCGCCCAGGTATATGAATATGCGAAACATGCAAACAGTTATGGCATTAGTGTAGAGAATCCAACAGCGAATTTTGGCGGCGTGATCACCCGCAGCCGCGGTGTGGCCGATAAAATGAGCAAGGGTATCCAGTTCCTGATGAAGAAGAATAAGATCGATGTGATCATGGGCAACGGCAAACTGATAGCCGCCAATAAAATGGAAGTAACAGCAGCCGATGGCAGCAAACAAATTGTAGAAGCAAAAAATATCATTCTTGCTACAGGCGGCAGGGCACGTGAATTACCAACCATGCCTATTGACGGTAAAAAAATTGTGGGTTACCGTGAAGCCATGGTGTTACCCAATCAACCCAAGAGCATGATCGTTTGTGGAAGTGGTGCTATCGGTAGTGAGTTTGCCTATTTCTACAACAGCATGGGTACCAAAGTAACCATGGTTGAGTTCATGCCAAGATTGGTACCTGTTGAAGATGAAGACATCAGCAAAGAACTGGAAAAGAATTTTAAAAAGCAGGGCATGACGATCATGACCAGCAGTGAAGTTCTCAGTGTTGATACAAGTGGTGAAGGTGTTAAGGCAAAAGTCAAAAATCAAAACGGCGAAGAAGTATTCCTGGAAGCTGATATTTTGTTAAGTGCTGTTGGTGTTGTTGCCAATATTGAGAACATGGGACTGGAAGCACTGGGTATTAAAACTGAAAAAGGAAAGATCATTGTAGATGCAAACGGGCAGACCAATGTACCCGGTATTTATGCCATTGGTGATTGTACACCCGGACAGGCACTTGCACACGTTGCCAGCAAAGAAGGTATCAATGCTGCTGAGCATTTAAGCGGCCACCACCCCGAGCCCATGGATTATAACAATATACCAGGCTGTACTTATTGCAGTCCGGAAATTGCCAGCGTTGGCTACACCGAAAAAGCGGCCAAAGATGCAGGCTATGAAATTAAGGTTGGTAAGTTCCCGTTTGTCGCCAGTGGCAAGGCAGTAGCTGCGGGTGCCACCGAAGGTTTTGTAAAAGTTATTTATGACGCCAAGTACGGCGAATTTTTAGGATGCCATATCATTGGCGCAGGTGTAACAGATATGATCGCTGAAGCTGTTGTTGCCCGTAAACTGGAAACCACTGCTCATGAAATATTAAATGCAGTACACCCTCACCCTACCATGAGCGAAGCTTTGAAAGAAGCTACTGCTGTGGCTTACGGCGAGGCTACGGATATTTAAAAACACAATGTCATGGTGAGCCTGTCGAACCATGATTTATTAAACAGAAATCCCACCAATATTTAATCCCATTTAACGATGGGATTTTTTTATTCCCGCCAAATCACCTCAAATAAATAAGGTGAAAACACGCTATTACACCCTTCGTATACAAATTATGTTTGCATAACTATACCGTAACCGGCAGTATTACTTAGTAACGCAATTTTAAAACAAACCTTAAACTAAAACATCATGAAAAATTTTGAAATCGGAAGGCTTTTTGAAAATTTACTTAAACGAGTTGAGATGCTGGAAAACAACTCCGGCGGGGATGGCCGTGAAGAAGAAACTGAAATAACCGAGGATGGCGACATCGTGGAATTTGTACCGGAGAGTATGGAAAAAATTGAGAACGGGGTTGTTGTCGTCATTGCTGCTTCTGAAGTTCCTCCCAAAATTTTCTTAACAGGAGGTAAAAGAACTGGTAGGGATGAAAGGGGTCGCTGGGGCCGGTATAGTGGTACTGTTTGGTTACAGGATAATGTAGGAAGAAAACTGAAATGGTTCTATATAGAAACAGGATCGGATAATATATGTAACTTGAAATATCCGAAATATGCTTCCGGAAGATCAGCACACTACGAAGCAAGAAATACACATATCTGTACTTATGGCTGGAGAGGTATGTGGAGGCCGGGCCAGGGAGGGGCATCAAGCTGGGGCAGGTTTGTGGATGAGAATGGGAATGGATGGCAGGCAAGGTGGAGTGCCGGTTGCTGATGGCTAAGTTCAGGAAAGAATTAGAAAACGTACAACAGAATTGATCACCAACGATAAAGTAAATCCCATTTAACGATGGGATTTTTTTATGTGTTAATATCAGCAAGGATATTTAAGATGTATAAAAGGTTTGTATATTTAGTGTTATATGCCATTGTAAAAGCACTCTTCAATTTTGAAAATTATTTCAATATCTGATACTCACGGCAAACATAAAGACTTGATACTTCCTCCGGGAGATACTATAATTCATGCAGGTGATATTAGCATGAAAGGCGAATTATCTGAAATCCTCAATTTCTTTGAATGGTTTACCAGTCTAAATTATAAATTCAAAATCCTAATCGCTGGCAATCATGACTTCTATTTTGAACGAGAATCAGATCAAACTATCAAAGGTATTATTCCAAATGGCATCATATATCTAAATGATAATGGAATCACGCTTGAACACGTCAAATTTTGGGGTTCACCTATTACTCCATGGTTTTTCAATTGGGCTTTTAATAGACATAGGGGAGAACCAATACAAAGACATTGGG
Organism: Ferruginibacter sp.; assembly: GCA_039919015.1. Classification (GTDB taxonomy): domain Bacteria; phylum Bacteroidota; class Bacteroidia; order Chitinophagales; family Chitinophagaceae; genus Ferruginibacter. Next base: position 60,200 of record JBDSGK010000017.1, read on the forward strand.
ACTTAATTCCAAACGATACAGATGTTCTAATTACACATGGTCCAATTTTTCGAACGCTTGATACTACAAAAGATGGTCAACATGTTGGTTGCAAAGACCTCTTTAACAAAGTCCATGAAATTAAACCGCAAGCTCATATTTGTGGGCACATTCACGAAGCTTATGGCATGGTAGAGATATCCGGAACTAAATTCATCAATGCGAGTGTCGTAAATGAGAAATATAACTTAGTTAACACTCCTATCGTTTTCGAAATCAATTAGTCAGGTCAAACAACGGATATAACAGTTAATTGGCGCAATAGCGGTTGGACTTTAAATTTTCAGCATTAACTCATCATTGTCTTTGGTCAGCAGTTGACCGTTAATTAGAAGTTTTTTCTTAGTTTCATATTCATAAACTAAACCGGCATTGCAACCAGGCGGACGGAATAGTAATACCGCTAATTCGCCAATTCATATTTCTAACTAATTTTATTAATCAACCCAATGACTAAATATTTAATAATAACAATAGCCTTCTTAATCTTCATTGGTATTCATGATTCAACATGCCAGACCTATAGCAAAGAAACCATACTCATAACCACCCCTTATGGAAACATGAAGCTGAAACTCTTCAATGAAACCCCACTCCACCGTGATAATTTTATCAGCCTGGTCAAACAGGGTTTCTATGACAGCCTGCTTTTTCACCGGGTGATCAACCGTTTTATGATACAGGGAGGAGACCCTGATAGTAAGTCAGCAAACGACACTGTAGCTTTAGGTAATGGTGATGTTGATTATTGGATCCCTCCTGAATTTAACCGAAAGCTGTATCACAAAAAAGGTATGCTGGCAGCAGCAAGGGAAGGTGATGATATCAATCCGGGTAAAGAATCATCCGGCTCTCAGTTTTATATCGTTATGGGGAAAACCTTTGATTCGGCCGCTTTACAAAAAATTGAGCTACGGGTAAATAAGACACTAATACAAAAGATCAACTATAATGTTGCTTTCAGTGGTAAAAGTGCAGCACTCAAAAAATATTACACACGACTTTCACTCGAAGAAAAAACGGATAGTTTAAAAATTGTAAGCCGGCAATTGGTGGATCCCGTCTCCATTGAGCGTTATAAAAAAACACGGCATTTTACTTTTACAGCCGAACAAAAGAAAACCTATGCTACATTAGGAGGAACCCCGCATTTGGATACGGACTATACGATCTTTGGCGAGATCATTGAGGGACTTGAGGTAATTGATAAAATTGCAGCCATTAAAACGGATAAGAATGACAGGCCAAAAGAAAATGTAAGGATGAAAATTTCGATCATTAAAGAATAAAAATAATTGTTGCAGGAACTATGACTTTCAAATTAAATTAAGTACAACCAAAACTATACAACTATGGTAAATCTTGCTGACATTAATAACCTGTTTACTGAAAGCGATAAAATAAAACATCTTGTGAAATACCTGGAAGATGTTGAAACACGTTTAAAAAAACAGGAAGAAACGATCAGCTCCCTGACAGCCTCCCAGGAAATCATGAACAACAGGTTAAACAGCCAGCAGGAGCATTTAGGCTCTCATGACCTGCACCTCGAATCCCATGACAAGCATTTGCATTCACATGACCAGCGATTGGATATGCGTAAATAGTGCTTTCCAGTAACCGGCATAATCCATTTGGATAAGAAGAACAACCGGGTTTTATCTTTATATTTAAGTCAGAACCCTGCGGTTTTTATTCTTCAATTCTAAACCAACCAAAATTTTATATCATGCAGGTAAGATATTTTTTAATAGCACTTGCTTTTTGCATAGCCGGCTGTGGCGGTAACAGCACTAAACAAACAACTGCCGGCACTGCTGATACGCTTGCCGATGGAACGGTCGTTCAGCGTAATACAGAAGAACAACGTAATACAGAAGACCAATCAAATGGTTTTTGGGAAAAATTAGTGATGGTAGAAATTAAAGATCGAAATGGAGCCATAGCAGCCATCAGGCCCTTCCCTTCCTCCTGGAAGATCGGTAATTCACTCACCACAGGCCCCTATGGCATCAGTATAAAGAGCTTCCCGTTACGGACCTTTATGGATAATTATAATCCTTCCTTGCAACAGTCATACATACAAAGCGGCCAGCAATTACGCAGTATGCCCGGGGTGGAGCAGTTGATACAGGAAGATTTTGTGCCATGGGCCCGGGACCAGGGTATGGAGTTGGTGAACTATTTCGAAATTCCTGAAATATCAAAAATGGATAAATGGTACAGTGAAAGTTTATTTGCCGCCATGCCAGCCCGGTCGGATGTTGCGGCTTTTGGTATCAACTGGAAAAGAAATGATGGCACCCCCTACTTCCAGATATTGCACCTGACTGTAAAAACAAGCAATACCATGCAAAACTGGTCTTATTATGTTGACGGACTGGAAGCCGATGCAGATCATATGGAAACAGCCAAAAAGCAATTGATCTTTGGCCTTGCCAATACCCGTTACAACCTTGAACCCATCATGGCTTTCAACAAAGAAGAAGCGCAACGCTGTAACCAAAGCTGGGCTGCATTCAACCAGCGCATGGCACAGAACCAGGCCAACTTTGAAGCACAGCAACGGGCTTTTGTAAACAGAAGTGAAGCTGTAAATGATGCGATCATGAGTGGCTATAGGGCACGCAATGCAGCGAGCGACAGGAACCAGGAGAATACGATTGACGGCATTTACGAACGCACGAATGTGCAGAATACCGAAACAGGGGAACAGTATAAAGTATCTGCGGGTGCTAACCAATATTGGATGAATAACAATGGCGAATATATCAGTACCAGGATTAACGACTATAATCCCAATTTAGACCAGAACATGAACGAACAAAAATGGCAGCAGTTGAAAGAGATCAAAAAGAACTAAACAACCCTGGAATTATTGATAATTGTGATTTTTATAAAAGCAGTGTTTCACTCGCAGTAATACAATAATGCTTTACGATATGGTTTACCCTGTTTAAATGAAATTATTTTACAATAAGAGCTTATCCAAATGGATCATTAATTTTCATTTTTTTCTTTTGTTATTTCAATATCTTTACTGGGTATATTTTAAACCAAAATAAAACTGCGATATGAAAAAAATGATTTTTCTCCTGCTGACATTATTTACCCTGCAGGGATTTTCCCAGGAAGTAAGTAAGCAATATGACAGGATCGGTAAATTCAATAAAGGGGTAGCCCTGGTTTGGAAAAATGGCAAAGTTGGCCTGATCAAACAAAACGGTAAAGAAATAGCCAGTCCTGAATACGATAAGATCGGATCTTTTGGCAATGATGCACTTGCTTACACCACAAAAGAAGGTAAGATCGGGGTGATCAATACGGAAGGAAAAGTAATTGTTGAGAACCTGTATGAATCCATTGCACCGTATAAAGGATCGTATGCAATTACAAAAAAAGACGGACTTTACGGAATGATCAACAAACAGGGCAAAGTGGTCATTGAAAATAAATACGAAAAAATAAAAGTGGGCAGGTACGGAGATATCAGGGCAACTAAGGAAGGCCAGGAAATAATGCTGGATATAAAGGACTGATAGCGTATTTTATAAACTAAGTAAAAAGTCAAAATTCAAAATTCAAAAAAGGGCCTTCACTTGAGGTGCTTTTGGCTTTTGACTTTTGACTTTTGAATTTGTACTATTTAACCCGGTTTGAATTTGCATTATGACTTTTTTTAACAGAACCTCATCAGTTAATCCGGACTTTCAGTATCTCGTTGCCTTACTCGACGAAGACCTGGAGAAAAGGGACGGCGATGAACATTCCTTTTATGCAGCATTTAATACCACCGAAAACATCCGGCATGCAATTGTTTGTTATGTTGATGATAAACCCATTGGCTGCGGCGCATTTAAAGTTTACGACCCGGGAAAAGTTGAAATAAAAAGAATGTATATATTACCGCTGTACAGGGGGCATGGGATGGGCCTTGGTATTTTAAAAGAACTCGAATTATGGGCTTCCGAATTAAACTTTCCGGAATGTATCCTGGAAACGGGTAAAAATAATCCGGAAGCGATCAGGTTGTATCAAAAAGCCGGGTATACCATCATCAAAAATTATGGACAATACGAAAATGTGGAGAACAGCGTATGTATGACAAAGGCCATTCTGTAAAATAATGACTGTACGGGCAATGTCTCAGTAAAAAAAGCTGTCAGTCCTGGTAGCTATCGGGATTGCCGAAGCCGGTATTTTTCTATGGTAACCCGCCTTGTACAAGCTCAAGGCTGGCAATCTTCTGATATGATGAATTATGCAAACTGAAACACTACTATCGAAAAAACATTCCACTACAAAATGCAAAAGGAAACGATACCTTAGATATGCAATTCGCTGAATATCTCATTACAGTACACATAATATTTTAATAAATGGCATCATTTAACAGGAGAAATTTTTTAAGAACTTCGGGCATAAGCATATTACCTGCGCTTATTCCTTTCGCATCGGTTTTAGCAAGGGGTACACATACAAAACAATCCTCCCCTCCTGGTTCAACCATTATAAAATTCTTTGGTGATGGTGAAACCTTTGAACCGGGGGAATATCTTACAGAATTGCAGCATGCGCATGCGGCCACGGCCATTATAAGAGACAGGTATGGATCAGGGGGTGTGGTGGAGGCTTTGGAAAAAAAATTTGCGGAATTAACCGGCAAAGAAAAGTCAATTTTTATGCCCACCGGTACCATGGCCAACCAGTTGGCTATTGCTGTATTGAGTGGTGAGAATACCAAGATCTTTGTACAGGATACCAGCCATGTGTACAGGGATGAAGCTGATGCAGCCCAGTCTGTTTTTAATAAAAGGCTGATGCCGCTGGCAAAGAACGAAACTTATTTTACTGCTCAGCAATTACAGAACGCGATTGAAAATTTAGGCAATGAAGAGGTTTTTAGATCAGGTGTTGGTGCAGTATCCATAGAAAGCCCGGTAAGACGGACCGATGGCCGGGCAGTGCCACTTGATGAGATCATTAAGATCAGCAGCTACTGCCGCAAGAATAAGATCGGCCTGCATCTTGATGGGGCAAGGATCTTTATGGCATCGGCCTGGACAGGCACACCCGTAAAAGAATATGCTTCCCATTTTGATACGGTTTATATCTCCCTGTATAAATATTTTGGTGCCGGGGCGGGGGCTGTGCTTAGCGGACCTGCAGCAGTAATTGATAAAATGGGGCACCTTATGAAGATACATGGTGGCGCCATGTACAGCAACTGGACCAATGCAACCATGGCGCTTCACCGGTTGGAAGGATTTGAAACCCGTTTACAAAATGCAGTAAAAGCTTCCAATGAGATCTTCAGTGCCTTAAATAAACTACCGGGTATCCAGGTAAAAGCGCTTGACGGGGGCACTAATATCTACAACATGGAATTGGCAAAAGAGATTGATGGTAAAAAAATGCAGTCCACACTGAATAAAGATTTCAATATAAGAATGCCGCGGCCGAATGATAGAAATCAAACACAATTAACCGTAAATGAAACACTGCTTTACCAACCTGCAGATTATGTTATAAATGCATTTAAAAAAAGTATTTAAATGAACCGGGAGATATCCTTGAAAATTATTTTAGAAAACCCGCCTGCAGGTGTTGACTTTGGTATTCAAAAAGGCAGTGGCAATAAATACGAAACCATATTAAAACAAAAGTCAGGGACGGGCGAGCTGCAATTTGAATTTGCCATCACTGTGAAGCAGGGGAAAGATGGTTCGCCGGATTTTTCAGGCGCAATAGTACAAGGCCCTCCGGGTAGCCGTTTCATCTATATTGATATTGGTACTTATGCAGGCGTAGCTGATTCATTATGGGGCCGCAGGTTAAAAATACCACTAAGAGGAATTACAACTGATAGCATCACTAAATTACACAATGACCCGACATTGAACCTGGAAACAAAAGTGCCCGGTTCAGGAAAAGATGGCAGCCCAAATTGTGCAACTGTAAAACCATTCAGCGGATGGTATGTATCTGCAAAGAATACCAGGAAAAACTAAATGCACACGATCTCCTTTTAATAAATTATTCTTCCTTTCTTTGGTAAAACTTAGTTCATGCGGATCGCTATTGTTACCAATACACTTGCCGGCAGCGGAAAAGCAGTTAAGCTGGCAGCTAAAATTCAAAGCATCCTAAACAACAGGAAGATAGCCTGCAGCATAATTACAGAAAAAGAATGGGATGGACGGGTCTATGATTTTGACCAGGCCTGGATCGTGGGTGGTGATGGTACCCTTAATTATTTTGTTAATCAATATAATGATATAAAAACACCGCTTTGCATTTTTAACGGTGGCACCGGCAATGATTTTTATGCATTGCTGTATGGTAAAATAACTGTGGAAGACCAGGTCGGCCTGGTACTACGTTCATCTCCAAAACCAATTGATGCCGGTATATGTAATGACCGGTATTTTTTAAATGGCGCAGGCATTGGCTTTGATGGTGCCGTTGCAAAAGGATTGCAGGGCGTGAATAAATGGGGCGGCAAAACCTCTTTCATGATCTCTATCTTAAAACATATTTTCTTTTACAAGGAGCAACACTATTCAATTGCATCTGCAGAAAAAACCATTGAAGGGAAATTGATGATGATCAGTGTAGCCAATGGCTCCCGCTATGGCGGTGGTTTTTTTGTGGCCCCGTTGGCAAAACCCGGTGATGGTTTATTGGATGTGAACCTGGTAAAACCCCTCTCCGCTTTTAAAAGACTGAAATATTTACCTGTTATAGAAAAAGGAAAACACCTCGGACTTCCTTTTAATGATCATTACAATACCCGTAAGATAACCATCAAAAGTGACCTGCCTATCCAGTGTCATTTGGATGGTGAATACCTGGAAAGCAAGGAATTAACTATAGAAATATTGCCGTCACATTTTAATTTTATATATTAACTGTATATCAATAATTAACATGAGGAAAATAATTGTTTGGATATTTCTTTTTGCATTGCATTCCTGTGCCGGTAATACGGACACTAAAAATACTATTGTTGCAAATACTGATACTGTTAACCGGGTAACCGGTATTTCATTGATTGTATTAGGCACCATCCAGGATGCAGGATCGCCTCAAATTGGTTGTACAAAAGATTGTTGTAAAGGATTGTTTGGGCAACCCGATAAAAACAGGAAAGTTGTTTCGCTTGGCATTATTGACCCGGCAGGAAAGAAAAAATTCATCCTTGAAGCAACACCCGATATTGCAGTACAGGCCAGGATATTAAATGACCATGCTTCTTTTGGGGGCCATGATATCCCAGATGGGATTTTTATAACCCATGCACATATCGGGCATTATAGCGGACTGATGTACCTGGGTAAAGAAGCCATGAATACCGACAGTGTACCGGTGTATACGATGCCCAGGTTGAAAGCTTTCCTTGAACAAAACGGGCCCTGGAGCCAGCTCATCAAGAACAGGAATATCGTTGTTAAAGAAATGCATAACCGGCAGGAGATACAGTTAACCCCCGCACTTACTATCATTCCTTTTACCGTTCCCCACCGTGATGAATTTTCTGAAACTGTTGGATACCGCATCATCGGCCCTAATAAAAAAGTATTATTCATCCCTGACATTGATAAATGGGAAAAATGGGGTACAAAAATTATTGAAGCGATCTCAAAAGTGGATTATGCATTTATTGATGCCACTTTTTATGATGCAGCAGAGATCAATAACCGGGATATTTCAACTATACCTCATCCTTTTGTTATAGAAAGCATGAAACTTTTTGAAGAGCTCCCATCAGTTGAAAAGAAGAAGATCTATTTTATTCATTTTAATCATACCAACCCCCTCATCAACAAAAATTCAAAGCAGGCTCAACTCGTTTTAAAAAGCGGGTTTAATATCGCTTCTATCAACGATACTATAAAATTATGATATTGTGCCGGCCTTACTTTACTATTAGCATATATGTTTTAAATAGGTATCTTTAAACCATAACCGGACAACATAGTTTAGACCCTGAAAATCCTGTCAATTAAAAATGGCCACTACAAAAAATATAGCATCTAACGGCGAGGAAGGATTACTGTATCGCTCACTGATTGAACAAACATCAGATACTGTCTGTATTACTGATGCTTCTTTAAAATTCATCGAAATAAATCGCAATGGCTGCCGGATGTTGGGGTACTCCAAGGAAGAAATTTTACAACTTTCCTTAACAGATTTTCTGTTTGAAGAAGACCTAGTAACAAAGCCGTTACTAATTGATGATCTCATGTTGGGTAAACTGGTGAGCAATGAACGCAGGATTAAAAGGAAAGACGGAACAGCGATAGAAGTAGAATTGAACGGAAAGATGATCGAAGGCGGCAGGTTTATGTACTTTGGCCGTGATATCACGGAAAGGAAAAAAGCGCAAAAAGAATTAGAGGCTGCCTATATTGAAAAGAACAATATCCTGGAGAGCATTACAGATGGTTTTTTTGCAGTGGATAACAATTCGACAGTAACCTATTGGAATAAAAGAGCAGAGGTTCTGCTTAATGCAAAAAGAGAGGATGTAATTGGCAAAAATCTTCACGAGATGTTTGCCAGGCCCGGCTCTATGGCGTTTTATGATAATTATCAAAAAGCCACGAGGGAAAATACCACGGTGCATTTCGAAGCGTTTTCTGAGCGGAGCCAAAAATGGTTTGCAGTAAGTGCTTTTGCTTCTGCCAACGGGTTGTCGGTGTATTTTAAAGATGTTACCCACCGGAAGGTCGCCCAGGAAAAAATAAAAGAAAGTGAATTACGATACCGTTCGCTTGTAGAACAGGCAACTGATGCCATTTGTATAACAGATGCTTCCATGAAGATCATTGAGATCAACCCCTGTGCCTGCCAGATGCTGGGATATTCAAAAGAGGAATTTTTAGACCTGACCATAGCAGACCTTTTTGTTGCGGATGATTTTAAAGCCAACCCTTTAAAACTGGAAGAATTAAGGTCAGGAAAAGTTGTGAGTAATGAAAGAAGGTTTAAAAGAAAAAACGGCACACTGATAGAAACGGAAATAAATGCTAAAATACTTGACGATGGCAGGTTTGTAGTTTTTGCACGTGACATTACAGAAAGGAAAAAGGCAGAGATACTTTTGCAGGAAAGCAATGAACGTTTTAACCTGGTGAGCAAGGCTACCAGTGATATGGTATGGGATTGGGACTTAGTAACAGGTATAGTTTACAGGAACAAAGAAGGCTGGAAAAAAATATTTGGAACGGATATACCGGAAACAGAAACTGGTACAAAAGAGGAATGGGATAGCAGGGTACATCCAGAGGACCGGTATAAAGTGGAAATGGTAAGAGATGAAATATATAATTTAGGCAATAGTTTTTTTGAGGTACAATGCAGGATGCTGCGTGATGATGGCAGTTATGTTTATATTCATGATAAGGGCAATATTATTCGTAATGAGTATGGAAAGCCGGTGAGGCTGATAGGCGCAACACAGGATATTACCGAGAGAAAAGAAGCTGAATTACAGGTTGCGAAGAGCGAATTGCGTTTCAGGTCACTTATACAAAATGGCTCCGACCTTACGAATATACTGGATGAAAAAGGTTATTACCTGTATACGAGTCCCGCTGCTGTAAGGATATTGGGATATGAGCCCGAAGAACTTGTAGGAAAAAATTCCTTTGCGTTCATACACCCGGATGATATCAATTCAATAAAGGAACGTTTATCAATAAAGGGAAACGAAAAATTTCGTGAACTCAGTGCCTTCCGTTTTAAAAATGCAAAAGGTGAATGGAGATGGCTGGAAAGCAGGGTCACGGATATGACTGATAACCCGGAAATACGGGGTTATGTATTCAACTCACGGGATGTAACAGAAAGGAAAAAAGCTGAGGATGAAATAAAAAAACTATCCGTTATTGCACGTGAAACGGTGAATGCTGTAGTGATAACCGATCCGGAAGGCAAGATAGTTTGGGTAAACGAGGCCTTTACCCGTATCACAGAATTTAATGTAGAGGAAGTGCTTGGTAAAAAACCCGGCGATTTTTTACAAGGTGAAGAAACAAGCCCTGGTGCTGTTCAATTCATGCGTGCAGAAATGAAAAAATCAGAACCATTTGAATGTGACATCATTAATTATTCCAGATCCGGTAGAAAATACTGGATCCGTATCCAGTGCCAGCCACAGTTTGATGAAAGCGGAAAACTGTTGCATTTTTTTGCCATCCAGACTGATATCACTGATAAAATATTCCTGGAGCGTGAGTTGGAAAATGAGCGACGTTTAAAACAGCAGGAAATTACCGAAGCAGTGATCAGTGCCCAGGAAAAAGAACGGCAGCAACTGGGAAGCGAATTACATGATAATATAATCCAGATACTGGCAGGATCACGGTTGTACCTTGGTCTTGCAGAAAAAGAATTAAAGCTTGAACATGCTTATTTGAGGGAAACGGATAAACTCATCAATAGAGCTGTTACAGAAATAAGGAACCTCTCACATGCATTGATACCGCCATCTTTGAATGAATCAGAACTTATCGGGGCAATTGAAAGTATAGTAAAAGTTACTCAGCAAACCAGTGGAATTGTAATAAGCCTGCAGGCAAAAGAAATGGATGAAAGCAATCTAAGCGACAAACTGAAGCTTTGCATATACAGGATCATACAGGAGCAGTTCAATAATATTTTGAAACATGCTGCTGCCCAAAATGTTATTGTATTGTTGATACAGGATAATGAAAAAACCTTATTGAGTATAAAAGATGATGGAATAGGTTTTAATACCGCTAAAAAATCCCAGGGTGTGGGACTGTTGAATATAAAAACAAGGGCCTCATTGTTTAACGGCGAACTTACGATCATTTCTTCTCCGGGGAATGGCTGCGAATTGAGGGTGTTGTTTAATTGATATTTTTTATTCAGAAAGAACCCCGATCCCGGATTTTAACCGCGCAATTTATTTTGCTTATTTATTTGCATCATCAACGATTTTCCTTGTATGAACACGAACAGCATTTGCCTGTAGCAGGTATTTGTGGCTTAAAGCCGTTTGTTTATAAGCTGTAAACAATTCCCTGTTTAATATTTCCTTTACCTGCATGTGTGATAACATATATCTTTTGGGTAAATTAAATCTTGCAACTACATCACTCTCACCAAAAAATTGATCTTTTACATTTATTGTTCCATTAACGGCAGGTAAAAAATAATTAGCCCGCCGCTTTTCGACAGGAATATCATACCCGTTCACAAGCCAAAAATCCCCAATGGCTTCCTTGGCTAATTGTACAAGTGCTGTAACTGAGTTGGGCTCTTTTTTTATACGGTCAGCATGTACAACAACAATGTTCCTGTTAAAGCTGCAGTTCTTATTTTGTATATAAGGGAAATAATCATCCATCTTCGGCTTAGGCAACATAATGATAATATTATCAGTTATATTGACAGGTCGGGAAAAATCTGAACTTACAATAGCCCTGGTTCCTGAGTAAATAATGTTCTTATTGATCTCTTGTACAATTGGTCCGGTATATCCCTGGTCAGCAATATCAACCTGTATGTTACCGAATATGATGGAATTTGAAATAGTAGAATTTAAACTGTACATGCCCACTCCATTGAGCAGTTGTGAATATCCCCCGGCAGCATCAGATATAAAACAGGAATCAATAACTACTTTCTCAGATTGTAATGTGGTAACGATCTGGAATCCATTGTTTCCTCTCAGGTTACAATTCCTGATCAGCACATTGCTGAGCTTACCAGAGCCAAATTCATTCTCAATATCAATACCTGCACCGGGAGCATGCCAACCATAGCCCCCGGTTATTCCGGTAGAATCAAAAGAAGAATTTAAGACCCTGATATTTCTGCCTTTTACGATACTCAATCCCTGCCTGGCATTCTTATATGAATTGCATTTGTTTATCAGGATATTTTCTCCACTACTTCTGATCAAAATACCATCTGCAGCAAAATGGTGCGTGGTGATGTTTTGCAAAACTATATTACTGCTGATATCAGTTGGTGCCTCATCAGAAATGAATACGCCATAGTTCTCCCCCTCCACCACACCCGCCTGTTTCCGCATCTTATCAACTTCCCCATACAGCGTAAGGTCTTTTAACAAAACATTTTTACAATTCATTAATTTAAAAGGGCAAACCGTATTATTGTAAGCATAAAAATAAGGAAGACCGGCAGCCTGGTAGTCCCTTTTCCTTGTGAACTTTCCATTAAGCCTTATCACCGCATTGTTACCAACAACAGTTAAATTATTGCAATTCTTAAAAATGATATCGGCGGCTGTATAGCGGTTATTTTTTTCGGCGGTCTTATAAGCTGCAATATAATACCTGCCTGCAGGAATGTTTAATTGCCCGCCGCCTGCTTTGGATATGGTTTCTGCAGCTTTTGCAAAAGCAAGATAATTATCAGTTTTATCATCAGCCACTGCTTTAAAATCTTTTACAAGATCATAAACCTTTGTTTTTTGTGAGAATGCAGGCTGCTGCTTAGTAATTAAAAATGTGCAAAGGAAAACGGGTAATAAATAAAAAACGGGTTTGCTGCTGATCATATTGGGTAAAATTTAAATTACCGGTGCAATTATCATGCTGAAACCTTCTTCAATAACATCATCTGACCCAAATGATAAGCATCGTGCTGTAGGCAACCCATCATCAGTTCGTAAAAACTTTGTTCTTTTTTAGGAGAGGGTTTATCCAGGTTATCCGGGTTAAAATGCTGAATGGCATTACGCAACAAATGATAAGCAGCCTCAAAATCATGCAATGCCTGTCTCCAGCTGGCTTCGTTACAATCACCTGGTAAAAGAAAATTCTGGAATGGCGGAGGGTTATTGGTGCCGGTTAAACGGTTTACGACCAATGTGCGCCAATAGGTAATGTGTGCTACCAGTTGCCAGGTGTTGTTGGTATTACCCGAAATATCCTGCAGGGCTTTATCGGGCCCTACCCCATGTAACACTTCTTTAAAATTATTACCTATCCAGCAGTCGCCATGTTGCAGATCGGCAAACAGTTTTAATATGCGGTTAATTTCATTAGCCATATTTTTGTGCTGCGGTTAATGGTTGATGGTTAATAGTTAATGGAAGGAACCTCACAAATTTACGTATCAATCTGTAAAAATCAAATGGGATTCTGCATTATCTTAAACTCAAAACAAATAACGATTAACTTATAACAGATAACAATTAACTTACAATATGGACTTAGAATTCAACAAGAATGAAGATGCATTGAAAATGGCCTGGAGCCAGGTTAAGCAGCACCTGGAAAAGATCTATGAGGGCGGCGGAAAAAAATCGGCCGCCAAACAAAAGGAACGGAATAAATTAACTGCCCGTGAGCGTATCAATTATTTATGCGATGCAGATAAACCATTTGTTGAGATCGGCGCTTTTGCGGGTTTTGATATGTACCCCGAAGAAGGTGGCTGCCCTGCCGGCGGAACAGTAAGCGGTATTGGTTATGTAAGCGGCAGGCAAGCCGTGATCGTTGCCAATGACCAGACCGTAAAAGCAGGCGCCTGGTTTCCTATTACCGGGAAGAAAAATTTAAGGATGCAGGAGATCGCCATGGAAAATAATTTACCCATCATCTACCTCGTCGACAGTGCGGGTGTTTTTCTACCGATGCAGGATGAGATATTCCCGGATAAGGAACATTTTGGCCGCATCTTCCGCAACAATGCAAAAATGAGTGCTATGGGTATAACGCAGATCGCCGCGGTAATGGGCGCCTGCGTTGCAGGTGGTGCTTACCTGCCCATAATGAGTGATGAAACATTAATGGTAGAAGGCAATGGTTCTATTTACCTGGCAGGTCCCTACCTGGTTAAAGCAGCCATTGGTGAAGATATTGATAGTGAGACATTAGGTGGCGCTGATACACATAATTCCATCAGCGGTATTGCTGATTATAAATTCAAAACTGAAGAAGCATGCCTGGACCAGGTGAAAAAGATCATGAATAAACTGGGGCATCATAAAAAAGCCGGGTTCGACAGGATAACTTCCACCCCACCTTTAAAAAATAATGGCGAAGTATATGGTATCATGAGTGCAGGCAACAGCAAGCCTTATGATATGGTTGACCTGATCAATTGCATTGCTGATACAGATTCGACTTCGCTCACTACCAGCTTTGACCAATTCAAACAAGACTATGGTAAAACCATTGTATGCGGTTATGGCCGTGTGGATGGCTGGGCAGTTGGTTTTGTTGCCAACCAGCGACTGATCGTAAAAAATAAAAAAGGCGAAATGCAACTGGGCGGTGTTATTTATAACGACAGTGCCGATAAAGCCGCCAGGTTCATCATGAACTGCAATCAAAAAAGGATACCACTTGTTTTTTTACAGGATGTAACGGGCTTTATGGTAGGCAGCAGAAGTGAACATACCGGCATAATAAAAGACGGGGCCAAACTGGTAAATGCAGTTGCCAATTCCGTGGTTCCAAAGATCACCATCATTGTTGGCAACTCTTATGGTGCCGGTAATTATGCCATGTGTGGCAAAGCATACGATCCCCTATTTATTTATGCCTGGCCTACAGCAAAAATTGCTGTAATGGGTGGTGAACAGGCTGCCAAGACCATGCTTCAAATTCAGGTAGCCACTTTAAAGAATAAAGGAGAAGTGATCACGCCTGAATTGGAACAGGAGTTACTGACCAAACTCATTGACCGTTACAATTCGCAAACCACACCATACTATGCCGGTGCCAGGCTTTGGATAGATGCGATCATTGACCCGGCCGATACCAGGAAAATGATATCGGAAGGCATTGCAGCAGCAGATCATAACCCGGATATTGCAGAGTTTAAAACGGGGGTATTCCAGGTATAGATGTTATTTCGACGAAAGGAAAGATCTATATCAATTCAAAAGTAAAAATTAAAAAATACTTATTGCTGCAGTCTTTTGACTTTTGCCTTTTTACTTTTGACTTTTTTAGCCGATGATGTTTTGTTTGTCAAAAAAACAATAAATGTTTAACCTGGATGAATAGAAACTGAAATAGGCTAAACAAACTGTTTTATTTTTTATTTTTCCTAAACCTTTAATTAATTGTTGTGTTGTAAAGAAAAACTAAAAACATTTATGCAAAACAAATTCTTATCATTAGCAGCCATTGCCGGGTTCGGCATCATGGCATTAACTGCCTGCAACAGCGGCGAGACCACAACAGCAGAAACGACATCAGTCGATACTGTAAAAGAAGTAATGGCACCGCCAGCAGCTCCAAAGGACATAGTGGATGTAGCAATTGGTTCTACTGATCATACTACATTGGTTGCCGCAGTAACCGCAGCAGGTCTTGTTGAAACATTAAAAGGCGCAGGCCCTTTTACCGTATTTGCTCCTACCAATGCAGCGTTTGCAGCATTGCCTGCAGGAACAGTTGAAGGATTATTAAAACCCGAAAGCAAGGATGCGCTTACAAAGATACTAACCTACCATGTAGTTGCAGGTGCAGTAAAGGCAGCAGATCTAAAAGATGGTCAGAAAGTAAAAACACTACAAGGTGAAGAGCTGACAGTTTCTATTAAGGATGGCAAAGTGATGATAAACGGTGCTCATGTTACTGCCGCAGATCTTACCGGATCAAATGGAGTGGTGCATGTAATTGATGCGGTATTGATGCCGAAAAAATAATTTTTGTTTGTTTAATTATTATAAATGAAAGGGAATCAGTTAAACTGATTCCCTTTATTTTTTTAGTCAGGCTGTGTACAAAATATATTGCAACAAAAATGCATCCTGGTTGTTATTACCATATCTACCTGCCTAACAAATTCATTTTAAACAACCCAGTATGACAAAAAAATTATCAACCGCTGATGTGCTTTTATTACTCGCTGCATTTCTTTCCCTCATCTTTTCAGAAATTTTGTGGTTTAAAGGCGAAGAGCATGCTGCCATTTTTATTGGCCTTTGGGTTCCTTCCATACTTGGCTTTGCTGTATTTTTTAAACTCGTAAACATGCCAAAAAAATGATCAAAATAATTCCCTATTTTGCCGGGCTGATCACACTACTTTTCAGTGTTGGTATGTTTTTAGCAATAAAAACCAAAGAGAAAAATTGAAATCGCTGGTTTTAAAAATATTTATTTGCGTATTGATTTGTCTGGCACTGGGCTTGTTGAGCGGCTTCAGCACTGTTGAATCCATTAGCAATTGGTACCGGTTCATCAACAAACCGGTATGGAATCCACCCAACTGGGTTTTTGGCCCGGTCTGGACCTTGCTTTACATAATGATGGGAATTTCCCTTGCGCTGGTATGGCATACAAACCATCAAAACAAAAAACGGGCAGTTACATTTTTTGTCATTCAGTTTGTGCTTAATATCGCCTGGTCATTCATTTTTTTTAACCTCCACGCCATCGGATGGGCATTTGCGGAAATAATAATCATGCTTACTTTAATTGCGATTACCATGGCTGCATTTTACAAGATCAGCAAACCTGCGGCCTGGCTGATGCTTCCCTACCTAATCTGGGTCTCATTTGCAACTATATTGAATGGCAGCATATGGTATCTGAATTCCTGACGGTCGATTTATAGTCTTGTTTTTTGCAATCGTTAAAAACAATCGATATAACAAACATTCTTCCTCTCAATTTGTTATTCATAAAACTACTTATCATGACAAATGAGATAAAACGAAATTTCAACAACCATGGTTATCTTACCATTGAAGCATTGGATGATTTGAAAGAAAAAGGTTACAGGTATTTACAGGTTCAGGGTTTTACTTTAGATCATCACCCCGAATACATAGAACCTAATTATTTGATGTTGGTGCCAAAAAAGTCTCTGGCTAACAACAAAAGTGAGATGGATATATATGCTGACATATCCGGTGAAACCATCATCAACTGGGCAAAAAGAGGCGATGACGAAAGCCTTCATGTTTTTCTTGCTAATGCTGAATAAAGCGGACTTGTGCCGTAACATTTAATAATTAACTATGAACTTGCAGAATTAATATTTTATCATGAAAAATATTGTTATTGCCGGTGCCGGAAAAGGTATTGGATTAAGAACCGCAGAACTTCTGCAAAATCAATATCATTTATTTACAATTTCCCGAACCGATACACATCCATTGTCAGCGGTAAAGAGCAGGTTTTACCAAATTGATCTTTCAAAAGACAGCCTTGATCCGTTGAACGATTTACCCGAATCTGTTGACGGATTGGTTTACTGCCCCGGTTCAATAAACTTAAAACCGTTTAACAGGTTGAGCCCACAGGATTTTTTAAATGACTTTAATCAAAATGTTTTGGGAGCTGTAACGCTTATTCAAAAACTGCTGCCTAATCTGAAAAAAACAAACAGCTCAAGTATTGTATTGTTCAGTACAGTTGCAGCAAAACTGGGGATGCCTTTTCATGCATCTGTTGCCACTGCAAAAGCTGCAATTGAAGGACTGGCAAAAAGCCTGGCAGCTGAATTTGCGGCATCCAAGATCAGGGTGAATGTAATTGCACCATCACTTACTGATACGCCACTTGCCGGATCATTATTAAATACTGATGAAAAAAAAGAAGCTTCTGCCAAAAGGCATCCATTGCAGCGGATTGGCAGTACCGGGGACATGGCAAAGCTCGTTTCGTTTCTATTAAGCGATGACAGCAGTTGGATTACCGGGCAAGTGATTGGTGTTGACGGTGGCATGGGAAGTTTGAAAACATAGTTCAAAGTACAGCCGGTTTTCTTTCACAAATTATATAATCTTATTTTTTCTTCCCTAATCCAAAACTTAACTTGCACTCAAATATTCTTATCATTTGAGTGTAATTCATATTTATACTGATGGTTCATCCCGTGGAAACCCTGGCCCCGGGGGCTTTGGCGTTATCCTCATGTACAATAAGCATCGCAAAGAGATCTCAAAAGGATTTCGTCATACTACTAATAATCGTATGGAATTGTTAGCCGTTATCACGGGGGTGGAAGCCATTACCAAAAAAGAATTACCGGTAATTGTTTATTCTGATAGCCAGTACGTGGTAAGGGCCATTGAAGAAGGTTGGTTAAAGACATGGATAAAAAACAATTTCAAAGGAGGTAAAAAAAACAAGGACCTCTGGACAAGATACTATCAGCTCTCCCAAAAAATAAATGTGAAATTAAAATGGGTTAAGGGCCATGCCGATAATCCTTTTAATAACCGCTGTGATGAACTGGCTACAACTGCTGCCGATGGAAAGAACCTGGCAGTTGATGAGGGTTATGAAGAAGCTCAGTTGTTGTTATAAAAAACACCCGCCAAAAATATTTTAATAAACTTAAGCAGTTGCTTTTTTGTTGAACGCAAAGTTTTGAACCAGGTAATAAGTGCCAAACAAAACGCCACTATAAATCAGGTCAACAATAACAGCTTTCCCTAGGAATGGCACCCCTGCAACAAGACTTTTAATATATCCATCGAAATTCTGAGGATACAGATGATAAACAGGATTATCAAAAACAAAGAAGGCCGAGTTCGATAAAAAGAAGAACAATAAAGAAGATCCAACAGAATAACCTGCTACCGTCAACACATGTATCTTTTTCATGCTGAAAGCAATGAAAGTGATCAGGGCTAAGATACAGTATCCAACCAGCTGACCCCAACCCCAGAAACCAGGGGCTGTAGTAAAGAGTTCAAACAAAACATCTGCCAGGAACATAGCTAATAAAGGCATTGCAAAAGCCAGCCTTTTATCTTTTATAATAGCTCCGGAAAAAATGGCCATAGCAAGTATGGAACTGTAATTATAAGGATACATGAATACCCGGCTTAATGCTGCCAGGATGATCAATAAGGCTGCTATAATTAATGTAGATCTGTTTTGTTTGTTCATTTTTTAATGTGCTTTGTGCAAAAATAAGCAATAATAGGTTTTCAATAAGCATTTTATATGGGCAATTGTCCTCATCCTGTTAATTACCTATTGTACTTTTTTGAGTGAGTCACCCCCAAAAGGGTGGCTCACTCCTGAATGCAGTGGCGGGCAAGACTTTGTTAAAACAATTGATATTGGGATATGGCATTGTATTTATATGCGGAGTGAGCCACCCTATCGGGGTGACTCACTCATAAAATATTAACTTTGAAACTATGGCACAGCACAACCTTACGGGTAATAAAGGCGAAGGCCTGGCAGCGAAATACCTTTCAGAAAAAGGCTATATCATCCTGCACCAAAACTGGCGCCACTCCCATTGGGAAGTGGATATCATTGCCGAAAAAGAGGGTATCCTGCATTTTATTGAAGTAAAAACAAGGCTTACAAAAAAGTTTGGCCATCCCGAAGACGGGGTTGACAACAAGAAAATTCAAAACCTGATCAATGCAGCTGAAGAATATCTTTACCTGCAGCCTCAATGGATAAGGATCCAGTTCAATATACTTTCTATAACCATATTGCAAGGGGAACCCGTGGAGTATTTTTTAATCGAAGATGTATATTTATAATGGATGATCAGGCTTTACTTAATGCCTCCATTTTTTCAACAAGCCTGTAAGTAGCCGGGCAGTATTCAATGTTTTGCTTATGCACATGCATATAGGTTGTCATTCTCTTTTTGCTCAGGTGCGGAAATCCCGAACAGTCCGTTGGGCGTATCTCGTAGATAGAACATTTATTATCCTGTAAATTTAAAAACTGGCAGGGCTCGGTCTTATTTAAAATATCCCCGATCCTGTCCTTTCTCAACCACTGTTTGGTAAAGGCTTCAGGCGTTTGGTTAAAATGTTTTGATATCCGGTTGATATCAGTTTTTGTAAATGTAGGACTCATCGTTTTACAACAGTTGGCACAGCTGAGACAATCCACTTCTTTCCAAACTTCGATCTCTACTGAAGCAGCCAGCTTATCAAGTCCCTTGGGTGTTTTCTTCTCTAATTTGGTCAGAAAACTTTTCAGTCTTTTTTTATTAAACCTTACTTTCTGTTTAAACGAACGAAAATTAACTGCCAGCATATTGTATATTGATAACTAATAACGAAATTCGGTTGCTAAAATAGGATATAATTAGTTCTGAGCAACCATCTTAGTTTTTAAAAATGTGTAGGCATGATGTGGGAACCTTATAAAAAAGGATTTAAAGCCTGGCTTCAATTGGAAAAATCATTAGCGGCTAACTCCGTTGAGGCTTACCTGCGTGATATTGATAAGCTGACAGATTATTTACAGGCCACTAAAAAAATGATCACCCCGCAGGAACTGGAACTGAAAGATCTGGAAAAATTCATACAATGGGTTAGCGAACTGGGGATGACGGTTGCTTCTCAGTCGAGGATCATTTCGGGTTTGCGGAGTTTTTATACCTATTGTATCATTGAACAGATCGTAACCGTAAACCCAACTGCTTTACTGGAAACGCCCAAACAAAAAAGAAGCCTGCCCGATACCCTGAGCTTTGAAGAGATCGAAAGCATTATTGCACAGGTTGACCTCAGCAAGCCCGAAGGGGGCCGTAATAAAGCCATCCTTGAAACCCTGTACAGCTGCGGATTACGGGTGAGTGAACTGGTAAACCTGCGCATCAGTTGTTTGTTTTTGGATGTAGGCTTTATAAGGGTGATCGGCAAGGGTGATAAAGAAAGATTAGTACCTATTGGCAGTGCAGCCATTAAATACATCAACCTGTATAAAAATGAGATAAGGGTACACATGAATATAAAGCCGGGGCAGGAAGATTTTCTTTTTTTGAACCGGAGGGGAAGTAAACTCAGCCGGGTAATGATCTTTATTATGTTGAAGGAACTGGCTGCAAGCGCAGGGATCCTAAAAAACATTTCACCACATACTTTCCGGCATTCATTTGCTACACACCTGGTTGAGGGCGGTGCCGACCTGAGGGCCGTGCAGGAAATGCTGGGGCATGAAAGCATTACCACCACTGAAATTTATACACATCTTGACAGGGAATATTTGAGAAATACATTACACCAGTTTCACCCGGCGTTTAAATAAGTGCCGCTCTTAGGTGTCAGGCCACTACTGGTACTCCTTGAATTTAAAAACTGTTTTATAAACTAATACTACTTAAAATTAAAATCTAATGGCAGTGGCCAGACACCTATACCGGGATCAGGTCATTTAGCAGTCAGGCCACTACTGGTACTCCTTGAATTTAAAAATTGTTTTATAAACTAATACTGCTTAAAATTAAAATCTAATGGCAGTGGCCAGACACCTATACCCGGATCAGGTCATTTAGCAGTCAGGCCACTACAGGTACTCCTTGAATTTAAAAATTGTTTTATAAACTAATACTACTTAAAATTAAAATCGAATGGCAGTGGCCAGACACCTATACCGGGATCAGGTCATTTAGCAGTCAGGCCACTACTGGTACCCGTAAAATTAAGAACTGTTTTATATTTCAATACAGCATACAATCAAAAACTGCATATAGTGGCCATACACCTATATTGGGATCAGACTTGATAGTTGTCTGGCCACTACATACAGACTGATTATTTAATAGCTATTTTGAATACAAATGTCCTGATAACTTCAAGTGCCTGTTTAGTGGCCTGACAACAAAAAAACCGGCCAGCTGCTCCTTTTTATTATTGAAAAATTTAAGGTAGCAACTTGACCGGCACAATCAACACACTACTGAAATATGAAACTCGTTTTATTGATAAGTTTGTTATTACTATCAATAAGGCTAATATAATAAGCACCACTGCTCCACCTGCTATCCGCCTGTATACTTTCCGTAAACTCTTTGCCAGGTACATTGATCTGCTTTTGCAAAACAACTCTTCCTGTTGCATCTGTTATTTGAATTTGGTACAGGCCGGTTTGTTTTAGTTTTAAGGCGATGTTGAATGTATTGCCACGCTGAACGGGGTTTGGATAGATTTTAAGCGCCCCGGTCAGTTTTGTAGCAAACATTTTTAAAGAGTCAGTAATTGTATTTTTACTTTTTATGGTAACTCCTTTAACCATTGCTCCCATCGCTGTTCTTGTATAGCTCTCTTCTACTTTAACTACTCCAACAGTTAAACTACTTGTGGATATAAAAAGTGTATCCAGGCTTCTTTCTTTCGACTTCCTTGTAGTTATTACAATAGCCCCATTTGCCCCACCAGGGCCAAACAATGCTGAGGCTTCAGGACCTTGTAATACTGAATAGGTCTCAACGTCCTCTGGCTTGATATCAGCACCATTTGGCATAATAATCCCATCAGCAACACACAGTGCACCCTTTCCCTGGTCAATAACAATTGCTCTTACTCCCTCCAGCCTTATTTTTGTTTCCGTTACCACTGCTGTTGGCTTTATTGCTTCCACCTTTTGTTTTCTTAATAAAACCTCCCACTCCTTTTTCCTGTCTTTGAAATCAGATTCGCTGATCGTAAACTCATTGCCTTCATAACCCTCCGCTTTAACTTGAATAAAATATCTACCGTAGTTTTCAATTCCCTTTATTTTATATATTCCTTTGGTATTAGTAAAGACAGTATCAATAAATGAATTCGAATTTATTATTACAGAAGCTTCGGATAAATACTTTCCTGTCTCTTCATCTTTTACTTTTAAGATGGCCATAGCTTTTCTTTTATCGGGTGAAGCATAGTCCATACTGGTACCAATTATTCCACCTACAACAACGCAAACTATACTTCCACCAGCTGGCTCTAAAAAAGTATTCAATACATTTTGGAAACCTATTGGAACTTCCGTCGGTTTAAAAGTTGCTGCAGAAATTACAAGTACAGTATTTGAATTTATTTTGATTGAATAAGTCCCATTTACATCAGAAGAAACACCTGTATTTGTGCCTTTAATTTTTACAGACGCAAATGAAATCGGGGTACCATCAATATCTGTCACCTTACCGGTTATAATACGGCTGCCTTCTCTTTTAATACCACCCTTTGTTGCTATCTCTCCCCTGATATCATTTGCCTTTACCGGGCTGCATTGAGTAACAAGTTTAATCCCTCCCTGCGCCTTTGTTGTATTACCTTTTGTAAACAACATAAGGAACATCACAATATAATTCCAGTACCAGAATAATCTTTTCTTTGGTGCTTCGGGCCGGCTGATGGCCCTGTTCAACTGCTCGGGCAATGCCCTGCCGCAAACCTTTTCATGCGTAAGTGTTGAAAAATAATTCAGTACCTGCATATCAGTCATCGTGCTGAAATCAACCACTTCCTTTGCACAGGCATTACAGAAGCGGCCCTGGTCTGTTGGCGTCATTTGTTGCCAGTTCTCATGGCAGGGTTCGGGAATGGAAAGTTGCAGCTTCTGCATAATCATTGGTTTGATAATTATACCAGATGCATTTTTAAAATCCATTACATAAATGGCCTAAGAAATATTTTTGGAGAAAGAGCGGATCTAAATAAAGTAAGGCTACTTACTTTCCAGTGCTACATCGGATTGACGAAAACTTACATCGCCGTTAAAATCAGTATTGGTAACTTTTTTGCGGTAATTTTTAAACAGGCTGTGCCAGCGGAGTTTGAGTACACCCAACACGCCCTCTTTAATAATGCCTTTGTTCATTTTGCTGGCGCCAAATTCACGGTCAATAAATGTAATGGGCACTTCCATGATCTTAAAGCCAAGTTTCCAGGCAGCAAATTTCATTTCTATCTGGAATGCATAGCCCACAAATTCGATCCCATCAAGGTTCATGGCTTCCAGCACTTCTTTTTTATAACATACAAAACCTGCTGTTGGGTCTTTAACCGGCATCCAGGTTATGATCCTTGTATATACCGAAGCCCCTTTTGAAAGTATGATACGGTCTGCCGGCCAGTTAGCCACAGCGCCACCTTTTACATAACGTGAACCTACGGCAACATCGGCCCCATTTTTACAGGCCTGGTATAATCTTTCAAGGTCATTTGGATTGTGTGAAAAATCGGCATCCATTTCAAAAATAAAGCGGTAACCTTTTTCAATGGCCCACTTAAACCCATAAATGTATGCAGTACCCAAACCTAATTTACCGGTCCGTTGTTCTAAAAATAATTGCCCGGGATATTTGGGTATTAATGATTGAATGATATCGGCAGTACCGTCGGGAGAACTGTCATCAATGATAAGAATATGATAATTAAGCTTCAAATCCATCACCACACCGATTATTTTTTCGATGTTTTCTTTCTCATTAAAAGTTGGTATGATGACTAATTTTTCCAATGCACATGCTTATTTAACAACCTCAAATTTACATTAAATATGGGATTGCCTTATCAACATATTTTCTACAAAAGCTATTTAATTGTTCTTTAACAGGGTGCTGTTGAGTATTTCGGTGAGTTTTTGCTTGGTATGCAACGGAAAATCACCCCGCATCATCCAGTCATAATACTGGGGTTCAGCCTTTAAAACATCCCTGACAGCCCTGCCCTTGTGCTTACCAAAATTAAATATCTCCACCCCTTTATCATTAAAACCAAAGCGGCGGGCATAGTCTACAACCTTATCTTCCCCTATAACACTCAATATAGATTCAACTGAATCACCCAGGTTTGTATATCGTTCCAGTTGTGCCATCAACACTTCAATGGTAGCATCTACATCTGCTTCTGCACTGTGTGCAGCAACCAGTTCTTTCTGGCAAAAGAATTTATAGGCAGCTGTTAATGTACGTGGTTCCATGGTATAGAATATATGCTGCACATCGATCATTTTCCTGGTACTCAGATCTACGTCCATACCGGCCCGCAAAAATTCTTCCATCAGGATCGGGATATCAAAGCGGTTACTGTTGTATCCGCCCATATCACAATTTTCGATGAACATTTTTATTTCATTCCCCACCTGTTTAAATGTTGGTGCATCTTTTACCATCTCATCAGTTATACCATGTATATCACTTGATTCTTTAGGTATCTGCATTTCGGGATTGAGCAGTTTTCTTTTTACCTGGCGGCTGCCATCCGGCAATATTTTTATGATGGCAATTTCAACAATACGGTCAGTTGACAGGTTTACCCCGGTAGTTTCAAGATCAATAAATGCGATAGGACGTTTAAGCTGTAACATGTTGGATTTTACTTTTAATGGTTAATTATTGAATTCACAGGATAGTTTCCGTATTTCCGTCTAAAAATGATGCCCAAGGTAATATAAATTGTATTTCTCCGTTTAACCCGGGTAAATTATCTTTGCAACTTATATTTTGTGCAATAATAAGTTTTTAACTTCAAAAGAAAAATGATGAAAAAAATATTTTTAGTTTTAATCGTATTAATTACAGCTACCACATTGATCAGCAGCTGCAGCCCAAGCCGTAAAACAGGTTGCCCGTCGGTTGCACAATAATCTAAACTTAAAATACTAACTTCCGGCTATTTATTATGAACTGGATAGAACTAAACAGTGCAGACCAGCTTACCGAAATAAAAGAATTATCCAGGACCAGGCCCCAGGTCATTTTTAAACACAGCACCCGTTGTGGCACAAGCAGTATGGCTAAAAACCGGCTGGAAAGGGATAAACAGCCCGAAACCTGTGATTTTTATTTCCTCGACCTGATCAAATACAGATCCTTATCTGATAGAATTGCTGAAGAATTTGCAGTCAGCCACGAATCGCCTCAAATACTTTTGATCAAAAACACCGAATGTGTTTATGAAGAAAGCCATAGCGGCATCCGCATGGATGAGATCGTTGAACAGATATTAGCCGTGTAACGTCTATTTACCCCGTGTTCTCATATCCTGAACTGGTATCCAGGTATTGCAGGTTACCATCCCCCTTTAGTGTACATTTACAAATACCCCCACCAAATTTTAAACTTAGCATGCCAACTGAAAAACTTCGACAGGAAAAAGAAAAATTTGAAGCCCTATTTCAATTTGCTTCCATGGGGATATTGGTGGCCAATGCTCAAGCTGAGATCCTGTTGGTAAATAATTTTTTACTCTCCCTTTTTGGATATGAAGACCCAAACGAGCTGATCGGGAAAAAGATCGAGTCCCTGATCCCTTCACGCTATCATCCAAAGCATGTTGAGTATCGTGATCATTACATTGAAAATCCAAGGCCAAGGCCCATGGGTTTGGGTAAAGATCTTTTTGCAGTAAAAAAAGATGGTTCCGAATTCCCGGTTGAGATCAGCCTGAGTAATTACACAACTCCTGATGGAAGTTTTACGATCGCTTTTGTCAGTGATATCAGCAAAAGAAAAGAATATGAAAATGGTATACTGCAGCAAAAGGAACAATTATCTGAGATCAATTCGAAAGTAGCAGGCATGAATGAAGAACTGGAGGAGAAAGTTGAATTAAGAACAAAACAGTTGCAGGAAATATTGCAGGAACTGGAAATTTCAAAAGATGAGCTGACAAAGGCTTTAAGCAAGGAAAAAGACCTGAGTGACCTGAAGAGCCGTTTTGTTTCTATGGCATCTCATGAGTTCAGAACACCTTTAAGTACGATCCTGTCTTCAGCCTCACTGGTAGCCAAATACACAAATGCTGAGGAACAGGAAAAAAGAGATAAACATATTCACCGTATTAAATCTTCAGTAAATAATCTCACCAATTTATTAAATGAATTTCTATCGATAGGCAAAATTGAAGATGGAAAGATCACGGCTAATAATATTGATTTTAACATCAGGGAGCAGATCACAACGATTTGCAGTGAGATGGAAGGCATTGCAAAAAGCGGCCAGCAGTTCAAATATGTGCACAGCGGTGAGGAAGTGGTTTTTTCTGACCCTGCCATGTTACGCAATATCATCATTAACCTGTTATCGAATGCCATAAAGTTTTCAAACGAAGGAAGTATAACGGAGATCACCAGCAAGGTCATGGAAGACAGGATCATCTTAACCGTAAAAGATAAGGGTATGGGAATTTCGGCTGATGACCAGGAACATTTATTTGAACGTTTTTTCAGGGGTACCAATGTTACCAATATACAGGGTACGGGCCTGGGACTCCATATTGTTGGCAAATACATTGAAATATTGGATGGAAAAATTGAATTTGAAAGCGAATTGGAGGTAGGTACTACATGTACAATTACATTGAAAAGATAGATTAACCAAAACATACCACTGTATTATGAAGCACTTATTACTGATAGAAGATAATCATGAAATCCGGGAAAATACTGCCGAAATTTTAGAACTGGCTGGCTATAAAGTACACACAGCTGAGAATGGCAAAGTTGGTGTTGAAATGGCGCTAAAGGAGAAACCTGACCTGATCATCTGTGATATCATGATGCCGGTTTTGGATGGTTATGGGGTTTTACACCTGCTGCATAAAAATCCGGAGTTAACAAGCATTCCATTTATTTTTTTAACCGCAAAAGCAGAACGCAGTGACCTGAGAAGGGGTATGGAGATGGGCGCCGATGATTATATTACCAAACCCTTCAGTGATATTGAATTATTGAATGCCGTGGAGAGCCGTCTTAAAAAAATGGCCATACTCTCCAAAGAATTTGACAATAACCCCGAAGGCATGCATCAAATGCTGAATGAATTTAAAGGGATCAACGCATTACAGGAACTGGCAGCAGACAGGAATATCAATCATTATAAAAAGAAACAACCGATATATTCCGAAGGTAATTATCCCAACCGTTTATACTATATCAGGAAAGGAAAAGTAAAGACCTGCAAAACCAATGATGCCGGCAAGGAATTAACGGTTGGCTTATTCAATGAAGGCGATTTTTTTGGGTATACCGCCCTGCTGGAAGAAACAGTTTATAAAGAAACCGCAGAGGCTATCGAAGAATGTGATATCGCCATTATTCCTAAAGAGGAATTTGAGACTTTATTACACAGTAACAGGGATGTAACACATAAATTCATCAAATTGCTGGCCAAGAATATCACTGAAAAAGAAAACCAACTTTTGGGCCTGGCCTATAATTCGCTTCGTAAAAGGGTGGCAGATGCACTGTTAACACTTCAGGCAAAATACCGGCAGGAAAAGCAGGATCAATTCTCCATTCATATATCCAGGGAAGACCTTGCCAATATTGCCGGAACGGCTACGGAGTCACTTATCCGTACACTCAGTGATTTTAAAAGTGAACATTTAATTGAAATTAAGGAAGGCAATATCATCATCACCAATGAAAAAAAACTGGCAGACATGTTAAACTAGTTGCGGCATTATAAAACAGCTGAAAGATATTTATTAAACTCATTCTTAAGCAGGCTAAAATCCTTTTCAAAATATTCCATTTCATTCCGCAGCTTTTCCTGGCGTTTCAGCAGTTTATTGTCAACACTGCTGTTCTTATTGTTTACCAGGTTCGTATCCTGTTCATTTATGTCATGACGCAGTTCATCAATGTACTCGTCTTTTAAAATGAATTTATTTTGGAATTGTTCTGCCAGTGCTAAAAAATCTTTTCCGCTGCTATGATCAACAACCTCCGATAGCCGGTTTTTTAAAAACGTATTTTCCTGCTTAAAAAATTCAAGCAAACGGCCCCATGTTTTATTTTCATGGTGAAACTGATCTGGCTTGGATATTTTAATGAGTGCCATATAGTACACAGTTGCTATTATTAGGTTACAAACTTAAATTTATTCCCAGCCGCATGTTAGGATGAATATCATTTCAATACCTGAGATTCGTCAGTCTTTGATACAGCACCCGTGTACAGCAGCCTGTTCGGTATTCATTTTAGGACTTACATAAGGTATCCCCAGGCCCATACCTCTTAAGATGAGCAAACAAGCCATCAATGCCAGCATATAAGGATATACCCGGCGGATCTTTTGCCGCAGCGATACACCTACATAATTTCCAAAAAATGCGACACTCCACATAATGGGCAATGTACCCAAACCAAAAGCTGCCATAAATAATACGCTGTTGCCGATGCTGCCTGCCGCTATAGCCCCTGCCACAGCCATATACACCAGTCCGCAGGGCAGCAAACCATTCAATAATCCAATAACAAAAAATGAGGTATTGTTTTTCTTTGTGAACAAACGGCCCAACTGCATTCTTATACCGGAAAAAAACCGGGTAGTGTAATTTGATGCGGCCTGCTGCATGTTATACTTTTTGGGAATGACTATGAACACAAGGATCAACAGCCCCGTACTGATCGATAACCATTGCTGAAAACCAAATAAAGAAGCGGTCTGGCCGATCGCTCCAAATATTAATCCAAACACAGAATAGGTCGCAATACGCCCTGCATTGTATATCAAGGCACCGGAAAATTTTGCAAAAAAACTATCATTGGCCAGGGGTAAAGCCAATGCCAGGGGCCCACACATACCCACACAATGAAAGCTGCCAACAATACCGATCATAAAAGCCACAAAAAATAATTGTACCATTTACATAAATATTTTCTTTTCAAAATAATAAGATACCCCACCATCCTGCCAGCTCACCTGCAATTCATACAAACCTTTATTTGCAGCAGGAAGCGCCAGTTGCAAGGGTTTGTCCTGTACTGAAAAACTTTTCTTTATATCCTTATTTTCGTCTGACGGGCAATACAGTACTACCTCGCCAATCAATACCTTACCTGCAAAATCTTTAGGGAACTGTATGATGATGGAATTATCTTTAATGGTATATGCTACCGGTGCCGATAAAGCCGATACCCGGTTCATCTCATCTATCTTTTCCTGGTACTTTAATTCTTTGGCATAGTAATCTGTTGTTACCAGGTCTGTTTTTTGGCTGGATGATCTGAAGACCATCAGCAATATGCCCGATATAAAAACAACGTACACAATAAATATTTTAGTTCCCCAGTTCATAATTGATCATTTTAGTTATACACTTCGGGGCCGATGAATTTAGCCTTAATGGTTTTTACTTTTTTAGGCGCCCCCCCCTGCTTGTCATCCACATACATACCGATCTCCACTTCCGTCTTCCAGTTCCTTACAGCTTCTTTTTTTAGTTTTACAAAGAACTGCAGGTGCGAATAATCTTCCTTTTTAATTTTTAGCTCCCCGGTGCCCACCAAACTGATCTCGCCGGGCAGGTTTTCAAGTTTCAATGTAAAGTCAATGTCCTGGTGGGTTTTATTAACCAGTTTTAAATTATACAGGTTGGCCAGGCGACCGTCAGGCAGTTTTGTATAGGTCATTCCCGCCGTTCTCATTAATGTAACATCCAGGTCGGTACGGCTGGCCAATAAAAATGTGAGGAGGGATAGTAAAAGCACCAACACAACAGAATATGCTTTTATCCTTCTGTTGAATTTTAATTTTACGCCATCGGCAATACTGTTCTCAGATGCATACCGGATCAGCCCTTTCGGCTTATCTACCTTTACCATGATATCATCGCATGCATCAATGCAGGCGGTACAATTGATACATTCCAGTTGTGTACCGTTACGGATGTCGATGCCGGTAGGGCAAACCCTTACACAGGCAAAACAATCAATACAATCGCCGGGCTTTGTATAAGCTTCAAATTTTGCTGCCATGCTTTTGCATGCGCCATCATCTTTGCAATCGGTACATTTACAATCATGGTCATCAGTTTTTTTCAGCTTTCCCCGCTCCTCTCCCCGTTTGTGATCATATGCTACAACAATAGAATTCTTATCCAGTAAAACACCCTGTAATCTTCCATATGGGCAAACAACAATACAAACCTGTTCCCTGAACCAACAGTAAACAAAAAAGAAAACTGTTGTAAATATGATCAATGAAATAAATGTGCCTGCATGCGCTGCGGGACTTTTAATGTACCCGATCAACTGGTCAATGCCAATGATATACGCCAGGAAAAAATTAGCTATAAGAAATGATATGGCAAAGAAGGAAATGAACTTCAGGGTCCTTTTCCTGATCTTCTCTGCATTCCAGGCCATTGCCCTTAATTGCTTTTGTTTAGTGGAGTCACCATCGATCCAGTATTCGATCTTCCGGAAAACCATTTCCATGAAAATGGTTTGGGGGCAGGCCCAGCCACAGAATACCCTGCCAAAAATCACTGTAAATAAAATTACAAAAACGATAAAGGTGAGCATGCCTATTCCGAAAATAAAAAAATCCTGCGGCCAGAAGGTCATTCCGAAAAAAATGAACCTGCGTTCCAGCACATTGAACAGGAACAACGGGCCTCCATTTACCCTGATGAACGGGAGTGTAAAAAAAACAACCAGGTAAACAATGCTGAACCAGTTTCGTAGGTTGTATAATTTACCCTTCGGTTTTTTGGGATTGATAAAATTCCTTTTACCCTCGCTGTTGATCGTAGCAACTGAATCCCGGAAAGACTCCTGTTTAGTTATGTCAATTGTTTCTGTCATTACACTTACTTGATCCCCGATGAATCAGGCTTTGCAGCCGAGGTTGAATCCGTTAAAGGCGCATCTACATAAAATTCTCCCTGCTGTGGTTTTGGTAAAGCAGGCCTGGTACCATTAAGCGATCTGATAAAACCGGCAAGAAAACTTATTTCTTTTGGTGAGAACATATTACCCCAGGGCTGCATGCCTTTATCGGGATACCCTATTTTGATCGTATTGTATATGTCATTTAACGAACCCTTGTGTAACCAGTAATTATCTGTCAGGTTGGGACCAACAATTCCTCCCCCGTCTTTTAAATGGCAGGCAACACAATTTGCTTCATACAATCGTTGCCCCGCTTTAATACCAGCTGCATCGGACATGGGCACATTGTTTTCATCTATCCTGTCTTTATTATTGGCCTCGTATTCTTCCTTTTCTATTCCTGCTCTTTCCATTTCAGTATTATATTCCTGGGCAGGGTTTAAGCCGGTACCGAGCACATGAAAATTAAGCAGGTAAATAAAAGCCACACCTATGGTGATATAAAATCCATACTTCCACCAGGGCGGCAATGAATTATCCAGTTCTTTTATACCGTCGTAGTCATGATCAAGTAAAATGTCCGCTTCTTTTTCAACCGCTACGGCTTTGGTAAATAATTTTGAATCCATCTTTGTCCACCATGTCCTGAACATTGATCCTTCTTTCTTTGGTTTTATTTTCTCGGGCAGTAATTCGGTGTACATCCTGCGTATAGAGAAAGCAAGAAAGAGGATCACCACCAGTTCCATAAAAAAAACTGTCAGGAAGAGGTAGTAAGTTGTAGAACTGAGCCCCCCATAATTGGGCAATTGTTTTACCACATTCGTTGCCAGGGCATCCTGCGCCAGCGAAACCTGAGAAAGCAACGACAAACCTGCAAGCAGCATAACGCTTAAAATTTTTGAAGCATTTTTACTTTTGTCTACCAATTGCCTGCCTAACGCTGTTAACACCAGCCCCATTCCCCAGATCACAAAAGCAAGCACAACGATCAGGATCATCAACAGCATGGCCAGTTGGTTATACCCGGTTTCGGCGGGCCTGGTTGCTGCCGGTGTGGTTGTTTGGGCGGTTAGTATTGATGCCCAAAAAAAGAAAAATACAATTAATGCTGTTTTATTTTTTATAGACCTGGTGAGTTGCATACTATAAATATTTATGAGATTGAGTTGGTTAATTCTTCGTTTTCGAAAGGCAGGTTCGATAATTCCTGCACCCTTTCTTTCTTCATTTTTTTTACCAGTACCAGCAGTACAATAAAAAAAACAAAAAAGATGAATAGCGATATCATGGGATAAATATTCACCTGACTGATCGTTTCGGCGTATTGTTTTATGAATTTGAACATGATCTATTTATTTGTTGTTGCTGTTTTATTTTTACTGATATCCTTTCCCAGCCGCTGTATGTAAGCGATCAATGCAATCACTTCCCGGTTGGCAGGCACTTCAATACCTTCCATTTTTAAATTGATCCGGATACTGTTTGCCTGCGCCATCAGTTCACTGTTGGCAAATTTCTCATACCCTTTTTGGTAAGGCACACCCAGTGAGCGCATCGCATTGATCTTTGCTGCAGTGGTTGATGTATCCAGGTTTTGTGTCAACATAAAAGGATACGCAGGCATAATGGAGCCTTCACTCATAGAAGAGGGTTCTCTGAAATGACGGAAATGCCAGCCATCGGTTTTTTTCAGTATACCAACTCCCTCCCTCGCCAGGTCGGGCCCGGTACGTTTACTGCCCCATTGAAATGGTTTATCATAAATAAATTCTCCTGCTTTTGAATATTCGCCATAACGTTCTGTTTCACTCCGGAAAGGGCGTATCATTTGTGAGTGACAGGTATAACAGCCTTCACGAACATAAATATCCCTGCCTTGTAATTCAAGCGGGGTATAAGGTGTAACGCTGCTTATGGTGGGCACATTTGATTTGATCATGAAGGTGGGAACTATTTCAATGATACCACCGATCAGTATCACCACTAAACTCAGGATCATAAACTGAACAGGTCTTCTTTCAATAACCCGGTGCCAATGTTCTCCTGTATGCTTAACATATTCTTTTGCCAATGGTGCAGCTTCGGCCTCTTCGTTAGCAACCAACTTACCTTTCTTAACTGTTTTATAAATATTATAGAACATGATGAATACACCTGTCAGATACAATGCTCCTCCAAGTGAACGCATGGCATAAAATGGTTTCATGTAGGTCACCGTTTCTAAAAAAGTATATTTTAACTGGCCGGCTTCAGTAAATTGTTTCCACATCAGGCTTTGTTGTATGCCCGCCCAATACATGGGTATGGCATAAAATAAAATGCCCAGTGTTGCCAGCCAGAAATGATTACTGGCTAATTTTTTTGAATACAGTTCTGTTTTAAAAATGCGTGGTATCAGCCAGTACAAAACACCAAATGTGAGCATACCGTTCCAACCCAATGCACCCACGTGTACGTGGGCAACGATCCAGTCGGTGTAATGCGCCACGGCACTCACACTTTTTAATGAAAGCATGGGGCCCTCAAAAGTTGCCATACCATAAGCGGTAACTGCCACCACCATAAATTTTAAGATAACATCATCCCGCACCCTGTCCCAGGCGCCACGTAAGGTTAACAGCCCGTTGATCATACCGCCCCAGCTCGGGAATATCAACATAACAGAAAAAACAATACCCAATGACTGAGCCCAATTGGGTAGCGCCGTGTATAACAAATGGTGAGGACCGGCCCAGATATATAAAAATATCAGTGACCAGAAGTGAATGATCGAAAGCCTGTATGAATAAACAGGACGGTTGGCAGCCTTTGGTAAAAAGTAATACATTAACCCCAGGTAGGGGGTTGTTAAAAAGAACGCAACCGCATTATGTCCGTACCACCATTGTACCAGCGCATCCTGCACACCTGAATACCAGCTGTAACTCTGTAGCCAGGAATAGGGCAACTGGCCTGAACGTACAATATGCAAAACGGCTACTGTAACAAAAGTGGCTATGTAAAACCAGATGGCTACATACAAATGTTTTTCCCTTCTTTTAATGATGGTACCAAACATGTTACAGCCAAATACAACCCAGATAATGGTGATAGCTACATCTATGGGCCAGATCAGTTCTGCATATTCTGCACCCTGTGTTAAACCGATGGGTAATGTTATGGCAGCAGCCACAATAATTAATTGCCAGCCCCAAAAATGAATATTACTGAGTTTATCGCTGGACATACGAGCCTTACACAAACGCTGCAATGAGTAATAAACGCCCATAAAAATACCGTTACCTACAAAGGCAAAGATCACAGCATTGGTATGCAACGGGCGAAGCCGGCCAAATGAGCCATACTGTGTAATGTTCATTTGCGGAAAGACCAGTTGTAATGCTGCCCATAAGCCAACCAGCATACCAACAGCACCCCAGAGAATGGTGGCGAAAGCAAAATTCTTTACTATCTTATTGTCGTAATAAAATTTTTCTACCTGCATGTGATTATTTGGTTTGTATTATTTTTTCAGATGAAGAAGCGTTTGCATTTTTCTTTTTGCTGTCATTATCGAATAACATCCTCACAGACGGTGTATAATCATCGTCATACTGGCCGCTTCTGACGCTCCATAAAAAAGCTGCCAGGAAACTGATTGCAACCAGGATACTAATGCCGATCAATACGAAGAGTGCGCTCAAAAGAATTTAATTTAAATGATGAACAAAATTACCCGTAGCCTAAGTTGTTGAGGGTGATGACTATCAAATCAAAACATGATCTTGATCAGGTATAATTTAAAGTCCTTGACGCCTGGCTATCCAGGAAGAAAGGAGGCTTACAAACAATACAATACTGATACTGCTTGCAGGCATAAGAATGGCAGCGATCATGGGCGAAAGAATTCCCTGTACTGCAAAAGACAATCCCGCTACATTATATAAAATAGAAAGTATAAAACTGGCCATTACTATTTTTTTCCCGGCTTTGGCATAGCTGATGAATTTATCCAGCAGCATTACTTTACTTCCATCCAGTATAGCATCGCTGGCCGGGGAAAACCGGGCCGAGTTTTCAGAAACTGCAATACCAACCTGGCTTTGCATTAAAGCGCCTGCATCGTTCAATCCATCACCAAGCATCAACACGTTTTTACCTTCAGTTTGCAGGTTGCTGATAAAATCTAGCTTTTGCTGAGGAGATTGGTTAAAGCGGAGCTTTGTGGCCGTGCCGAATATTTTTGACAGATTTTCTTTTTCTGAATTGTTATCGCCGGATAATACAAACATGTCATTCCCCTCCTTTTTTATATGATCAACCATTTCAGCAACGCCCTGTTTGTACTTGTTTTGTACGCTGAACTTACCAACATGAATTTTATCCAGCAGTACATGTACTGATGTACCCGTATCGTGTGTGATAAACTCATTATCAGTATTTATAAAATTTGCGGACCCCATTTTAACTGAAACATCCTCCACAACAGCATCTAAACCCCTACCCGTATACTCTTTAAACTGGCTAACTGTTAATAAATTTTCAGGTGACCTTTTAATGGATGCAGCGATAACTCTGCTTAAGGGATGAGATGACTGTTTGGTAACAGTTTTAATAATGGTAAGTTCCCGGTCCGAAAGAGGCAATCCCTCATAATCAACAACAGCCACATTGCTTTGTGTAAGGGTACCGGTTTTATCAAACACAACTGTATTGATCTTTGCCATCGACTCAATGACAGCTGCATTTTTAAGGTAGAGTTTATTACGGCCAAAAATGCGGAGCATATTGCCATAAGTAAATGTTGCTGAAAGCAATAATGAACAGGGACAGGCAACAATTAAAACAGCTGTAACTGCAGGTAAAATTTTAGATGGGTCAAAAATTAGCCAAAAAATAAGCGTACCAATAGCGATGGATAATAATACCATGGTAAAATAGCGGCTCCAGGGATGAATGAATGATCGTTCTTCATTTTTTCTACTGTTGAAAATATCATTGTTCCAAAGCCTGGTGATATAGCTTTGCGATGGCTCTTTAATGATCTCCAGTTCAATGGCACTGCCCATTTGTTTACCGCCGGCATAGATCAACTCCCCTTTTCGCTTTTCAACTGCTACATTTTCTCCACTTACAAAACTGTAGTCAATATTGGCAGTGCCTTTCATCAGTACTGCATCTGCCGGGATCATTTCTTCATTTCGGATAATGATGCGGTTTGACTTTTGTAATTGTGTAACCGGGAT